>JAKVCT010000361.1 GCA_022448995.1 Saprospiraceae bacterium
ACTTCATATCAAGGTTTATGTAGATTCTGTATATTACCATTTCAATGATAGTTTTATTTATAACAAGCAAAATCATATCCCGAAATTACATCAGTTTGAATTTGAGGACAGCTCCAAACCTTATTATATATTAGATACTATTCACATAAATGGGAAACCTGTAGTGGATACTTTTGGGATTTTCACATTGATAGATCAACAAGTTTATCAAATTCAAGAAAAAAAGCTTAAGGTCTTTCGTTATCAACAAAATAAAAAAGACCTTAAGCTTAAAGCTGATATCTATATCTGTCCTTCTATTGGGATTATTGCTATTTGTAACAAAAGTGGTAAAGCTATCCGTAGACTTAGCTATCTAGATACCCAACATCCCTATGCTAGTATAATACCACAACTGTTCAAAAAGCTAACTGAAGATCCTGTTTTTATGGAGACGGATTTTTATGGAGACTTTTGCTTCACAGAGCCCTTCGGGAATGGCTGATAAGCTCTACTTAATACTATCTATTTCTAATGTTTATACAGGGTATATACACTCTCAAAATCATCTTCTAAACCTCTGATAAATAATAGATATTCCCCCTTGGGTAGTTCTTCTAAATCCCAAATCTTGGTAGGTTCCTGTATGGCATCTATCCGTGCAGTAAGCATCAATGTATTCCCCCCATCTGCATAGATTTCTATATTAACCATTCCCTTGTCAGGATCTAGTATTTTAACAATTAAATTCTTACCTAAAGGATGTGGAAATACAATAATTGCATCGTCCCATCCTTCTTCCTCTTTTATATTTTTGACTTCTATGTCATTTTTTCGAAATCCCTCATTCAAACGATTCTCATTGTTAGTATTAGTATTTTGATCTTGTCCTGCAAAGCCAAAGGTATGTGGTGACTGAAAGTACTCTATACGTGGTGTAGGGTTCTGTGCCTTAGCTCCCCAAGCTTGGCAGAAACAAATCAACAGAACAAGATAAATTCTATTCATAGTTAGTATTTTTTTGACAACTTCTGTAAAGTATTCTGTAACTCTGTAATGCAAACCAGTGAATATATTGTCGCGCATTCAGTAAGTTGTTACTAATCACAATGACCGTTTAGCCTCACTAATTCAGTCCATAAAAACGAAAAAGCTGTAGATAATGAACAAAATGAGCACTTGGCCACAAAGAAGATAATAATGATTTTTTGTATAAGCAACTTTTCTTCTGAAAAAGATGTTTAGGAAATAAATAAACTAAACGTTTTTTTCTCTTCAAATCAAGTATATTTATTAGATTTGAATCATTTGATCAATATTTAAGAGAAACTTCAACATTAATATGCTTATTCGATTCATCGTTTCTAATTTCTTATCTTTTAAGGAAACAACAGAATTTAACCTAATTGCAGGAAATTTTAAGATTCATAAAGAACACCTATACGCCAATAACAATCATTTTAATCTATTGCATGCCTCTGCTATTTATGGCCCTAATGGTGCGGGCAAAACGAACTTGGTTAAGGCTATGCATTTTGCTCGGAATCTGATCATCCATGGCAATACAGGGTATGGTTCTGCAGTTGCTTTACCTACCTTTCGTTTAGCTAAAGATTGTGCCAATAAACCTAGTACTTTTGAATTTGAAGTACAAGTTAAGCAGACCACTTATGCTTATATGCTTAGTTTAGATCAAAACCGTATTCACGAAGAAGGACTCTATGAAACTAAAACAAATGGAGAAGATATTCTATTGTTCGAGCGAAAAACAGATCCCCAAGGAAAAACACAACTTGCTGTTCATAAACGTTTTGCAAAAACAAAGAAAGAGCAACATCGCTTTGAGTTCTTGAGTGAAGAAATCGCTCCTACACAACCCTTGCTCACCGAAATGCATAAGCGTCGACTGCCATATTTTGAGACTATTTTTAATTGGTTTCAACATAAACTCACCATATTTTTTCCAACTTCTTTTGATGTATCTTTTTTACTAAAGTTTATGCTGAATCGCAATTTTTCAAAGAAAGTAAATCAATTGATAAAAAATGTAGGCATAGGTATTCAAGAACTACGACTCCAAGAGGGAATGTTTGAGGATGTATTTGATCTGCCCGAACAACACAAGAGACAGTTGATAGAAAATCTACGCACAGCCCCTAATACGAATAAATTCTTGGTACTAAAAAACCCAACAACCAACAAGGATTATTTGGTTTGTTTATCTACAGAAGGAAAACTAAAGGTGATTTCGTTGTACAGTATACATGTGAATGAAAAAGGTGAAACCTTTGAATTTGAGTTTGAAGAAGAGTCTGATGGTACAAAACGGCTTATTGAGTTGATTCCCATTTTCATAGGACTACAACATGACGAAGTTTTCGTAGTAGACGAATTAGAAAGAAGTTTGCATCCAAAGCTGATCCGACAACTCCTCAAACTATTCTTTCAGCACCGAAATGCAACCAAAGGTCAACTCATTTTTACGACACATGAATCTACATTACTTGATTTAGAAATCTTTAGACAGGATGAGATTTGGTTTGTTGAAAAGAATCAAACAGGAGCTTCAGAATTTTATGCGCTCAGTGACTTTAAACCTCGTTATGACCGCAATATCCGTAAGGGTTATCTACAGGGGCGTTATGGAGCTATACCATTCACAGCAAGATTGGAAGAATTAAACTGGGAAACTCATACAACGACTAAATCTAAGGATGCGTAAAAATAGAACCTATAAACGTACAGGACAGTACAGAGATGATCGCTTATTTCTCATCATTTGTGAAGGTAATAAAACAGAGAAGTTATACTTTGGTGAGCTAAACGAACGTCTCCACCGATTAAAGATTATTACGGCTAGCCCCGAAGCTAATCGCTCCTCTCCTATGCATGTCCTCAACCTAGCAGAACAATATAAGGCGAAATATGACTTGGAGGTAGACGACCAAATTTGGTTGGTAATGGATACAGATCGTTGGGGAGACAAAAAATTGAGTCAGGTTTATCAAATCGCAAAACAAAAAGGGTTTAAGCTTGCTATTAGCAATCCATGTTTTGAGACTTGGTTGCATCTACATTTTGCAGATATTCCCAAGGAATTAGATACTTGCAAAAAGTTAAAACCTACCCTCGATCTATTATTACGCTCACATGCTGTCCAAAAAAACAAGGGTATTCATTTCATCCCCTATATTGCCGATGCGCTGCAACGTGCCAAGGATTTGGATAATCCTAATGAAATATGGCCTTCGAAAATTGGGACTAAAGTTCACCTACTCATGGAAGAACTTTGGCCTATGTTTCGTTTGAATAAGAAATAGTCAAGCCTTATAGTTTGCGAATAACTACATCTTTCAAATAAGGGTTTTGAAAATCAGATTGGGCTCCAATTTTTGTCTTCCCATCTGCAATAAAGCGTACAGCTAAACTCTTTTGGTATTTATTTGACAGGTTTCTTAGCAATTCTAAAATCTCTAAAAGTCGCTGAGGATCTTCGTCCATACCTACAGGATAGGTATCAATCCCCAAACCACTATGCAGAGAAAGGAATAGATTACGTTCTATACTGAAAGCTCCTCGTTCATAGGCTTGCGCCAAACTAAAATCTTCTAAACAAGGAAACATAAGACCACACAAACCAATAGGCATGGGGTTTTGAGTCTTTATGTAATGACTGATCTGCGTATAAATAGATTGTGTTGTAGAGCATTCAAAACTGCCCAAGAGTTGCTCTATGAAGTAAATAAAACTAGAATCCTGTTCAAATAATGGTGCAATAGAACTATCTATTCCCAAAAAATCAGATTCCTCCTTCAGCAGCTCCTTAAGTTCTAACCAAACCTGTAGCATGTTGTCTAACCAAGATTTAAGATCTGTACAATCTTTTGCTAAGTTTGTTGGTTGCAAACCAATCGAGAAACCATTTCGAGAATAAGTTGACGAAGGAAAATATGGGCTTAAAGGAGTATTATTACAAGTATATGTAAAATGAAAAGTCTTCTCAGGTGCCCTTTTAGCAATTTCCCACCACAATTTCACATCTTCTGTTGTTACAGTATCTTCTAAAGCTAAATTGAACGCAACAGCTCTCCCAGATAAAAAGGCATCTAAATTATTCCAAGCCTCCTCTCTAGTCAATTGCCCAACAGATAACAAATAATCTTCCTTTAAATTGGCTAGTGCTTGTACCTCTGCAATAGTATATCCTTCCAAGCAAATTCGTTTGGTTTGTAACTGAAAACCAGCTTTTTGTACGATCTCAGCCATACGTTCCAAAGCTTCTAAAGTAGCTGAACTAAAATGATTAGTAAAGAAACATAAACTGCGTATAATTTTTTCCATCTTACTCTTTATTTAGGGCTAGCTATTATACAAATCGCTCAAGGAAGAGAGCGAAGTTGTTTAAAAATCATCTTCACCGCATCAAATTTATTGATTCTAAGTAGGTGGACGTAATTAATTTTATAATAATTCACAAGATTTTTTGATGCTGAACGAGGCGAAAAACGTAG
>JAKVCT010000362.1 GCA_022448995.1 Saprospiraceae bacterium
GGTTGGTTCTTTAACACAGTTAGATTGAATAAAAGGCAATTTATCGCCTAAAAAACTACTTGAATAAGCTTTATTATTAAGAATTAGATTTATTTTTTGATAAAAACAACTATCTTAGCAAAATAAATGTTATTACAATAAATGTCTAAGCATTGATTTTCTAAGACAATTATAATAATTGATCTTTTCTACAAATCGTAAAGCAAAAATAGGAGATTTAAACAAAAGTTGTAAAAAAATATAATTTCAGATGCGTATAGAAGAAGAAATTAATCAAAAAAAATTCATAAATGCATATCAAAAAGCTGTTGTAAATATAGCGTTTACAGCCTCATGGTTGAGTAAAAAACAAGCTGATTTACTAAAACCTTTTGGGGTGACCATACAACAGTTCAACATTCTCCGTATTCTCAGAGGTGCTAAAAAACCACTTACGATCAAAATTCTAACTTCTAGGATGATTGATAAGATGTCAAATGCATCTAGGTTAGTAGACAAACTAAAGGCCAAAGGATATGTAGAAAGAACAGAATGCTCTTCAGATCGTAGACGTGTTGATATTGTTATTACAGAAAAGGGAATTCAGATTACCAAGCAAATGTCAACAATTATGGACAAACATTTTAAAAAAGATTTCCCTCTAAGTGAAAAAGAAGCGAACATTCTTTCTGATTTATTGGATAAAATGCGAGAGAATTCGTGATAAGTTTTGTTTTTTATTGGTGTATTGAACTTTATCTTCTATATTTGCATTGAATTAGTCGCCTACACAATTATTCATGCCCAAATGGTGGAATTGGTAGACACGCCAGCTTGAGGGGCTGGTGCCTGAATACGGGCGTGCAAGTTCGAGTCTTGTTTTGGGCACATCAAAAGCAGTAATTCTAAATTAAGAATTACTGCTTTTTTCGTTAATACTTGAACAATCAGCAAAAAATCAGTAAAAAATAGAGTAAAGAAAAGAATTTTATAAGCTAAAGGGATTTTTCAGCAACTTCTTAAAATAGCTTTTGTACATTTGCATACGTCGATGCTATTTGTTCACAACAAACTTGTTAGTTTGAGTACTTGGCTTCATACAATACTATATATTGAGTTTCTGCGGAAGTGTCTTCGTGGTAGAATACTCTCTATAGTTTCCAATTGCTCAAAATACTTGAATCTCTAAGCTGAGAGGTAAAATCATTATTCTTACACATAACAGCAACTAAAGATTAGGTATCAGTAAGTTTGTGCCTTAATTTATTTTATTTAGTCATGATTGACGTTTTATTAGGCCTACAATGGGGTGATGAAGGAAAGGGAAAGATCGTAGATTATTTAGCCAATCAATATCAAGTGGTGGCACGTTTCCAAGGAGGTCCCAATGCAGGACATACCCTTATCTTAGACGGTAAAAAATACGTCCTACACACCATCCCTTCAGGTATTTTCCGCGATAATGTGCTTAATTTGATTGGTAATGGTGTTGTTATTGACCCTATTACCTTACAAAAAGAGCTAGCCATGCTAGCAGAATCAGGTTTGACCTTCAAGGATCGTTTATTTGTAGCCCAAAAGGCACACTTAATTCTCCCCACTCACCGTTTACTAGATGCGGTACAAGAGGCTGCCAAAGGAAAAAGTAAGATTGGTTCTACTTTGCGTGGAATAGGTCCTACTTATACAGATAAAATTGGTAGACAAGGTCTACGTGTAGGTGATATCCTTGCTCCAGATTTCAAAAAACGTTATGATGCGCTCAAATGGCTTCACATCCAACAGGCTTCACAATACCCTAAGGTAGAGTTCAACCTAAAAGAAGAGGAAGAAAAGTGGCTAGCAAGTGTCGAGGAACTAAGACAACTCAACTTGGTTGATGGGGAATATTTTATTGATGACTGCCTCAAGAAAGGTCAGCGTATCTTGGCGGAAGGTGCACAAGGTTCTATGCTAGACATTGATTTTGGAACCTATCCTTTTGTAACTTCTTCTAATACCATTACTGCTGGAGTTTGTAACGGTTTAGGGGTTGCTCCTCAACGAATTGGAGAAGTGATTGGAATTACTAAAGCTTATTGTACACGTGTAGGTGGTGGTCCTTTCCCTACTGAATTAGATAATGATCTAGGAGAACAAATCCGACAAGCTGGTGGTGAATTTGGAGCTACTACAGGTCGTCCTCGTCGATGTGGTTGGATTGATTTGCCTCAATTGAAATATACTGTCATGCTAAATGGAGTTACTCAACTTGTAATGACAAAAGTAGATATCCTCAATGATTTTGAGCAGTTGACTGCAGCAACTCATTATGATTGTAATGGAAAAATTACAGATCGAGTTCCTTTTGATATTAATCAAGATAATCTCAAGCCTGTTTGGAAAAATTATACAGGTTGGTCTCAAGATCTAGATCAAGTTAAAGAATTCGATCAGTTCCCACAAGCACTAAAAGATTATGTGCAAGATATGGAGAATATTCTAGGTGTACCATTCTCTATCATATCTACAGGACCAGGTAGAGAACAACTTGTACTCTGTCAAAAAACAGTTAGTGCAGACAATCAATAGTTAAGAGCATTTTACCAAGACTTTGGTTGCTCTACACAAGTCTATTTTATATAAGGATCGTCTGGAGAAATCCTAATTATTCAGACGATTCTTTATTTGATTAAGTAAGAGGACAAAAATAATCGTAGAATAATAGACCTGATTTTAGTCAGATTCAATGAGCAGAACAGAGCTATAGCGGGCTACAGTGAAGATCTGTAAAGCATCCCAAAACCGAACTATATTAAATCGTGGCGGTGATCTCTGAAAAAATGAGCTCAATATAAAATATAGCCAACCACGGATTTTTTTTAAACAATTACTAAGATACTCTGTTGATGATTTGCCTGATCGCCTGCTTTTGTTTACCTTATTGAGAACGATTCCCTGCGCAAGGTTAAACAGCTCGTACAAGGACAGCCTCTTAACTAAAAAGAACACAAAATCCAAAACTTTTTTATACTTTTTTCACTTTTATTGCAACAAAAACTATTTTTTATCGAATAATCTATCTATATTGCTTACCTGAATCATAATGATAATATTATCCTATAAAACTTCAGTATCTATCTTATCATTATCCTTCCCAAGGCAATAAATAACCAAATTATTATTAATAAAGCAGCTATCTTCAGATCTGGTTTTCAGTGAAGCTATAAAGTAATAGCTATCTGAAAATAATGTAGGATAATTTCAGAAAGTGGACTCAAAGTAATTGGACAATGTAAAGAGATATTTGATCAGTTACTTAACATACCTATACGAACAAACTATAGATCTACCACAGATGAAGGAACTTAGACTGTAACAAAACCTATTTGTAGAAATTTTTAACTCACATAAACTTTACTAATTAAGTACATTGACCCCCTAACAATAATCATAATGTACTGTTCCTCAATTCAAAAGAGTTTAACGACAACGATCATATGGAAAAGAACACAAAAATTCAAAGTTCATGGAACGAAAAATGGCTACGGCTAGATTTCGGTGTATCTACTAAACAATGTTGGTATGAAATTTCCAACTTTGGCCGTATAAAAAGTATAGATAAAGAAACAGAAAAGGAAAAACTATTAAAAGGAGCTCGTGTTCGAGGTGGTTTAATCACACTAAATATCAAGCTGAAGGATGAAAGTCGCGGTGTAGTTTATGTTCATAGATTTGTAGCAGAAAACTTTGTAGATCAACCTTCTGATGACCATGAATATATTATTCACAAGGATTTTAACAATAATAATAATCAGTGGAATAATTTAGAATGGGTTACTCAAGAAGAGTGGAAAGCTCACAAAGAAAGTACGCCAGGCAAAGAAAAACGCAAGCCTAACAAGAATTACAAACTGACAGAGACACAGGTTCGTATGATGAAAAAATTACTCAAGCGAGGTAAGACCAAACGAAAAATTATTGCAAAACAATTTGGAGTTTCAGAAAACTGTGCTTATAAGATTGAAAAAGGTATCCGTTGGGCACATGTGACAATAGATGACGAAGAGGAGTCTGAAGCTGAAAATACGGAGATCCAACACCAAAAATAAATAAGACAGATATTTAATAAAAGAAAAGGTTCAGAATTCTATTTGTAGAATATCTGAGCCTTTTTTAGTGTGATTAATTCGGGAGGTTCAGTATTATGGATGTTTCTTTTCTCACCTTTTTTGCTGCAAAAGGTGACCAAAAAACCCCGAAGGGCTCAACGAAGTTAATCCCGAAGGGATCAGCGAAGCTAACAATTCTCCTCATTGACTCCTTCTTCTAACTCACTTTAATTTATACAGCTTGTACTTTTGCTACAGGCTTACATGATTCTAGTTTGTTACCTTTGGTGAGCACTTCGTGGTTCATCCTGAATACTTTACAGTGTTCGGACATTGAAGAAGTTAACTTCGTTGAGCTCGCTATGGGCTCGGTTCCTACGGAACGTCAATGTTCGTCCTTCTTTGTTGCTGAC
>JAKVCT010000363.1 GCA_022448995.1 Saprospiraceae bacterium
TTTGATCTTATTGACTAAAATATTGTTTGATAATTAAGTAGATTAAAAGAGTTTATTCCAAATGGAATTGTGTTGAGCACAAAAAGATCAATTGAATTTGCTTCGCAGAGCCCTGCGGGGTTAAGTACAAAACAATTGTAGCTGGCTACTTACTTAATGCTTGATAAACAACACTTTACAAAAGCAAACTCATCTTCATGTATATACACAATTGTCAAGTATCTACATATCTCCTAAGAACTCAGCAAAATTAAAAAACTAAGATTATTGAACAACTTTGATATCACACAGTATATCTCTTACCAAAAAAACTATAGATAATTGTAAACAAAGTGTCTACCACTTTTTTACTTGAGTCTAACAATCCAAAACTAACAATGCATCCTAGAAGAACTTTTTTTAAAAAAATATTAGGTGTTGGTACAACGCTCTCTCTAACACAATTTGCTAATCAGGCATTGGCACAAGACGTGGATCATAGCATACAGCAATTGACTCAGTTAGATACTGATATTGCTATGGAACAAGAAGATCTTTGGAAACGAATCAAACAGGCTTATCGATCTTCGCCCAATCTTCTAGATCTAAACAATGGAGGAGTATCTCCACAGGCTATACGAGTTCAAGAAGCTGAAGTTAACTATTTGCACTTAGCAAATGAAGCACCTTCCTTTTATATGTGGCGTGTTTTCAATAAAACTAGAGAACGTACTCGTTATCGTTTGGCTCTACTTGGAAAATGTGATCCAGCATGTCTCGCACTTACCCGAAATACAACCGAAAGTATTAATACAATCTTGGCAGGCATTGACTGGAAAGCAGGCGATGAGGTTATTCTATCCACCAAAGATTATAGTTCAGCACTTGTTGCTTGGAGACAAATCAGTCAACGTTATGGTGTGAAGCTGAGGTGGATAACACCAACTCCCCCCATGGAAGATAATAAGCTTATTGAAAAGCTCTATTTGGAGCAAATAAACAAGAATACGCGTTTTATTCATATTACCCAAGTAACAAATTGGTCTGGACAAATCATACCTAGTAAGGTGATTCGAAAAATTTGTGATCATGCTCGTTCCAAGAATATTTTCACTCTTGTTGATGGCGCGCATAGTTTTGGTTTATTAGATTTTGGCATTGAGGATTTAGGCTGTGATGCTTTTGCAACTAGCTTACACAAATGGATTTGTGCGCCTTTTGGCTTTGGTTTGTTATATCTCCGCAAAGATAAAATTGCTGACATCTGGCCCTATAAGCCTGCTATAAATGCTCGAAAAGATGATATTCGAAAGTTTGAACACACAGGCACTTTTGATATACATCGTGAACAAGCTATTGGTCAAGCTATTGATTTTCATGAATCTATTGGAACAAAGTTAAAAGGGGAACGACTCCGTTTCTTAAAAGACTATTGGTGCAAAAAAGCACAAAAAGAAGTTAAAGGATTCCGCTTGCATACCTCTCTCAAGGCATCCTATTCTTGTGGAATTGCTTTGTTTTCTATAGAAGGAATCCAAAGCTCCAAAGTCATTGCTTTTCTTACACGTGAAAAAAGTATCCATTGTACAGGTTCTAGAATAGACGAATTAGATGGTATTCGAATTTCGCCTCACGTATTTACAACGCAACAAGATTTAGATTTCTTGATCCGCTCTTTAGTTGAACTCACTGAGTGATAGGTAGCTAAAAAAGATGTTACTAACCATTTAGGTTCAACTTTACACAAAAAATGCTACCAATTGATTAAAATCAACAAACTAATCTCAAATTTTCAACTAGAATTTAATATTTTTGGATTTCGCACTACAGCATTATAGTCTGAATGTTCTGTATCACAAATATCTAAATATCGCTACAGAGCATTTAACTATGTTGAGTCCTTCGAGGTTTGAACAGGATGAGTATGTTATTTTTACAGAGCACTAAAACTCTTTTTTGAATTCAGAGCCTTACCCTAGATTCAAAACTAGATGAAGAGAAGTAAAAACTAACGTTTCATATCTAAAAATAATAGTTCGTTGATTTTTTATTTTTTGGTAAAAAGAGTTAGGATTGAAAAAGACAAAAAAACAAGAAATTTTTGAAGCAGCAGCATTATTATTCAAAGAAAAAGGATATCAAGTTGCTTCTATGCGTGATCTAGCTAATCGAGTTCAGCTAAAAGCCTCTAGTTTGTATAGCCATATTGGATCCAAGGAAGAAATCTTACGAAAGATTTGTTTTGATAATGCTACCTGCTTTATCCAACGAATGGAGGAATTACTTCATCAGGATATTTCACCAAAAGAGAAAGTAAGACAGCTCATCCGTTTTCATATTCAGATTGCTACACAAGATACAACCTCTATTACGGTGTTTAATGATGAATGGCGTAACTTGAGTGAACCCCACTTAAGTCGTTTCTTGGGTATGCGAAATACTTATGAGAAACAGTTCGAAGCAATTATAAAGGAAGGTATCGCACAAAAACAGTTTAAAACTGTCAACTCAAAAATAGCCCTGTTTACGATACTAACTTCTATTCGATGGATTCACTATTGGTACAAGCCCAAGCGTTCTATTTCTTTGAGTATGATAGAACAAGATATCCTTACTATTCTTGGCTTAGGCTTAGAAGCCTAATGCTTTCATCAACTCTCAAAAATTTAAGCCCACATAAGTTATGATTTTAGCCCTAGACCAAGGAACTACAAGTTCCAGAGCAATTGTATTTGACCATGATAGCCAAATTGTAGCTGTCGAACAACAAGAGTTTAGACAAATCTATCCCAAGTCAGGTTGGGTAGAACATGATCCCAATGAAATTTGGTTATCTCAATTACGTGTTGCTAAAGATGTATTACAAAAAAATAATATAGCAGTATCTTCAATCAAAGCTATTGGGATCACCAACCAACGAGAAACGACTATTGTCTGGGATAAGCGTACAGGACAAGCTATTTATAATGCTATTGTTTGGCAAGACCGTAGAACAGCTAATGTTTGTACACGACTAAAAGAACAAGGGTTAGAAGCACATATCAAAGCCACAACCGGATTGGTTGCAGATGCTTATTTTTCAGGAACAAAAATTCACTGGATCTTAGAGAATGTACCGGGGGCTAGAGATAAAGCTGAACAAGGTCACCTTCTATTTGGTACAGTAGATACTTGGCTCTTGTGGAATCTAACTCAAGGGAAAGTCCATGCTACAGATTACAGCAATGCTTCGAGAACATTGCTGTATGATATCAATCAACTTAGTTGGGATGAAACCTTGCTTAATGCTTTGGATATTCCTAGAAATATCCTTCCTGAAGTAAAAGCTTCTAGTGTAGTTTTTGGACATACTGACCCAAAACTCTTTGGTGAAGCTATTGCTATTGCAGGAATTGCAGGGGATCAGCAAGCAGCTTTATTTGGACAAGGTTGTCACCATGCAGGCATGGCAAAGAACACTTATGGTACCGGTTGTTTCATGTTGATGAATACAGGCCAAGAACGCAAGTACTCCCAAGCAGGTCTACTCAGTACTATTGCTTGGGGATTAGATGGTAAGGTAGAATACGCTTTGGAAGGTTCTGTATTTATCGCAGGCGCGGCTATACAATGGTTACGAGACGAAGTCAAAATTTTGGATAGTGCTACAGATTCTGAATACTATGCCAACAAAGTACCTGATACGGGTGGTGTTTATGTGGTTCCTGCTTTTGCAGGCTTAGGGGCACCCTATTGGGATATGTATGCGCGAGGAGCCATCTTAGGGCTAACTAGGGGAAGTAGTAAGGCACATATTATCCGCGCAACTTTGGAGTCTTTAGCTTATCAGAGCAAAGATGTCTTGGATGCCATGGAAAAAGACGCGAATATCCGCCTAGCCAAGCTCCGTGTTGATGGTGGTGCCTGTGCGAATAATTTTCTAATGCAGTTTCAAGCTGATTTATTGAATACAACTGTAGAACGACCACAAATCATAGAAACTACGGCTCTTGGTGCTGCTTATTTAGCTGGTTTGGCTGTTGATTTTTGGAAAAGAACAGATCTAGAAGATGATTGGAAAATAAATCGTTCATTTTCAGCCCAAATGGAAACTAATTTGAGTGATAAATTGTATAAAGGGTGGAAAAAAGCAGTCCAAAAAGCAGCAGCTTGGGAAAATATTGAGGATTAAACTCCATTTTTTTTCTAAAAAAGTGCTTTTTAGTTTTGTTTTTTATAAAAACACAGTATATTTGTGTCGCCTTTTAAGAAGTGGTGCTTGTAGCTCAGTTGGTTAGAGCGCCGGATTGTGGTTCCGGAGGTCGTGGGTTCGAAACCCATCAGGCACCCCAAAGACGAGTTAGCTTTCAGAGTTAACTCGTCTTTTTTGTTTGTAACAGATATAGATTTGTTTAGCTATTGTATACAGCTACTTGCCTATTCAAATTTCGTTTCATGATTACAAATCAAACCGCTGCAAAGTCTATTTATTCAACTTCAATAAAAGTTACAAAGAACT
>JAKVCT010000364.1 GCA_022448995.1 Saprospiraceae bacterium
TACTTGTTCTACTTAATAGGGATTAAATAGTAAGGAGCTATTCGTGGTTAATAATAATTATTCATAAGGAACCATCAGTGATTAATGGTACTTATTGATATTGAGGTCCTCTACCCGATAAAGATTA
The DNA here is from genome assembly GCA_022448995.1 of Saprospiraceae bacterium. Taxonomy (GTDB): domain Bacteria; phylum Bacteroidota; class Bacteroidia; order Chitinophagales; family Saprospiraceae; genus JAKVCT01. The sequence goes on from JAKVCT010000364.1 coordinate 128, forward strand.
AATAATAAGGAGCTATTGGGCTTTATGAGTAGTCAATTACTTGGAGCTCTATTCGCCTCATTTACTATTTCCTGCCTATTTATTAGTCATGATGGCCTTGGAACAACACTTCCTTTGGGAGGCGTTCCTCAAAGTTTTCTTTTAGAATGTATTTTATCCTTTTTTCTTATGCTGGTTATTTTAGGTGTTAGCCAAAATGAAAAGACGAGAAGTTATACTCCCATAGCTGTTGGTGGAATCGTTTTTTAAGAAGCCTTATTTGCTGGCCCCATATCTGGAGCATCTATGAATCCTGCTCGTTCTATTGCTCCTGCTCTAGTTAGTGGGGATTCAACTTCACTTTGGATATATATTGTCGCTCCAATTGTAGGTGTTATTATGGCGGTTGTCTTATGGAGAATATTGAATAGGTAGAAAGCCAAATTATGCTTTTTAAGTAGTTAGAGGTTTTTTATTTATATTGGTTTTGTATAAATATCTATCTATGCCTTATTGTTTTTTATTTCGAAATGCCTTTTCCATCCTATTTATTTTACTTTTTTCAGTTAATACTAAGGCTCAAGTCTTCGAGGACATATACTGTTTTACCGAAGAGTACAAATTGATTAAAAAACAAAGCCAGGCCTTAAATGACGACTCTACTATTGTACTGATTAATCAATGTCTTCATAAGGCTCAAAGAAAGGATATTGATAAAGCCTGTATTAGGAGGCTGCAACTTGAATTGTCTAGGTCATTGCAACGAATTTCTGATTTCGAAAAGGCTAACAAACTTCTTAATCAATTAGTCTTAGATTCTGAGCGTGAAGAGGATTGGGAGGTATATGTTTTTTCTCAATTAGGTTTAGCTCTATTGTTCGAGTTTTATACTAGTTGGGAGTTGGTTGAACATCATCTCAATCTTGCTCGTCAAAAGATAGAGGACCACAAGCTTGAAAGTAATGCCTTGATGGCTAATCTTGGGATTAGATACAGCTCTTATCTTCGCTTAACTGGCGATTTAGAATCTGCTCAATATTATGCTGAGCAAGCCTTGCGTTATTCAGAAGATATATCTTTTTTTAAAGCTCAGGCCTACATGCTTCAGGGGTTTCTTTCTGAGGATAAATTTACTAGGTTAAATTATTTAGAAAAGGCTGGCAATCTAATGCTTGAGCTTGGGAATTATCTTGAATATTCTTTTATGATTTTAAATATAACAACTATCTATTTGGATGTTAATGATTATGAAAAATTTAAGGATTATGTGGATAAACTAGAAAGAGAAATTCGAAATATTAAGGGAAGACAAAATGTTAAAGTTATTAATTCTCTTAATGGGTTGTATTATCAGCTCTTGGTAAAGTTGTATGCCCGTAAAATGGAAATGGACTCCGTCTTAAAATACTCTGCATTAGAAAAAGAAGCTTCTCTAAATGTAAAAGATTTTATGGTTAAGGATTCTTTAGCTGACATTCAATTAAAGAGCGAGCTGCTTTTAAGTGATAAAAAAGCTAGAGAGCAAGCTCTTCTTTTGGAGAATAAACAAATAAAGGAAAATTTACTTGTAGCAGGATTTGGTCTTTTTACAATAGGGTTTGTATTTTTTTATAGAAATACAATTAAAATAAATAAGGCTAATGCTTTGATACGACAACAAGCAAAGGAACTCGAAATTAGTAATTTAGCATTGGAAGAGAACCTAAAATACCAAAAAGATCTACATGAGGAATTACATCATAGGGTTAAAAATAATCTACAACTTCTTATCAGCCTTTTCGATCTTCATGCCCTTTCTGAGGCTAATCCAAAGATGATTACACGGATTGAAGCATTAAAAAATAGAATTTATAACATAGCGGCTATTCATGAGTTGATTAATGACTCAGATAGCCCCTATAAGCTCTCTATACAAACCTATCTTGATGAAATTGGAAAGCATTATAAAAAACTTATAGATTTTGATTTTAGTTTAAGTGTATCTTCTAATTTGGACAAACTTCCTCTGAGTATAGATAGGATTGTACCCATCGGGATACTAGTAAACGAGCTATTCTCTAATTCTATAAATCACTACTCAGGATTGGATCGATTATTTATTCAGCTTGATCTTTCAGAAGAAGATGGACGGATACATTTTGTTTTCCGAGACAACGGAAAAGGCTATGTAAGCCCCCAGGACAAAAATGAAGATTTTTCAGGAGTTGGTACTTATTTGATAAAATCCATGTGCAAGCAATTAAAAGGGAAGTATCAATACGATTCAGATAATGGAGCTGTTTTTCGCCTTTCCTTTAATAGTAGAGGGATTACTAAATATCAATTACATTAGCGATTTATTGATTTTTACCTTATAAATTTCTCTTCACAGTCCCATTCAGAACATCAAATTGGCCATTCAGAACAATAGGGATAGTTGAGTTTTTAAAATTGTTATTTGATACTACATTTAATGTTTCCTAGTAAAGAACAATGGCATCAAAGGGGTTTAATTTGATTATTTGATTTTCATAGTCTGAATACATACTCAAGTTGAAACCTTAAACCTTTATGAAGGGCTAAAAACCAAATGATCCCTAACAAAGAATACAAAAACTTTTCAGTAAGCCTGTTTGAAGAGTAAATGCCTTATAGTTTTAATAGAATCACTAGGTTTGCTTCTCTTAATAGCAAGCCTAGGTTTCTTTATTTTCATAATTCATATATAGGGCCTAATATTTAGATATATTTTATCTAATTGTCTAACTCACGTAATTACATGTAAGTACAAATTAATTGGTATTCAGCCCTAAAGGATGACTGAGATTGTTTACAACTCAACAGAAGTACTCTTTGGTGGGTATAGAGGATGAGTGGTAGTTTTCATAAAATGGCAGAGAATTTTTCAAATGCCTTATTATGAACAAATTATACTTCTCAATTGCCTCAAGAACGTCTGTCTTTAGACAACTTAGTACGATATTAATTACTTCTATATTTTTTATCTCTTGGATTCCTCCTTTAGAGGTTAGTTCAAGTTCTGAGAGTTTGCCGACAGTTTCTACCTTCAACCCCTTTGGTCCTGCCTTAGGGTTTTCAGTTTTTGTTGAAGGGGATGCCGACTTAACAGATTCAGAAACAGAAGGTCCAGTGGCTATTGGAGGAGATTTGAATAGCTACGAAAATGGATATGTAGTTACAAAGTATAGTACAAATCCCTTTTATGCGCCAGGAGATCCTAAACCAGTAGGTTTGCTTGTTAATGGTAGAGTGAAGTGGGGTAATATGTCTGGATCTGATCAGATGCTATTAGATAAGGGGTTTTTGAAAATAGGTAACTCGACGGGTACTTCTGTAAATCAATCTACTAATATCAATTATGCCTACAGTAGTTCAGCCAGCAATAAGAGAATAAAGGTTCAAGGAGATGATCAGTCAGGATACCCTATATTAGAGTCCAACCTTATAGACTTTACTACTGCATTTAACACTATGAACTCCTACTCTAATGAAATGGCTAGTTGCCCTGCAACAATTAGCTTGGGTGGGAATTCTACTTCCTATTCATCAGGACAAAATGTTTTGAATGTCACCTTATCTCAATTACAAGGTAAAAGTAGTATGAATTTTAATGGTCCTACTTTAAATTCAAACACCTTTTTAGTCATTAACGTAGATGGACAAGGGGCTTCAAATGCAACATGGAATGTTTGGAATGCTACCCCTCAGGGATATAACAACTCTCAATATATAGTTTATCACTTTTATAATATAGATAATCTTACCATCAATACGAATAATACCCTTTGGGGAGTGGTTTTTGCTCCGAGTGTTGCATTGACAGTGAACGGAAATAGTAATATTGAGGGTCAGGTGGTTGCTGAGAATATCGACCATGATGCTGCGGAGTTACACGGTGCTCTATTCGCTGCTAATATTGATGGGTGCGGAACAAATTGTTCTATTACTGCCAATGCTCCAAATGTTTATTGTGTGGGAAATTCAAGTTGGAATTATGATGTGTTAGTCACTAGCTCTGGGGGGAGTGGTACCTACTCTCTTACTCTTACTCAAGACGGTAGTACAGTCAATAATCTGTCCTATGGAGTTCAATACAATACGCAAACCTTATTTGGTACTAATTTCCCACTAAGTACGCCCAATTATGGAAATTTTTCCGTTCAAGATAGCGGTGATGCTTCGTGTTCAGATTCTGGAAGTGCCTCGGCTCCGAGTCCAGCTCCCCAAGTGGATGCGGGACAAGATCAAACTGTATGTGGAGATCTTTCTAGCCCAAATGTACAGTTATCTGCTAGTGGTGGCAATGGATCGTGGTCCGGAGGTAATAATCCCAATGGATTCGCCAATTCCAATTCAGCTAATACCTCCTAC
>JAKVCT010000365.1 GCA_022448995.1 Saprospiraceae bacterium
TTCGGGGTTTTTTGGTCACCTTTTGCAGCAATGGCAAACGGTGAGAGAAGAAATATGCTTAATACTGAACCTCCCTATTCTATAACTAATTATGTCCACCTACTTACTTATTTACTTAAGTAAGTGGTTAACTATTTATTACATAAGTTGTTAAAAATATGTGATGACAAATATACACAGATCATCCATTCTTAAACCACTTTATTTACTCTATCTTTTTTTGTCCTATACTCAGATTTATTTTCTGAATGAATATTTATTGCTGTGTTAGGCTCTAAGAGGTTGCTACAAAAATAAAAGTATTACTTAAAGACTTATCAAACTAAACTATGAATCATCCCACAACTGTTCATCTTTTAATATCTGGATTTATTGTTGGTATTATCTTTTTCCAAACAGCTCTTTCTGCACCTATTGTATTTAAGTACCTTCAAAAAGACCAATCGAGTATTTATATTCGAAAAATATTTCCAAGGCTCTTTATCTTAATCTCAGTCTTAGGTTTATCTATTACATCTGTTGAACTTCTCAATAAATCAGGTAGTTTTGCCGCATTACTTACGGCTATACTTAGCATAGTACTTCCTGTAATTTGTTACCTAATGGTACCTGCCACGAATAAAGCTACTGATTCGGGAAATCATAAGAAGTTTAAACAGCTACATACAATAAGTGTACTTTTTATTGTTGTTGTCTTTTTTGCAAACCTATTGTGGCCATTTGTCTAGATAGTATGTGATCACAGTATCCTCTACAGGAAAAGAAGAGATTATGAGTAGATAAGCAAGTAAGTAGGTGGACATAACTAATTCATATTTAACCACAAAGTGCTCTACGAGGTTTGCACTGTACTTCCTTAAAAAGCCTCGAGATATCCCCTGTGGTAGCAAAGCTGACCACTAGCCGGCTCTGCTTATGACACATAATTTTCATTTGCAAGCTTACCCTCTAAAAATAACCAATATTTTTCAATATCTTTGGACACCCTTATATATTAAACTAATTCATATCTAAATTCATACTAATCAAAATATGGATGAATTAGTGTTATTTCTAATAAAGAGAATCAACCTAAAGTATTTAAAATGAAAATAATCCTACTCGGGATCTTATTAATCTTAGTTCAAACCTCCCTAAGTAAAGCACAAGTAGATAATCTCACTATCCAAAAAGAGCTTGATGAGCTTTATAAGCTTACAGAGCAAAGTTTCTATGCAGGTGAGTATGATCAAGGATTAAACTATGCCATTAAATCTGTAGAAGTTAGTAAGCAGTTAGGACAGACAGATACTCTATATGCTGGAAGTTTGACCAACTTATCAGCTATCTATGCTGCTCTAGGCAAAACAGAAGGAGCAAAAGAAACTTATGAATTAGCCTTGGGATCTTGGGAACTCATTCAAGGAGGAAAGCATAAGGATTATGCAATAACCTTGAATAATTATGCTGCGTTTTATGATGATTTAGGAGATGTGGATGAAGCGGAATCTGCTTATTACAAAGCTATTGAGATTTTGACAACCAATGGAAATGATGTTGATAAGGCTTCAAGTCTTAATAATTTAGCCATTTTATACAAGAATCAATCTAGGTATTCTGAAGCAATTCCATTATACAAAGAAGCTATAAAAATTTATGAGGAGAATCAGTTAACCAAAGAAAGGCATTATGATAGTTTTGTATTGAATTTGGCTAAACTTTATATCAATCAATCAAACATCAAGGAAGCTCAAAAGTTAATCCACAAAATGGATTCTGTGTATAAAGATCTAGGAGCAGATGATTCTGATCAAGTTTTAGGAATTACAACAAAGGCAAATATATATTATCAAGCTGATGAGTTTAAGAAATCTAATGACCTATATTTCAAGGTTATCAACAGAACAAGTAATGCTAGTTCCCTACTCTACTACGATTGGATTGCTTCTGTAGGATTTAATTATTTACAATTGCGTGATTACGCTAATGCTAAATTATATTTCAATAAGGTTCTAAATACTGAGGTCTCTGAAAGCATTTACAAAAAGGCTAAGTTAAGGAGTTTGTTAGGTTTAGCTCAGATGTTCTACAATAAAAGTGAATATGAAGAGTCAGAGAAATATTATTTATTGACAATACAAAAGAATTTAGATCGAAAGGATTTTCTGCAAATAGAAAAAATGCAATTAGAAGACTTTAATTCTTATATCAATCAAGAAACGTTTATGAATAGCCTACTTGGCTTGGATAAAGTGTATTCTAGTTTTTTATCAAAAGGGAATATAGATAAAGAAGTAAAGAGTATTTATATAAAAAAGCATAAAAAGCTACTAGATCTATGTCTAGGATTTTTCAATACAATTAGACAAAAAGCAACTACTAAAAAAGATAAGCTTAAGATACTAAATTATAATAAGCAAATTTCAGAGTGTTATTCAAAGTTAGTCTTATTTGCACTTCAGTCTAATAACACAGCTGAAGAAAAAGTAGCTATGCTTGGAGATGCTTTTAATGCTTTAGAGCAGAATAGAACAATGCTTATGCGAGATTTAGAGCAAAATGATTTAGCACGAAATCTTGGAGAAGTTCCTGATTCTTTATTAAAGCAAGAAAAAGTCTTATTGGGGAAGATAAGTGAGTTCGACAAAAAAATAGCTGAAGCTAAAAATGCTGAAGAAAGAACGGAATTAGATAAAAAGCGAAGCGATTATAGGATAAAATTCAATCAACTTAATCAAAAACTTGCACAAGAATTTCCGCAATATCATAAAATCAAATATCAAGATCGCAAGATTGATATTCCCACTGTTCAGGGTCTTTTGAAGTCAGGTGAGATTTTACTCGAATATTCCATACATAAAAATAAGCTCTATGTTTACTCGATTTCTTCAAGTGAGGTATATTTAGAGGAGATAGAAATAAGCGAAAAAGAGCTGAATAAACGTGTGAGAAATTTAAGAAGTTCTCTTTCTGATTATCAAACTATCAAGGAAAAACCAGAAGAAAATTATACCAACTTTGTAGATAATGCCTATTGGTTTTATGAGAATTTAGTTGCTCCAGCACTAAAAGATAACAAAGAAGTCAAGCACCTATCTATTATCACAGATGGGACGCTAGGTCATCTTCCTTTTGAGGTATTTCTGACTACAAAACCTGAGCAAAAAACAGCTTATAAGGATTTACCTTATCTCATTAAGCAATACAGCATCAATTATCATAATTCGGCAATTCTAATGCAAGATGTTTATGCCAAGAAACGTCAATCCAACAACAAAAAGTCTTTAGGGTTTGCTCCTTCTTATAAAAAGGGAACTAGAGAGGTCACAACAACATCTATTTCTCGATCTATGTATATGAGAGGGCTAAGAAAGCAATTATCTCCGTTGTTTGGGACAAAAGACGAAGTAAAAACATTGAGTGAGATCTTTCATGGAGATTACTATCTAAATAAAGATGCGACAGAAGCTAAATTCAAAGAGGAAGCTCCTAAGTATAGCATTATACACTTGGCTATGCATGGGATGTTGAGCAAGGGTGAGCCTTTACTTTCCTCATTAGTATTTACAGAGGATAATGATACCCTTGAGGATAACTTCCTACAGTTCCATGAAATTTCAAAGCTGGACTTGAACGCAGATTTGGTAGTTTTATCAGCTTGTGAAACAGGTTATGGTAAGTTCGAGCAAGGAGAAGGTATTTTATCTCTAGCTCATTCCTTCTTGTATGCAGGTGTACCAAGTTTGGTAATGAGTCTGTGGAAAGTGAATGATCAATCAACTAAAGAGATTATGACTCGTTTTTATACATATTTGGGAGAAGGAAGCAATAAACCAATGGCTCTACAAAAAGCAAAATTAGAGTATTTGACTAAGGCGTCAGGCGAAGCTGCTCACCCTGCTTATTGGTCAGCTTTCGTCCAAGTAGGTAAACCTGATTCTATCAAAAAAGTATCGTCTGGAGGCAGTAATTTGTGGTTAGGGATTGGTGGTGGAATTCTTATTTTATTTGGTGGATGGTTGCTAATGAGGAGAAAGCAGAGAGCTGAATAAGATTATTTAAGTATTTTTTGTACAGTAAGAAATTAGCATTTAGCTACGCTGAGCCTTTCGGGGTTTGCTTCACTGAGCTCTTCGGGGTTTTTTGGTCACCTTTTGCAGTAATTGTTGTGCGCAACCAAGTTACAGCACTTTTTTAAAGACATAAAACAAAATATTATTCTTATGAAAGTACTTTTTGTAATTTTTTATTTTAAATAAGGGGTTTAGTCTAGCAAAGAATCAAAATATACTATTGATATTTGTATAGTTTTAATGATTTAAACTTTATTTCGCACAACATGATCGTAATCCATTCCAAAAGGATAACAATATCACCAACTAACTCCAACAATGTGGGCAGAGGTCAAAGCCAAACGAATGCTGGAGAGATGTAGGACAATGGACAGGCTGTAAGGTAGGCAAAGGTAATCCAGCAGGAACG
>JAKVCT010000366.1 GCA_022448995.1 Saprospiraceae bacterium
CCTTGCCGAGATACATCATTTTCACCGAGCTACAGCACCAGAGCTACATAAAAAAGCCGAGCTGCGACACAAGGAGCAATGCCCTGAAAGGGAGAGGACAAAGTGAACTGAAAGCTACGCTGGAAGGGAGCGGCGGCCCGATAGCGGATGGAGGGAGGGCCTGCCAGAAGGAAGGCAAGAGCCTGACTGGCAGCAGGCTGCCTAAGTGGCTAAGGGTGTTTTTTTCATTCAATTGAAATAAAATGGGTTTTACCCATAAATAATAGGACTGCAAAAAACACCCGCAATCCGACCGACTAGCAAGGCCGCATATAGGAGGAGGTGGAGCGGACAACGCAGCAAAGCGAGGCTGTACGCTGAGTAACCTACTGATGCTGAGAACGATGGAAGACCTAGCAGCATGACAGAGTAAGTGACTAACGAACGGTGCCCACTCCGCTCTTAAAGCGAGGTGGGCACTGGCGTGATGCTAGATGCGACCTAGTCTCGAAGCATACCGCTTTTCTGCGTTTTAGACAAGAAAGAATCTATGCTTATCCCTTATACTTAATGATTGAATCTTTTTTGCTAAAGAATAAACATTATTGAAAGTAATTTCCTCAACTATTACACCATAGTTTTTAATAAAAAGTAATTCATTTACTTCTCCTATTTCCTCTAATCCATGTTTTTTTACATATTCTTTCGATATAATATATCCATCAAAAGAGAATTTCAGATCTGGACAAATACATCTAAAATGTAAATAATTAATTGTAGTAGTTCGCTCTTTCTTTAAATCTACATCAGTATAAAATTCCAAATCTGCTAATTGATGTTTTGACTTAATTTCTACAAATAGATGTGCTTTGGAAGATGGTGTAGTAGGATCCTCAAAAAAAACATAGTCATCCTCAAAGATATAAGTTTCTGATTCTTTGTTATATTCTAACAATGATAATATAGGAACACCCAAATATGAATGTCCTCCCTTTACAAGTAAATTAAATGGTTCTGTGCTATCCTTTAATGGATAGTTGATAAATGATTCCATATATTATTGTGTTTTAGGATGCATTGATGAAATATTTCCACTAGTTGGATTCATCCAGATTCTAACTTTTTGTGTCGAACCCGTCATATTTACAGGCTGACCAAAATCTAAAATATATTCTGTGTGCCCTCTTGGAGATTTTCCTCTACTTATTATCTTACTTGGGTCATTTTGAATAATATCTAAAGCCTTACTCGCAACACTTTCTTGGGTATATCCTTGCTTAAAGGTTTCTGACCTTGACTTTGCACTAGTATAAAAATTCCCTGCAAGAAAGTGATCACTAATATGCCTTTTGTGAGGAGAATTTGCAATATTTTTTAATCCATCTTCAATACAAGGAGAGCTATTATGAACTAAAATGCCATCATTCCCAACAAAATAAGTGTGGAAATCCTCAACTGTAAAGTTATAAACTTGATAATTACCTAACTCTCTCTCTATATGAATAATAACAACTTTACTATTATTCAATAACTCAAGTGTATCTCCTACGTTTAAATTTTCTGCTTCCACCCATTTCCCTTTAGAATAAAAAGGATGTTCATAAGTAGCTTTTATAGTGTCATTAGAAGTATATATTTTATAGATTTCATCATGATTAGTTACTTTCAATGACAAGACTTCTTTATACTCTTGTATTCCATTGGTATCATTTCTTGCCCAAACCCAGTCACCGACCTTGATGTCTTCAATATTTTTATCTCCTTCTTTTGTTTTTATTAATGTTTCTGCGGTAAAACACCCACCACATATTTTTGTTGATTTGCTCTTGGGTTTCGGGGATTTAGATTTAGTATTCGGTAAACCATTTCCTCCCCTAAAACCAGAAGCAGATTTAAAAATACCTCCTCCTGTTATTATATTTCCACCGAGAGACTCAAAGTTTTCAATTTTAAAAAATTCATCTCCAAATTCCCCCCATGTCATATGTTCTATCTCATTCATACCCTCTCCAGCTCCTTGTATTACATCGTGAATACTTGGCATAGACCCTATTGTACCCTCAGGATCTGTTACTAGATCTACAGCTCCATTCCAAATGCTTACTGCTCCATTTACAGCATCTGTTGTACTATTTGTTGCCCATATCCAAACATTAGCTACCCCATTCAAACCATTTTGCAGATAAGAATCTGTACTAACACTGTAATATTTATTCTTTTGAATATAAGATAGTTTTTCAGCTCCTTCTAATTCTACATAAGCAATAAGACTATTTTCAGAGAAAGCATAAGATGAGTTATGTGGGTATTTCGCATCCAGTGGATCAACAGAGAAAAATCTCCCCGTTCGAGGATTGTGCATACGATATTTATAGTTCGTTGCCCCTTCCCAGAGCTCAGGATCTTCTTCTTGAGCTTGGAAGCCGAAGCGATTTTCTGTGGATGAGTAGTTATGATCAGGCATGTGCCACCCGAAGGGATAGCAATTACTCGCCTGACTAACATTAGCTAGATATTTATCCACAATACCATCTGTACCACCTCCAAGATTTTGATCAATCCCTCGTTTCTTATCACTCACACTGACCAAAACATTACCTAAATGATTCGCTAATTCATACTGTTTGAATCCTCTATCATAAATATACGAATTTTCCGTATCAGTTACATTACTAGCAACGACATTTCTATGCAAAGTTCCTAAACGTTTAGCTCCATAAAGTGTAATTTCCGTTTGGATCCACTGCCCACTCGTATTTTCATAAACTGCGAGAAGTTCTCCTGATGCATCTCGAACATAAATAGTTTGATCCCCATCAATATCCTTAGATAAGCGATTACCTGCTGGATCATAGGTATAATCAAAAGTTACTCCATTGCCTTTATCAATTTGTTGAATCTTATCTTGGAATGTCCAAGTGATGTTGTTGATGCCTTCTTGAGCATCTTTGATTAGGCTACCCTCTGCATTGTATAAATAGTTGTTAGGGGCTTGGTCACCTAAATCATTAATACCTGAGAGACTAACAAAGGTAGCATCATCAATATGAGTTAATTGATTATTGATTAAGTCTACTCCTTGGTAATTGTAGTTATAAGTAAAATTGTCGATCTGTGTTCCTTTAGCTCTACGCTTTAAGGTTTTTAAATTTCCATTGGCATCGAATGAATAATCTGTATTAAAGTTTCCATCATAAGCCCAATTTCCATTAGGGTTATGGTAGGTTCTGCTTTGGATAATGCGCTGTAATTGATCATATTGGTAGACACTAGCTACCAAATCATGATTAGTACCAATTTGGCGTTCCAATTCTGGGATTTGGGTCATCATCCAAGCAATATTACCATTATATAAACCCTTAGTTTTGTCCTGCTGCTCCTGTTGCTTTTTGTAAGATATCATTCGTATATGGAGCAGTTGAGAAAGCTTGGAAAGCTCCAAAACTCACAGCCCCAATAGGGGTGTAATCCATAAAAAATCCTGTTCTGATATTTACCAAAACAGGATTCTAGAGTTCTTAAATCATATATCTAATTAAAACTTGCCCACTAGATCAAATAGATTCTCTTGGTTGAAGGCAACCCGATTTCCGCTACCCAAATCTGCCAAGAGTTTTTGATAGTTTTGGGTTTCTTGTTGTATGTTTTGGGCACTTGCCAAGCGGGCTTGGTTTTGCTTGTACAGGATTTTTTGTGCTAGTATCGAACATAGCTTTGAGAGAATAAGTCCCTCCTCCAATGAAAAAACATTAGGATTTAGAAGAACTTATTAAGATAGCAAGCCTTGGTTGTTTATTAATTATTTTTTCTCACATGGGAGTGGAGGTCTGGATTATTCGATTTTTTTATTTGATATTTTTTTATTTGAGTTCCAATTCTCCAAATACCTTCCCTTGTAGGAAGGTAATAAAAAGTGTACCCAAGACTTCCTTTTATTATTTCAATATCACCAATTGTTCTTGATGCGGAAAATGTCTCAGTGCTTGGTCTAGGATCTTTGAATTCTATTCCATCAACAGAATAATTTCCTGTTATTTTTATTGTATCTGTATTACATGATAAAGACATACTATCTTTATGAAAATGGTTAAACCGGCATTCACCATATTTTATATATTTGTAATAATACTTATTATCTATATATTCTACTGGAATATCAGGGTCTTGAGCATATTGTTCTTGTTTAAATAGATCTATAATTGTAGTATCTCCTTGTTGGGAGAAGAAGCGAATCATGTTTTGCTTATCGCACCTAATAGGAATTCCAATAGAATGTTCTATTGGGACATTCAAAGGGAAATAGAATTGCTTGATTTTTTTGCCCACATGATTGGAACAAGAAATCATAGATAAGAGGATTACTAACATAATTATTTTGAAAATCATTATTATGTAATTTGTTATTTATCTATAGTAAGTAGATAGCCATAATTAATTTGTATTTAATTCAAGTAGCCTTTT
>JAKVCT010000367.1 GCA_022448995.1 Saprospiraceae bacterium
TGAGAAGAACAAACTTAAGAAGAATATAATTCCCATAACTACTACAATCATACCAGAAACAGATATGTCTAAATAAAAAGCTAAATAATAGCCAATAGAACTACAAACTATTCCTAGTAACGATGACATGATTAATAACTTTTTCAAAGAATCTGTGTAAAGATATATTGTAGCGGGAGGTATAATCATAAATGCGATTACTAAAATGGCTCCTACAGCTTCAAAACTAGCCACGGTAACAAATGATACCATAGACATAAAAACGTAATGCCACAACGCTATATTGATCCCTATGGCTACACCATAGTCGCTATCAAATGACATTAAAAATAGCTTTCTAAAAAAGCCAATCACAAAAGTTACTACTAGCGTGAAGACTAAAAGTAAAACCCAGAACTTAATTGGACCTAGATTAGTACCATCTTCAAGAATCCATTCTTCTAAAGGAATATATAGTATCTCACCATATAATAAGCATTCTTGGTCTAGATCAGTCGAATTGGCAAATACAGATACTAAAATAACTCCAAGAGCAAAGAGCCAGATATATGTAACTCCAATAGAGGCATCCTCTTGAAGTCTTCCAATCTTGTGAAAATATTCAATTAACAACGTTGCCACAATTCCAAGCGTTGTTGCTCCAAGTAGCATATATCCATTGTTAAAACTTTGAGTTACTAAAAAGGCTATGACAATCCCTGGCAACACGGAATGCGAAATGGCATCACCAACCATTGACATTTTTCTAAGCATTAGAAATGTCCCCAATAAAGAACAGGAAATACTTACAATAGAAGCACACAATATGATCCACAAACTATCCATCACTTATAGGGTATTATTGAATCATGAGGATCTCTAACAGGGTATTGAAGTAGCTCTTCGAGTTTTAACTCCAACTCTGGAGTGATTATATGCTCAATAGTCTCAGCGTCATCATGTACATGGTCGGGAGCAATTTTCATATAATTTGTCAAATACAGCTCCCACAATCTGTGTAATTTAGTGGTTCTTTTACCTTTTTGTAAGCCCATTGGACTGAAAGCATAGCCTTGATCATTTTTTTCAAGATAACCTTGGCTAGTTAGTCTTCTTAACCCAGACTTGAGCTCAATCAGTAAAAATGATCTCCTAATTAAAATATCCTCAATACTTAAAGACATATTAAAGTTATTGGCTTTTTCTCCAATTTGATATAATGCCTTTAAAATATTCTCTTCAATAATTTTATTCCTAAATTGAATCTGTTTGATTTTTCTAAAAACAATTCCTTTTTTTGGAGCAAAGAAAAAGCTTAAAATCGCTATAAATGACATGACTATTACGATCCAAGGGCCAGTTGGAGTAGGAGAGATGTAAGATAAGTAACTACCAAAGAAACACGAAAACATAGCAACAATAACAGCTACATTGAGCATGATTATAAGTTTGTTCGTCCAAAAACGAGCAATTGCAGCCGGCGTTATGATCATTCCTGCCATAAGTACTACACCAGCAGCCTTAATTCCTAATACAATTGCTACCACAGTCAATGAGGTCAAAACTCTATTGATGACTTTAATATTGATACCGATGCTGTTAGAAAACTCTGGGTCAAAACTTACTAACCTGAACTCCTTAAATAAAAAATAAATAACAAAAAGAGTTATTAAGGATACCGAAGTAAATAGGTATATATCACTAGTAGTAATACTTGTTATACTACCAAATAGGTAATGGTTTAGACCTGATTTGTCACTATAGTCATGATTTTGAATATAGCTCAGTAATGTCATACCTATTCCAAAAAAGAGACTAAGAATAATTGATATAGATGAGTCCTTTTTAATTCGTGATTTACTACTTATAAATTCAATCAAAAAGGAACCAAACCAACCTGATGCAAAAGCACCCGCAAATAAATAAATTGGATTTTTACTATTGGTGAGCATAAAAGCTAAGCATACTCCAGGTAGTATTGCATGAGAAATTGCATCACCAACCAAGGTTTTCTTTTGAAGAAATGCAAATACACCAACAATACTTGAAGTAATTGCCAAAATGGTCGCTCCAATAACTACATTTAATATGATAGGGTTAAATTCTATCATTTCTCTCTTGAAGGCATTTCTTCTTTTGCCATTAGGTTTCTTATCTCACTAAGTAATGTCAGTTTACCTCCATAAGTTTCTTGCAGATTATTTTCGGTAAAAGTCTTGTCAGTATCTCCAAAAGCTACTAATCGGGTATTTAAAAGTATTACCTGATCAAAATACTCTGAAACCGTTTGTAGGTCATGATGGACAACCAAAACAGTTTTCCCTTGATTCTTTAAATTTTTAAGTATCTCGATGATAGTCTTTTCTGTAGCGGCATCCACTCCAGCAAAAGGTTCATCCATAAAGTACAATTCAGCATTTTGTGCTAATGCTCTAGCTAAAAATACTCTTTGCTGTTGACCTCCAGATAATTGAGCTATTTGTCTATCTTCTAAACCTTGTAAACCAACGCTCTTAATCGCATTATTGGCTGCTTCTTTATGAGCTCTTTTAGGTCGTTTGAACAAACCTAATTTCCCATAAGTACCCATCAGCACAACATCGAATACAGTTGCAGGAAAGTCCCAATCCACAGATCCACGTTGAGGAACGTAGCTAATCTTGTTTCTTACTTGTTTTAGATCACGACCAAATACTTTACTGAACCCAGCACTTTTGTCTACTAACCCCATGATAGACTTGATCAAGGTAGATTTACCCGCTCCATTTGGACCTATAATACCTACTAAGTTTCCTTGGTCTATAGAGAAATCTACTCCCCACAAAACAGGCTTCTTATTATAACTTACAGTTAAGTCGTGAACTTCAAGTACAGGGTTTGAATTACTCATCTTTTAATCCCTCCACAATAGATTTAACATTATAACGGAACATTCCTACATAAGTACCCTTTCCTGTATTGGATAAACCCAAGGCATCTGAATACAATGCAGAACCTAGTTTTAAAGGATGATCAAGTTTATTACAAGCTTCTACAATACCTCCTACATTTCCCTCTGGAAGAGATGTCTCTGGAAATATGGTTCTTATTCTTTTTTGTATTATTAGCTTAGATAGTTCATTTACATGCTTAAGATTAACATCAGAAACAGTACTCATACCTTTTATGGCTAAAACTTTAAATTCATAAGCTTGACCAAAATATCCAAAGGCATCATGAGCTGTAATCAAGATTCTTTTATCTGAATTTAAATTTTGATTTAGATACGCCTTAATCTCATCATTCAGTAGTTTTAGTGAGTCCAAGTACGCATTGGTTTTAGGTTTTATTGAGTTAGTAAATTCTGGATATAGTTGTCTAATAGAGTAGGAGCAATACTCCACAGCATTTGACCATAACATTACATCAAACCATATATGTGGATCATAACTCATTTCATCACCAGACCGAAGTTTGTCTTTAGCGATTCCATCGGCAACAGCTATAAGGTGTTTTGTTTTAGATAGCTTATTAAATACTTCATGAAGCTTACCTTCCAAATGTAGCCCATTGTATACTATTACATCTGCGGCTCTAAGGAGCTGTAAATCTTTCGGAGTTGCTTTATAAAGATGAGGATCTACGCCAGGTCCCATTAAGGCAGAAATAGAAAAATTAGTATCCAATGAATTGATTAATGCATCTTCAATCATTCCAGTTGTACAAACCACCTTAATTTTGCCATTATCAGTAGGCTGAGCACTTTGACTGCAACTCAAGAAAATCAGTGAAATACTGGCTATATATAAAATCGATTTAATTCTTAGTGACATATATGTTGTTAGCTACTATGTGTGATATGAATATTTTATGTCCATCAAATTGAATCCTCAAAGAGTTATCAAAATCAATTCGATCTTTAATTTCTATTTGATGTCCCATTTGAAGGCCTATTTGATCTAAATACTTCAAAAAATCTGGTTCGGAATCCTTTATTTCAACAAATGTTACA
Organism: Saprospiraceae bacterium; assembly: GCA_022448995.1. Classification (GTDB taxonomy): domain Bacteria; phylum Bacteroidota; class Bacteroidia; order Chitinophagales; family Saprospiraceae; genus JAKVCT01. The sequence continues at coordinate 3,971 of JAKVCT010000367.1, forward strand.
ATTGTATTTATTTCACATTCTGCAAGAAGAGCCTTAGTTCGTCCAGGTATGATACCTTGTTCATTAGGTATTGGATCTCCATGTGGGTCAAACTTAGGAAATGAAAGGTATTCATCGAGTTTATTAACTAGAGTAGGGGATTGAATATGTTC
>JAKVCT010000368.1 GCA_022448995.1 Saprospiraceae bacterium
CCTTCGGGGTTTTCGCCTCGTTCAGCATCAAAAAATCTTGTGAATTATTATAAAATTAATTACGTCCACCTACTTAAAATAATTTATCTGACACATATTTTTAGAAAAGCAAACACCAAAGTTCTTATTTTTACTATGCTTAGTCGCAACAACATTCGAATAAAAGTATTACACGCTCTATACACCTTTTTACAAACAGGAGAAGCAGATACTGCTATTGCAGAACGCAATTATTTACGATCTGTACAAGAAAGCTATAAACTCTATGTATTCAACATGTTATACATACTAAGAGTGGCTAACTACAATAAAAAGGATTACGATATAAAGCAAAAAAAATTAGTTCCTACCGAAAAAGATAAAAAACTAAGTTTACTTCTTTATAATAATCCAGTGATTAAGAGTATTCGAGAGAATAAGGAATTTGAACGTTTAATTAGAGATTTTCAAATTACTACCAAAGTAGATAAAGATCTAGTCCGCACCCTATACCAAGAATTTGCAGCTTCTGAATACTTTGAAAGTTACCAAAATATGGAACGTGTTCCTGTGCGCGAGCATCAATATGCTTTGGTAAAGATGTACAAAACCATGTGTGAAAATGAAACCTTCTTGGAACAATTGGAGGATTTATTTGCTACTTGGGATGATGATAACTCTCTGGTTTTTGCAGCGATTAAGAAAAGTGTGCGTGGCTTACCTGACAATGAATCCTTCTATACTGATCAAAAAGCAAATCCGGAATTCGTACATGACTTTGGAAAAGAACTCCTATACACTGCGATTCGACATGATGAGGAGCTGCAACAAATGATTGGAAGTAAACTTAAAGGTTGGCAAGAAGATAGAATTGCAATTATTGATATGTTTCTGATGAAATTAGCACTTTGTGAATTCTTGTACTTCCCTTCTATTCCTACGAAGGTAACTATTGATGAGTATATCAACTTAGCCAAAACTTACAGTACAAATAAAAGTAAACGTTTTGTAAATGGTGTTTTGGATCGACTCATGAAAGAATTGAAAACACAAGGAAAGATTCACAAAACAGGTAGAGGCTTGAAAGAATAAACTTATTTCTTGTTTTTACCTTATATAAGTATTAATATAGTCTGTATCGTTTTTGATTTTTGGTAAAATCCTAAAAAGCTCAACGAAGTTAAAAATCTACGAACTATTATTTAACCACAACGAATATTTATCTAACTTTTCTGTAGGATATAGTATTCATATAATTTTAAATAAATAATGAAATTCTTTTTGCTTATTTGCACTTTGGGCTTATTCCTAACAGCTTGTGGAGATGATAATAAAGGAGAAAGTATACAAGGCAGCTCTAGTGTATCTCCAGATAAAGCTGCAACTATGGAGTTTGAAGAAACTGCACACAACTTTGGGGAAATAAAAGAAGGTGAAAAAGTATCACATGTCTTCAAATTCAAAAATACAAGCTCTAATCCCTTAACTATTTCTAATGCAACAGGTAGCTGTGGTTGTACTGTTCCTGACTATCCTAAGGCTCCGATCAATCCAGGGGAAACAGGAGAGATAAAGGTGACATTCAATAGTAAAGGTAAAAAGGGTGAGCAAAGCAAAAATGTAACAATTGAGGCGAATACAATCCCCTCAAAGAATAGATTAAAAATCTATGCAGATGTACTGGTAGAGGAAGATTCATAATAGTCTCTTGCTTATTTTAATACTACTTAAGTATGATAGTTCGCTGATTTTTTAATTTTAGCTCCGCTGAACACTTTGTGGTTTATACTGATTGATAACCACAATTTCACAAAACTTCACGGATCTCACACATACTTACGACTATCAATTAGTTACGAATACCGAAAGGCTCAAAAAGCTAATCTCGAAGGACTCAGCGAAGCTAAAAACCTACGAACTATTGAAGTAGGGAAACATAATTAATTTTATAATAATTTTATAGAAATTTAAAATCAATGTTAGACCATTTGACATTATTATGGCAGGCTGCTCCACCACAAGGTGGCTCAAGCCCTATGATCACTTTTTTATTTTTAGGTGCAGCATTTGCTATCATTTATTTCTTGATGCTTAGACCGCAAAGCAAGATCAAGAAAGAACAAAATAACTTTTTATCTAATCTAAAGAAAGGACAAAAGGTAGTAACCATAGGAGGAATTCATGGAACGATCATGGATATCAAAGATAACGATATCACTGTGCTTATCGCAACAAAAACTCATATTGTAGTCAATAGATCTTGTATTTCTGTGGATATGTCACAGGCAAAAGTAAAAGGTAAAAGTAGTTCTTCAGAGAAAAAAGATAGCACAAGTAAAAAAACTAAACAGGAAGCTTAAACTAAGGACTATCTAGTCATGAGTGATTCTGCTAGCAATATAAAGCAACTCTTCAAGAGTGATCGAGCAATACTAATACTTTGTATTGGTATTGCTTTTATATTTTGGTTATTTACTAAATTGAGTTATACCTATCAGAGTACGATATCTATTCCTACCCAATATACACTTCCTGATAAAAAAATACTAACAGAACCTGCACCTGAATTTATAGAAGTTGATATCAGTGGTACAGGTTGGGATTTGATCAGCACCTTCATGAGCCGTGGAAATTATCAGGTTGACCTAGATGTTAATACAGCTGAAAATACCACAAGGACAATTAGTTCACTCTTATTAGAAAGTAAAATCAGTCGTCAGCTATCTAGCAATCTCAAAATTGAGAATATACGTCCCAATAATATTATTCTGTCTTTAGAAGATCTAGCAATCAAAAAAATTCCTGTGCGTTTGGATGAGAATGTAACCCTAGCTCCTTTGTATCAGTATAAAGATTCTATCCGAATTTATCCACAAATGATCCGAGTCAAGGGCCCAGCTTCTATTGTTCGAGATATCCACGAATGGTCGACCAGCACATTGATAATGCAAGATGTAGAACAGAGTTTTGAGCGCAATCTTCCCTTACGAGTCCATAGTAATGCTAATGTTACGTTTACGCCTAATGTAGTTATTTGTAGAGGTGAAGTAGAAGAGACTACAGAGAAGCGTTTGAAAGTCCCTATCGAAGTCGTCAATGCTCCCGATAGCTTACTCTTGATTATTCTACCTAGATCCATTGATATTTCTTGTGTAGTTGGAGTGAGTGACTATGATCGCCTGCGCCCTAATAAGTTTAAGGCTGTAGTAGATTTTAAACAAATAGTCGCCAGAAAGAAAGAACAGAGTTTAAAAATAGAGATTCGTAAAAAACCTAGTTTCATTTCTAATTTCAACTTTTCTCCTCATCGAGCAGACTATATTCTACAGAGTATTAACTAATAACAACGGTTTATCCAAGTTCCTTTCCTAAGAGCTCTGCTCATTCAATACTATATCATATAATTTTTTATTAGAGTATTTAGCTAAGGGCTAACCCCGAAGGGCTCAGTGAAACTAACCCCAAAGGGCTGTACAAAATAAATTTATTTTTTAACTCGCATTGTAAACAACTAATTATCAGCAAGTTATTTCAATACTAAACATCCCTAATTAACTCATAAAATTTATATTATGCTCTATTAAGTAGGGTATATCCTATCTAATGCGGTTGTATAAGTAATTATGTCCACCTACTTACTTAAGTACGCTGTACTAATAATTTGGATACTTCATATTAGGTAACAATCCAAATGTTCTCGTAGTTAAGTAGCGAATCAGCTACGAGGCAACTTTACTAATAAGAATAGGATTAGGGTAAATTATAAATGTTTTGAAATTATTTGGAAGGTTTGTCGGGAAGACAAACCTTTTTTTATGTGCAATGCACTCAGAAACTAAGTGCTAAGTAGATGGACAAAGGTGAGAGAAGAAACATGCTTAATACTGAACCACGAAGTGCTCTGTGAAGCAGAGCTATCTACAAAAATTCTAATTTACTTATTCTATAACTAATTATGTCCACCTACTTAAGTAGATAGCCACAATTAATTTGACAATAAGAGTAATAATTCTTATCATTAAGAATGAGCAGAAAAAAACGATATATAAGAAAGTTAACAACTACAGAAATTGAAGCATTACAAGCTGGTAAAAAAAGTGATAAAGGCTACCAGTATAACAACCGCTGTCATGCTATTTTATTAAGCCATAAAGGACAAGATATTAAAGAACTTGAATCTATTTTTGAGGTGACTCGCCAGACTATCTATTCCTGGTTTGATAACTATGAAGAGTTAGGGATCAAAGGTCTGGAAAACAAATCTGGACGAGGTCGCAAACCTGTACTTCGCACAGACAATAAAGAGCATGTAGAAGCTGTCGAAAAAGCCGTTTTGAAAGTAGCCAAAAAGGGAGGCAATTTACTAGCAGAAGTTGAAAAAGAATTAGATTTAGAAAAAGGTTTATCTCCCAAAATGTTA
>JAKVCT010000369.1 GCA_022448995.1 Saprospiraceae bacterium
TCGTTAAAAAGCCTCGTGATAGCGGTGCTATCCCTACGTTTTTCGCCTCGTTCAGCATCAAAAATTCTTGTGAATTAACTTCGTTGAGCCCTTCGGGGTTATTGTAAAATTAATTATGTCCACCTACTTAACTGTGTGGTTACCCCGCTTTTTGTACTTTATGGTCAAAAGCGGGGTGTTTTTTTAGATTTTTAAACAACTTCTCTAAAAGCTAATTATCAGCGGATTATTTTAAGGATTAACCTCACTGAAATATTAACTAACTCAAAAAGATATAAAATTAGTGGTTACCTTTTTCTGTCTTTACCATACACTCAGCGTTATCAGTACTGAACTAAAAAATTACCATAATCTAAATGTATAGATTGTACTATAGTCCGTGAAGGTTTAGCTTTTTAAGTTTTAACTGCGTTGAGCCTTTTGGGGTTTATAAAAAAGTATGCACCACTTGAATAAGCTTTATTAATCTATATACATCATATACACATGAAAATAAATTAACCATGAATATTTTAAAGTCATTGTTTTACGCTGTTTTTATCCTTATCTCTATTCATCATAGTATACAAGCACAGGTTACCAATACGAACACAAACAACACGCTTAATGTCACAGGACATGGTGTAATTTATCTAGCTCCTGACGTTTTACGTCTAAACTTAGTAATTACAGGAACTGTACATGATAAAAATCCAAAACAAGCTTTTAATGATGCTTGTAATGAGATTATTAATAAATTAAAAGTCAAAGATAAGGCTAATGAAGGCATAACTAGTCCATACAATAATAACCAAAATTATAACAATGGTTATAATAATTATAATGTAAATACAGGTGGAGGGAATTGCACCTACTATACCAAAACGTATGTAGTTACCTTTAGTTCCATGGAAGAGTATGAGCGTTTTTCCAAAGCACAGGATAATTTTAAGAAAGAAAATTTTAGTTTGTCTTGTAATCTTCAATTCGTAGGTATTTCATCTACTGCTATACACAAAAATGGCCTTAATGTTTGGGAGGCTTCTATTAAAAATGCTAAGGAAAAGGCAGATGTAGTCATTCGCAATTTAGGTGGTGAATTAGGTAAATTAAAGATGGTACAAGAACCTGCCGCAAATAACTATAATAATTACAACTACAATAATTACAGTAATGCTAATTATCTAAATAATTATTTATCCGATGGTAAGGAAACCAAAATTCCAATTACTAAAACAGTGGTGATTGCATATGAAATCAAGTAAATGTTTAGATATAAAAAATAAACCCAAAAGAAATCTGTTTTGGGTTTATTTTTTATATCTAGCGCTTACAAAGAATAAGTTATTTGCGTTTTTTTAGAGCCTCTATTGGTTCAGGAATATAATGTCCGACACCTCCACCGCGCTGATCATTAAAAGAGGTTGGAGCACTTCCTTCTGCCAAGCGTTCTTTCCATGTTTTGTGTTCCGTTGCATCATCCTTACGTACCATGGTGATACACTCCTCTACAGGACAAACTAATGAACAAAGATTACAACCTACACAATTTTCTTCGATAATATGTGGAACACGATTATCATCCGTACCACTCAACCCAATTGCTTGATGAGCTCCATCTTCACAAGCAGTATAGCATAATTGACAACCAATACATTTCTTTTCATCTATACTTGCGACTACTTTATATTTGAGATTCAGATTTTCCCAAGTTTTTACTTTCTCCACAGATTTTCCAACAAAATCATCCAGTTTCTCAAAACCTTTTTCTCGCATAAAGTTTTCTAAACCTGATTTCATCTCACGCACAATCCCAAAACCGTAATGCATAGCAGCTGTACAAACCTGTACATTGTTAGCTCCTAGTAATATATGTTCTACAGCATCCTGCCAAGTCTCAATTCCACCAATTCCAGAGATAGGAACAGTTACCCCTGGATCTAGAGAACAATTCTTTAGCATATTCAAAGCTATGGGTTTCACAGCAGGACCACAGTAACCCCCATTTGTACTTTGTCCGTCTACGATTGGGTAAGGAGAAAGGGTATCTAAGTCGATTCCTACAATACTCTGAATCGTATTGATTAAAGAAATAGCATCTGCGCCACCTGCTACTGCAGCGCGTGCAGGTTCAGTAATATCTGTAATATTAGGGGTTAACTTTACAATGACTGGAATTGTAGCGACCTCCATTACCCAAGAAGTGATGGTTTGTAAAGCTACTGGATTTTGCCCTACAGCTGATCCCATACCACGTTCACACATACCATGCGGACAACCAAAATTTAGTTCAATACCATCTGCACCAGCATTTTGTACATCTTTTACAATTTGGTGCCATTCTTCTCGTGTATTTACCATCAGCGAGGCAATTACTGCATGATCAGGGAAGTATTTCTTGACCTCTTCTATTTCTCTAAGATTATCAGCCAAAGGTCTATCTGTAATCAATTCAATATTGTTGAGTCCAATCATCCGATTGCCCTTATAGTTGATAGAACCGTATCGGCTAGAGACATTTACTACGGGTACCCCCAATGTTTTCCAAACAGCTCCCCCCCATCCAGCATCAAATGCTTTCATGACTTGATAACCTGAGTTAGTAGGAGGTGCAGAAGCTAACCAGAATGGATTTGGGGATTTTATTCCCGCTAAATTTGCTGATAAATCTGGCATAATATTTAAATTTTTCTATTTTTTTAGTTCAATAGTTCATAGATTCTTAGCTTCACATAGCCTTTTATATCTTGCAGTCAATTGACAATCAAAATAATATATATAATTATTTGTGTTTTACAAAACACTTATCACCAATTATTAGAATCCCAAGAGTTCAGCTCCGCTAAAATTAAAAGATCAACGAACTATCTTAATTGTAATGTTAGGATAATCTCTGAAGTTGTTTGGCAACTTCAATCATGAGTCTACAGATTAGACAACCACTTATGAATACCTTTAGCTGCCTTCTTTGCCTCTCCAGCTGCATTGACTACTTCAGCTCCGCCATTGACTGCATCACCTGCTGCAAATACTCTAGGATCTGTAGTTTGAAACTGATCGTTCACAATAATTCTACCTTTTGCATCTGTATCAATAGCTCCAAAATTTTTAACAAATATCGCTTGTTTCTCTTGTCCAGTAGCTTTGACTACCATATCACAGGCAATATCAAACTCGCTACCTTCTATATTTACCAGCTTACCATTCTTTACCTCTGTACGAATAAAACGCAGACCTTCTACCTGTTCTTTCCCTAAAATAGCTACAGGAGAAGCACTAAAAATGCCTTGCACTCCCACTCCTTTGGCTAGATCATATTCAAATTCATAAGCTCCCATCGAATCCTTAGAACGACGATAAGCTAAATAAACTTGCTCTGCACCCATACGAGCTGTTTCAGAAGCAGCATCCATTGCTGTATTTCCTCCACCAATGACTACAACTCGACTACCAATAAACGTCCCTAAAGGGTTTAATTTAAATTTTTCTATAAATTCTGTAGCTCCTACACAGTTTTCTAGATTTTCTCCATCTAAACCTAAACTACGTGTTCTTCCAAGACCAATTCCAAGAAACACTGCATCATAGTCTTTTTTCAAAGTGTTGAAGTGTGCTTCCGTTTCTGCTTTTTTGTTATAAAAAACTTGAAAACCAAACTGTTTTTGTAGATATTCTACCTCGTCCAAAGCCTCTTGATTGGTAATTTTATATGGTGCTACACCATAAATGGTCAGACCTGATGCATGTGCTTTGGCTTCCCAAATATGCACTTCGTAGCCTAGTAGCCTCAATTCACAAGCACAAGCAATTCCTGCAGGACCTGCACCAATAATAGCTACCTTTTTTCCATTTGCAGGAGCTGTGGTATAGAGTTGTTTATTCTCTTGAATAGCTTCTCTAGTAGAAAAACTTTGTAAGCGACCTATCTCGATAGGAGGTTCATTTTGGTTGGTATACACACAAGACCCCTCGCACAATACTTCTGTAGGACAAACCTTTCCACATATGTTCCCAAAGTAGTTAGAGTCATAAATCGTCTTAGCAGAGCCTGTTATATTCCCCGTATATATTTGTCGGATAAACAAGGGGATGTCAATACTGGTTGGACAAGCTTTTACACATGGTGCATCAAAACAAAACAAGCATCTAGAGCTCTCATTATAGGCCATAGTAGCTGTCATATTTGGTTTGATCTGTCCAAAATTTTCGTCTACCTCTTGAATCGTAGAGGGTTTATTATATTCTGCCATATGTTTGTTAGATTTTTGTTTTCTAATTCAATTCTTATTGCATTCATTTCTAAGTAGGTGGACGTAATTAATTTTATAATAATTCACAAGATTTAACTTCGTTGAGCCTTTCAGGGTTTTTGATGC
>JAKVCT010000037.1:0-26065 GCA_022448995.1 Saprospiraceae bacterium
CCTAGATCTTTTGGTCACCTTTTGCAGCAATGGCAAAAGGTGAGAGAAGAAATATGCTTAATACTGAACCACGAAGTACTCTGCGAAGCAAACCTATCTATAAAAAGGCTGCTTGAATTATTCTATAACTAATTATGTCCACCTACTTAGTTCGTAGATTTTTGCTTCGCAGAGCACTGTGTGGTTGCTATAAAATTAAAAAATCAGTGAACTATTACCTAAGTTAACGAACTATGAACCATTATTTAAACCTCCTTTTGTTCCTTTTCTTGTCCAATGTTCTATGGGCACAAATTCCTGATCGTCCTGCTACTGTTGTTTATGTCTCCGATTTTGGAGAATTACTCACAGATGAGGATGAAAGTCAATTGAGTGTTCAACTTAGAGCAGTAGATAAAAACTCTACTGCACAGATTATTGTAGTTACTGTCGAGTACCTAGAGGGTGAATCCATTGAGAATTATGCCAACAAATTATTTAATAAATGGGGCATTGGTGATGCGACAAACAATAACGGTGTTTTACTCTTGATCTCTAAGCGTAATCGCGAAATGCGAATTGAAGTGGGGTATGGCTTGGAAGCCAAACTGACAGATTATTTAGCAAAATCTATTGTCAATAAACAGCTAAAACCTGCCTTCAAAAAAGATCAATATTTTGAAGGAATTCAAGCTGCTTTGGAGCGAATGGAAGAGATAGTCAATGCTAAGCAAATCTTTCCAAACCTAGAGCCTAATCCGAATACAGTTGGACAGCAATCTATTATTCTAAAAAATGAATATAGCAAAGGGCGTTGCTTACCGGAGACTGCATTTAATGAAGAACAGTTAGCTCAAATTGAAGAAGAATTAAAGCAATTCAAGCAGGAAAAAGGCACTAAACTTTTTGTAACTATAGATGCTTGTCATGAACACAGTAAATTTGATCATACAGGAACAGGAGGTGCTTATACTTATATCCAAGATAAGTATTCTGAGGTAGAAGCTAATCAAACAATTTATGTCTATTTGGAATATATAAGCATAGATCGCATAAAGTTGCTGCAACGTGTGTTTTTGGGTAGAGAACAGCTGTCGATTTCAGAAATTATGGGTGAAGACGCACCTGCTTTTTTAGATCAAATAGATGAGGAGGTGACTTTAGCAGGGCAAGTAATTTTATTCAAAGAAATAGGAAACGTAATACTGGACAAACAAGCGAATGACCGGTTGATCAGTTATCTATTTATAGGGGCTATTGCTTCAGGATTGCTGTTCATTTTATTCATGATTCTTCGTAGTAGGCGCAAAGATGTACTGAAAACCTTAGCTCAATTAGAAGATGATAGTTTTTGGGCAGAACTGGAGGATGTATATGATGTGGAACAGGTGCAAAACATGCGTAAAAAACTCTTAAAAGCTTATCACAATGAATATACAGGCTATACGCGTTATACGATGATCTATCCTGAGATTCAGAAATTACAAGATAATCCTGCTACTTATTTAGAAAAACAACCTGATGATCAACTAGAGGATTATGTCAACTTTTTGCAAAAGATGGAGGATAAAGTTGCCTCTGCACATTACTTTTATCTGATAAAGCTTCTGAACCAAGAAGCTATTTATTTCAAGGAGCGACAAAATAACCTCACTAAAACGGATAAGGAACGTTATGCAAAATTGAAAAGTATGCTGGATGCTACTTGGGGATTGTATCCAAATGAGTGTACTTGTACCTATTGGAAAATCTATACCCATATCCAAAGTCGATTAACGACCTGGGAGAGTAAAAATGCGAAGGATATTTATAAAGATCCTGCAACATTTGAAAAGAGAAAAGAAGCCTTTTTAGCTAAATTTAATATGCATACGATCTTAGGTGATTTAGATAAAATTCGAGAGTTGCGTCAGGAGTTATGGGCAATTGATTTAGAATTGGCATGGAATAAAGCATCAGAACAATTAGAATATTTTAGAGAAGAAGCTTTACTAGAAATGTTGCCTTCTCTAGAACCTTATAAAACCTTCTCGGATCGAAAAGGTTTTTATGCATTAGAAGTAGCTAAAGACGATAAAGAAAATTTATATGAATTTATTAGTTTATTAAAAAGTGAAAAAACATATTTTGAATCCTTAGTAGAGGAAAATTGGACAGAGAAAGACAAAATGCGCTATCAAGATCTATTAACACATTATAAGGCAGCTCTGACTCGACCTTTTGAGCGTTTATACCTAAGTGTAGATTATTATAAAGATCAAGCAGCTAAGTATGATATTGGAGCAGATTTCTGGGAAAATTACTCTAGGTTTTTGACAGCTGCACAGCTCCGACAGACTAGAAAAGAATATGATCGGGCTCTAGCTTTGGTTAAGGCTAGGGGAGAACAGCCTGAGGACTTGAAGGATTTTTATCAGCATTATATTTATGTTTTAGAACTTGATTCTGTAAAGTTGTTCAATATTTATACAAGCAATAGTAGAAGTTATGGTTCTTATAGTTCTTCTAGCTCTAGTAGTTGGAGTTCTAGCAGTTCCAGTAGTTGGAGTTCTTCTAGCTCTAGCAGTTGGAGTTCTAGCAGTTCCAGTAGTTATTCTGATAGTAGCTGGGGAGGTGGAAGCTCAGGTGGTGGTGGTGCTAGTGGCTCTTGGTAACCTCTATTTACTTTATTTATACAAACTGAAATTTACATCATCTTATAACCAGAGTGTAGCCTTTCTGAAGAGTACTGCGATACCTATAGTTTGCTATATCCATTAGATATTTTTCTAGAAAGCTAACTGGCTGATATGTAAGTTTTTGAAGTAAAATAATTGCATAGCTCTTTTTGAGTTTCAGTGGCTCTGCTACAAAACTTAAGAGGAGCTATGTGCTGACTTCCCAACACTTGTCTGTCAATTTACCCTTTATTCATAAACAACTTCTTAGAAAGAATTCGTGCTTTTTTTTGATAAAAAAAATAAAAAGTCACAGACTATTATTATCTTATTAATCTATCCACTGTAAACAACTTCATAAAATAAATACTCACTTGTATGTCCACTACATATTTTTTTAGCCCCGAACAAGAACAAAAATTAATAGAAGCTATTCAAACAGCCGAAAAAAACACTTCTGGTGAAATCAGAATTCATGTAGAACCTAGTTGCGAAGAAGATCCTTTTGCAAAAGCTTTATTGGTATTTCAAGAACTGGAAATGCACCATACTAAGGAAGCAAACGGTGTATTATTTTATATTGCTTATGAGAGCAAGAAATTTGCAATTGTAGCAGATGAAGGAATCAATACAAAGGTGGCTGATAATTTTTGGGAAGATATTAAAGATGAGATGCAAAAAGCGTTCAAATCAGACCAATTTGTGGAAGGAATTTCAGTAGCTGTCTTGAAAGCAGGTGAGCAGCTTCAACAGTATTTTCCTTACCAAGAAGGTAAGGATAAAAATGAGCTTTCTGATGATATCTCAAAAGGCTAGAATATGAGAATACAATTACTCACCTTAGTTTGTATTATCTGTGCATGGACGTTGAGCTTTGCGCAAGTTCCACCACCACCAGATGATATCGTGGCTACTTATGTAGTGGATTATACCCGGACCTTGTCCAAAACAGAAAAGCGAAAATTAGAAGAAAAGTTGTTGGGGCATTACCGAAACACTTCTACTCAGATTGTGGTGGTTATAGTAGATAAATTAGGTGGAATCCCTGACACAAAATATGCCAATGAATTATTAAACTCTTGGGGCATTGGTAAAGCAGGCAAAGACAATGGAGCTTTGCTATTGATTGCAAAAAGTGATCGAAAAATCCGTATTGAGGTAGGCTACGGATTGGAAGAATATATCACGGATTCAGAAGCAGCTAAGATTATCAGTCAAAAATTAGGACCTCAATTCAAAAAAGGAAAGTTTTACAAGGGAATAGATTTGGCAACGACCAAAATGGTGCAGTTAACTCCTAAGAATTTTTACAACCCAGATGAAGATGATCCTAGTGAAGATCCCAATCAAGATTTCAACCGAAATAGAATAACAGAACAGGGTGATTTCTTGGTTTTGAATGGAGTAGATTCAGCTCAGTTTTCTGAGTTAGAAATTCAAGAGATCAAACGAAAGTTGAAGAAAATCCGAGAAAAATATGGCAAACGTTATTGTTTTTATGTCGGAGATGATCCAACTAAACGTGGTGAGAAAAATATTTTATGGTTGGCTACCATAAGAGCTTCTTCTAAAGAGGAAGCCATGAATGCTACATATATTTATCTATATCAACCATCAAGTACTTGGTCACATCATAAATGGACTTATTCTATCTATCAAGGCAACCAATTACACTGTCATTCTGGTAGGATATGTGAATCAGATTTAGATGATAAAATTAGGTCTGATTATCTAAAACATCAAGCTCCTACAGCTCAACGATTACTATTTTATATAGATACGTATGAACAGAGGATAGAAAAGGAAGGTAAGGATAGACTAATCATGTATGTGATATTTGCGACAGTTCTTTTGATTATCGTCTTAATCATTGCGAATCGATTTCGCAAACGAGCAGCTTTAGTAAAATCTGTCAAGGATAAATTAGAAGATGATAATTATTGGAAAGCTTGGGAAGATGTCTATGAGTTGGATCAGATTAGAACAATTAGGGAAAAACTCTTAAATCTGTTTAATAGTTATTGGGGCTATAAGCGTTATACGAATATAGCACCAGAGTTAGAAAAATTAGAGAAGAATCCTCATTTATATCTTGATAAACAACCTGATGATCGTCTAGAAGAATTATTAGAGCATATACAGAATGAGGAGAAAGAGCTACTAAAGGAGCATTATACTCACTTGACTAAAGAGATTAAGCAAGAGATAAGTTATTTTAAGAAAAATCAAACCAATCTGACAGAAGCAGATCGCGAACGTTATGATTTATTTTTGGCAAAAATAGAGGGAACTTTTGGATCTTGTAGTAAACATACTAATACTTATTGGCGTATCTACAAGGAGATACAAAATAGGTTAGGTACTATCGAACTCAATTCGAGTATTAGTGCTTATGTAGATTATGGAGAATTGAAAAAGAGACTCGAACCTATTAAGGAGGAATTCTCAAAAATTACTGTGCTTGGTGATTTAGATGCTTTACGCATGGTGTTGAATTCCTTATTTATGATGGATATAGAAGTAGCTTGGGAAAAGAAAGGTAAGCAGCTAGTACAACTATTTACTTACTTAGAGTCTAAGTTTCCGCTTCTGACAGAGTTTTCTACAAACTCACAAACAACTACCTATGTCAAAAAAGGAGCTCAAGAAGGAAAGGAGCAATTATTAAAAATGGTTATTGACAAACTAAGAGCAGATAGGGATTATTTTCTCTTATTGGACATCAATGCTAAGCACCAATTTACAGAGTTAGAGACACAGCGTTTTGAGTTTGCCTTGACTACTTATAAGACGACTTGGGAAAAACCCTTTGAAACTTTATATCTAGATACAGAGTTCTATAAGACTATTTTAGTTGATTATATCCAAAAAGGAGATACTTTTTGGAAGCCTTACTACAGCCAGTTTTCTGCAGAGAGTGTCAAAAATCTGAGAAAGGAGTATGATCGCCAAGCTGCTGCTATCCGACTAAATGGATGGGAAGTTGAGGATACAAGGGATTTCTTTTTTGATTATATTGAAAAACTACCAATTATTAAGGTTGCGCAACGAACCTATTCTAGCAGGTCTAGTAGTAGTTCATGGAGTGCTGGATCGTCTTCTTATTCCTACAGTGATTATTCCGATTACAGCGATACCAGCTCTTATAGTGACTATTCAGACTATTCAGATTATAGTGATACCAGCTCTTACAGTGACTATTCAGACTATTCAGACTATTCAGATTATAGCGATTATTCAGATTATAGTGATAGTAGTTGGGGAGGTGGAAGTTCTGGTGGTGGTGGCGCTAGTGGTGGTTGGTAGCCATAGCAGGTTAAATACTAGGTCTGTGTAGAAGGATATGATAGTTCGTTGATTTTTTACCAAAAAATAAAGATCTTTTAGCTTTGCTGAGCATTTTATGGTTTTTCCTGTTTGATAATTAGGTTTTTATGAAATTTTATCAATTTTATGTACCCTTTTGGTTGCCAATTAG
This sequence comes from Saprospiraceae bacterium, assembly GCA_022448995.1. Taxonomy (GTDB): domain Bacteria; phylum Bacteroidota; class Bacteroidia; order Chitinophagales; family Saprospiraceae; genus JAKVCT01. Next base: position 6,115 of record JAKVCT010000037.1, read on the forward strand.
TTACAAGGAAAACTAATGAACTAATGAGATAAGATAATAACATGCAAAAGAAATACTGGGTCATATATATCAATCTATTCGTGTGTTTGGTGTCATGTACATTTACGACCACCGCACAACTCTTCCCTCAACCTGAGGTAGAGGAAGATCATTATATGGTCGATTATACAAAAACCTTGAAACGCTTAGAACTGGTTACACTCAATGAGCAATTAAAAAAATATCAGGAGGAACACGGACTACACTTAGTGACTGTTTTGTCAGAAGTAATTGAAGGATACAGTAATGAGCGATTAGCTTTTGAAATTTATCAGAAATGGAAAATTGGTGGGGCAAATGAGGATCGAGGAATTTTGTTGTTAGGCTTGATTAGAGATAGTAGTATTGTATTTACGTATTATGCTGGAGGAGAAGCTAGAAAACGAATTGCTAATTATAAGCTAGAGAATACTATTCAAGAAACAATGATTCCGATACTTAGTCAACAAGATACTTCCAATTATTACTTGGCTATCCATGCAGGGGTTACGAAGATTATGAATCTATATAATGGATTTTCTGGAGATTTGAATAATCAAACTAAGGTTACTCAACAAGGTAAATTCCTGACAGTTTGGGACAAATTGATTAGTTTGGATGCTTCTAAAGCTATAGAAACAGAGCTTAATCAGATCTATGAAAAACAAGGTGTCCGAATCATCATAGATTTGTGTAAACGAGGAAAAGATGACGTAGGAACGGGACCTGCACAGGATCGGCGAGATAAAATTTATGAGTATTTTGCGCAAGCTTATGGTGAAGAACAAGCTCAAAATAGCATTATTGTTCTTATCGAACAGTATCAGTCTATTTTGGATGATGCCTTAATCCGTAACCATATTCATGTTTTTCAAGCTTCTGCGAATGAGGAGGAACTGTCCATAATGCAAAACCGTATTCAGGAACTACAGCTAAACTATAGGAGTACTCAAGAGTATGTAGGATTAATCGAACAAGTGATTCGTGAAATTCTCCAAAGTAAAGTCATACTCAAGGCAAAAGTTAAACAGGAACAACTTATATCTTGGTTAATTATTGGAGGAATATGTGTAGTGATCTTACTTCTATTGAGTCGTTATATCTACATTCGCAGACGCAGACAGTTTGCTTTTTATGAGCAAATGATGCAAGATACTGCTTGGGAAACCTTTGTAGAGGATTTTACCTTAGGTTCGATTGAGTTGCAACGCAAAGCAATAAAAAAATTATTTGATCAACACAGTGGTAAACGTAGAGAGATAGTCCTACAGGACTACTTTGAGATACTCAGAGCCGACCCTTCTAGCAAAATGAGTTACAAACCTGTATATCAATTTAAGAAATTACAAAAACGTTTACAAGACAATCAACACAATTTCCTAGATCAACATTATATTTTTTTACTAAATATTTTACGCAAGGAGATTCAGTTTTTTGCGCAAAAAGAAGATTTAGAAAAGCCCTCAGATTTAGAGCGCTATCATCAGAAAAATCACTTTTTTCAGCAGTGCTTGGGCTATAATGATACTTTCAGAGGTACCTATTATAGAATTTATCAACAAACAAGGGCAATCATCCAAGAATTAGATCCAAATCATTATTTGGGGGCTAAATTTGCACAAAGTACTGTTTTATCGAATCTTGAGTATTTACAAAAACTGAAGAAAGAGGCCATAAGTGCATACAGTACTGGGCTTAGAAAAGAAGGACAAATTGAGTTTGTGTATAATCATATGGTTAGTTGTTATCCGATGATAGAGCGTTTTGCGCTGCACCGCTCCTTTAGTGTAGAACAGATTATGATGAAGGAAGCGGTTTATGCAAATCTAGGTGTTCAGTTGGATCAATCAAGTGATTTGCAGGTACTCCTAAATGAAGTATACAAGAGTAGAGAGTACTTTAGTTTAGTGAGTGGGGTTGCTTTATCCAAAGCTGATGCAGATTATTATCAGCGTACCTTAGAGCAGTATCTACATATCTTGCAAGAACCAATAGAGAACTTGTATCTGAACCCTTCTTTTTATCAACAAGCCCTAGAGGGTTATCTGCAGCAACCAGATTTGTTTTGGGAAGCTTATGCACAAGATTATGATCCCCAAACTATTGAGGAACTAAAGGTAATTTATCAAGAAAGAGGACAACAAATTATTGATGCGGATTATCCAATTCAAGATTTAGTAGACTTTTACTTCTATGATCTGAAGCATAATTAGGTAGGTTCAGTATCATGGAAACCTCTTCTTAATACTGAACCTCCCAAACTCTGCGCTAATAAGTAGCTAGCCACAATTAATTTGTATTTAATTCAAGCAGCCTTTTTGCACTGCACTTCGTTAAAAAGCCTCGTGATAGCGGTGCTATCCCTGCGTTTTTCGCCTCGTTCAGCATCAAAAAACCTTGTGAATTATTATAAAATTAATTATGTCCACCTACTTAAAAGATAAAATAATTCTAGCTAACTACTTACTGATTACTTAGTTTGTAGTATATTCACAATTAGTAGTGTTAAGCTTAGGCTCAACACTCAAGATGCTGTCCCTGCTTTGGGGCTTTTAGAGGATCTTGCTGAGTTCTTAGAACAGGTATAAAACTTCCCAAGAAAAATGATCATGAAACATATTAGCTACGCAGAATTACAACAGTGGCAAAAAGAAAACAAGGATATTCAACTCATAGACGTTCGTCAACCTTTTGAACATGCAGAATATCATATTGGAGGCGATTTGATTCCACTAGGTGAAATTCTACAACGTATGGATGAAATTGACAGCAGCAAAACACTAGTTTTTTATTGTAAACGTGGAGTGCGTAGCCAGTTGGCTATTCAACGCCTGAGCGACCATTTTCCAGATACAGAAATGTACAATTTAACAGGTGGAGTATATGGTTTGAAACCTTAGTTGATAGGCTTTTCTTCTATAGTCAAGACTGTATGATATAGGAATGTTTTACGCAATTGACCGTTAATCCAGTTGATTTCCTTCTTTTTATTAATATTACTAGAATAATTCAACAAATGATAACTGTGCTCATTTATGGGAGCAAGTGCAGGGAAAGCATTATCTCCTGTACTTGGAAAATCCATAATGTGTACAAGTGCCTTATTGGCTTTATCCAATCGAAAGATAGCTGTACGCTTTTTAGTAGCCGAATAGCGAATCAAGTTTTTACGTCGTTGTTTTTTAGTAGGATGATCTGTATCCCATTTAGTAGCCGCACCTTTCAGATTTCGTCTAGAAATCAGGTACATTCTATCATTATGTGCAAACAATAGCGCACTATCGTACTTATCCATCTTGTACCAAGTTTGCCATTTCTCCAAGCTATCTTTATCTGCATAAGCAATATATGCACCTACACCTTCTAGGCGAATCACTGCCCACAAATTTCCTTCAGCATCAAACTCAAATTCACCTTCTTCAGCCCCTTTGGTGGTAATCTGAGCTCCAGAACTAATTGGTGTAAACTTCCGACCATCCACACTTTGGAACAAACGCAGTTCTGCTTCATGTTTATTTTTATACAAATTCACCCCATAATAAGCCGAAAGGTACAAGGTATCGTTTCTACTTTTCAATCGCCAAGGTACATAACCATCTAGATGAATACTTTTTTTAATAGTCCAGTGTTGATCACCTGTACTATGGCTTTCCCAGATGTATTTGGGGCGAAAAGTAGTCATCGTTTTACCACCTTCAAAAAAATATAAAAAGAGTGTATCCTTGAATACCGCAAATCGAGGTTCTCGAATATCACCACCTACATGGTATTCTGCTTCATAGGTCCAGTTCTCAAAATCATCCGAAGAGATTAGGTATAACCAAGTTTTAGCTGCAGGGAAATGATAAGGTGCTGTACGAAAAGCAACATAGTAACGATCCTTATATTTTACACAATCAACATTTGCATTACTCTTTCTGATATTCAATTCTTTAGGCAACTGATTGGATGGAACAAATTGCTTCCATGCACTTGTTTTGACTGTAATTCGAGTAGTGTCTATATCAAAACTATCTATTTTTTGAGCTTGGCTGTAATTCTTCACAAGAAGCAAAAGGAGAACAAGTAGTAAAAAACGCATAAGGGGAATTAAAGTTGTTTAAGAATTATTTTCATCAATAATGCGGCACTCATAAAATTGTGATGCACTAAGAGCGTAGTACTCTAGCGTAGCACTTTAGTAGTAGAGATGAGGAGAGCAAAAATAAAAAGGTCTCAGGGAAACCCCAAGACCTTTTCAACATTATATTCAGAATCTAAAGATCCAATTCATTATTGTGACAAGGAGAATCTAACTGTAACACCCATTTTAGAGTTAGTAATAGGGAAGGAGTTAGAAACTGCAGGAATTGTACGTGAATAATCATAGAACAGACGAATAGTTAGGCGATTATTGATAATATAATCAATAGACGGTGAAATACGAATCGTCTTCATACCACGGGTCGCTACAGATTGTTCTTGATCTAAGATATGATTGACTGTTCTATCATCACGATAAGAAAAATCAAAGCGAAGATCTAACTCATTCTTTGGAATAGTTTTACCAAAATCAAAGTTAAAGCCTAAACCATTTTTATCACGCAATTCTTGTTTTTCTTTACGCTTATCTGTACGCTTCTTCCAACCTGGAACCAATTTGAAAGGTTTGAAATCCTTAAACTTGTGTCCCACACCAACTGTAATATCCTCAGTGCTTTGCTGGCTCAACTGATAATCTACAAAACTCATAGATAAGGTTCTACTCTTCTTATAGTTGAAACGAATAGACAACTCATTTTTGAATCGCATATCGATTCCAATCAATGGAGAAAACTGTTCAGTGATCACCAAGTTTGGAATTTCAAAAGTCGAATAGAAATTATTGCTATTAATATCTGTTTGAGTTGGATTTTCTTGATAATCCAAGTCAGTTACAAAACTATTCACCGTTAGGGTAGACTTATAACCATGTGTCAAACTAAAGCTTGAGAAGATTTTCTTGAATGCCTTGAGCTTACTCAAACCATTGAAGGTTAACTTCCAGTTAGGCATCGGCAATAAACCTCGAATATCTTGACCAACCTTGACCTTACTTGCATCTTGACCAGTGTAAGCAGCCAAGAAAGCAGGAATCAATACATCTTGTTGATAGCGTCCGTAACCTTCTGTATAACCAGGGTTGACTTCTTGATCACCATGCTGACCTGTTCCAATACGCTGAGAGATAATTGACCGATTATTCTCAAATTGTTCAAAGGTACTAGAGGAGTTAGGTCCCTTAGTTCCCAATTGGTCTTTCATTGTACGGATAGGTAGATAAGTCATCGTTACAGATCCCATGCGCATTGGATTGAGGTGTCGGAAACTACCACCAATGGTATCCATCTTGAAGTTCTCTGCAAAATTCTCCGTGACGTTTTTATTTAGATCCACATCAATCTTAAAGTTCTTGTAAGGCTCCAAGGTTAATTTTCCGGAATAATTCAAATTACGTGTTTGTTGTACTTGCTGGTTTTGGAAGATATTATCCGTGATCCAACCTTGCTGTGCAGCTCTATCCAACCAAGTATTAGGCACCATACCTGCTTCTGAATCAACCAAAGGTTGCAAACCTGCGATAAAACCCCAGCCTGGTTTGGTCAAGGTTCTATCCAAACCTAAGTATTTGTGTGTGGACATAAATCCGGGCACAATGGTCGTGAAATCCTCATTGTAGGTAATCCGAGCCCGTCGAATCATCAGTAAAGGTCGAATAAGAATACGTTCTACCATAGATGGCTCACGGTTTTTATTTTTCTTCTTGTCCTTATCTCCCTTATCCTTATCCTTATCCTTATCCTTATTTCCTTTATCCTTATCCTTGTCCCCTTTATCCTTATCTTTATCTCCTTTGTTTTTGTCCTTATTTTTGGGTTTAATTGGGCGATCCAATTTCTTGAAATACTTAAGCTTATTATAAAGCTTCGTAAATTGGAAATCACCATTGATTTGTCTGTTTTGTGAGTTCTGAATTACATTACCCAAAGAATCTGTATTCAAACTCGCCACAGCCCAATCATAAGTAGCACTATACTGCGCACGAACATTGATCCAATCTAAGATTGGAATCTTCTTGAAGGGTAGGTTATAACTCAAGTTAATATTATGTGTGTAATGCTTATTACGACCTAGTCTTTGAACATTACTCCACAGAGAATCCCGTTTTTCGCGTGTATCGACTCGACCTTCAGGTTCATCAATAATACCATTATTAGTTGCCGTATAATTAAACTTGATAGACTTGGTTAGATCCCATTGTAAATTATAAGAACGGTCCCAAGTAAATCGTTTGTCGTACCAAGTACCATTTTCAGGATCAGAGAAACGATAGGTAGTTTCTGCAAAACGACGAACTAACTCATTTCTAAATCCAATATTATTGGGTAGAGGTTGGAAATTGAAATCCTGAATCAAGGCTAACCACTTAATTTTCTTCTTGAAGAGCTTCTTGAATGGATAGATAGGCTTGATAGGAATCTTATAAGTATAATCAATCACTCCACGATGTTCCGTTCGTTCCTCATTGAGAACAATAGGCGAGCGGAAGGAGTTCTTGGACTGGGCATAGGTAAAGGTGAAATTCGAAATATCAATAGGTAACGGAATAAACTTCGAAGTTCGCTCTTTACGTACATTGGTAAAGTTGAAACTAGAGATTGTACGTACTGTTTCTGCTTGTCTACGCACAGAATCACGTTCTCCAAGATTAGTGAAACTTCTTAGTTTATCCTTCAATGGAATATCCAATTGATAAGGATCATACTCAGGTGTACTAATATCCTGTGCATATTGTGCATAGAATGGAATACGTAATTTCCACTTTTTCGGGAAGAATTTATCTAGGTTGAATGAACCTGCAACATCATATTGGATGTGACGCTCACGACTTCTTTCGTTTACTTTCTGTTCTATACCTCCAAAACCAATAGTTTTATAACTTCCAGATACGGTTATGTTACCAAAATCAGCCATTTGTAAATCTAAACGTGCTAATCCTGCTGTACCACCACGCTCATCAAAACCAGTCAAACGCAACTCATTCACCCAAACCTCAGCACAACGCGAGATTCCGTCATCTTTTTTATTGCGGATACCAATCATTACACTTTTTACCAAACCTAAGTCAGGATTACCAATCACACTTACAGGATTATTAGCTCGATTTGGAACATCAGTCAAACCACTATCATTAATGTTTAGTCCACTGATTAGCTGTTCATGTGTCTTTGTGTATAATAAATTTAAGGGTGAACCACTTGCATCTCGGTCTATTTTTACTTGGCGCAATAAAGATAGTGGAAAATCAAATTCGTTCTCAGGTAACCAAACCAAAGCAGGATCAGGTTCTGTCTGATTTTCCCCATCAGTAGACATGGTTAAAGGAATCTCATATTCATAATAATTACTCTCAAAATCACTACCAATACGCATAAACATCGTCAATTCTCCATACTCATTTTCTACCTCACCTTGTACAGATTCTGCATGCACAAACATCTTCATACGATCATAGACACGCATATCAAAGTTTACATTCTTAAACACACCTCTAGCGTCACCTTCTTCTAATCCACAAACATTCAAGGCCAAAGCTTGTTCGTTTTGTTGTACGTTAGGTAAGGCACCCAACGCTTGTTCACGCTGTACACCAGGAGGCAATACATAAGCAAAAGGTGTACGTCCTGCATTTTCTTCGTAGTTAACATCACTAACATCAAATGTAGTCGTATTGGAGTTCTCACTAGGTAACAAAGCACCTGGCAGAGCCAAAGAACGCTGGTAACGTCTCCACTGGTTACGGATTAGATCCAAACGTGCAAAACGCAAAATAGTCTCATCACTAAATCCAGTCATGTACATACGCATGAAACGGATCGAGCGAAAATCTTGAATACCTCCAACACGATCAGTAAACTGATCAATAGGAATTTTTAATTGGTACCAGTATGCTGCATCCGGACCATTAGGACCTTCATATTCCCAAAGTACAGAGTCAGTAGTATACTGGTTGAATGCAATTTCCTCACCATCAACACCATCAGGGAAGATTGGAATACGATATTGGAAATAAGACTCTTCTTCATTCAGTGTATTATCCTTATTAATATCTTCTGTATCTGGAATATTCGTAGATGTAGAAATCGTTTGGTTCGCATTGTCAGGCTCTGCTGAAGAGTTTCCTTGAGGGTTATTAAATCGTTTATAACGACCTAAGATAGGAGAAACAGGAGGCTCTAGATCATAGCTCTCATCTCTAAAATATAAGAAGTCATCACTGGAGGGGTCCTCTAGTGCGCGTTGATAAGTAGCACTATTAGCTCCTACAATTGCTTCTAGATCGGTTAAGTATTGCTCATATTGTATACGTTCTCCTTCATTATCAAAACCATCCAAACCAATATCTTGATTGTCTCTAATCTCAGGGTTATTATCAAAAGCCCGTGTAATGGCTTGTGTTCTAGGCACTCTAGACCAGGTAGTAGTATCTGTTCGAGTATTGGCACTAGAATCAGGAATACCATTCTCAAAGAACAGACGAGAATCTTTTAAGATATCTTCTGATACATCCCCTAAATCAATATATAAGTAACCACCATTTCCTCCTTTACCTTCCTTGAATGGACTTAGCATCCAAACCTCAACAAACTCAATATTATTAGCTTCAAAATCATTATTCTGAATACTTCTCATGATCCCTCCCCAACGCTCTGTTGGATTAGTGAATTCTCCAGAGTTTGGATCCATATTCTCTACACTAAAGTTGTAGGGACCTCTTTCTTTTGGATAATAGGCCAAATCAAAAGTACGCAATAACTGAGGCACTTGTGGGTTTTGTGGTGCATTAGGAAATACATCTTGCTGTTCTAACAACTGTACATAAGCACTTCGAGTAGAATCGATAGGTACATTCTCTGATGGACGTGTTACTAAATCTGGATCTAATTGATACCATGCAATTTTTGCTCTATTCTTATTATAATCCCAATCATTCGATAAAGAAGCTTCTGGGAATAATGGATTATCATCATTACGTGGTGTACTGGATAATACCCAATTTAAACTTGGAATAGTTAGGTTGAAATTACTCACACTACCCTCAAAGTCGTCTAGGTAAACTACTCCACCAATATCTGCTCCTTGATTAATCACATTAGGCGAACCTGGAAGTAGATGGGCAAATTCTCCAGTAAAGGAAACCGAAGACTTAGCCTTGGTACTAATCAGAGGGATAAAATCTACAAATTTCGTTAGCCAAGGAGCTTCACTACTATATTGGACATCAAAACCATAAATACTATTCGAGATAGGGTCATCCCCATAATTTACTTTCTGCGTAAATGGTCGTTCCATAAGGTGGAGAAATGTACCTCCAATATTGAACTTCTCATTAATAAAATAATCTAGACGGGTACCAATAAACGACTGTCTATTGAACCCAAAGGTAGAGTTATCCTCAAATGTTACTCGGATAGGTTGTCCAGAATTTAGGTAAGCTTCGTTCAGAATCTTAATTCTACCCAAGTTATAATCAATCTGATAATCGGTGCCTTCAACAAGGATGGCACCACCAGCTGCAACAACTACAGAACCCTTAGGAATATTGAATCCACCCAATGAAATTTCTGAAGAAACACTTGATTTGTAACGTCCTTTGATCAGATAACGGTTAAATTCAGGATATTCTCGAGCTCTGGTAATCGTAGAATCATAGAGCTGATTATAGACATATTTTTGAGACAAAGGATTGAGTACATCATTTTCTATAAACTTATCCTCTAGAGATGATCCAAAAGGTTCTAATACTGGAAAAATGACTCGACCATTCTGTGGTAAGATAGTTATTCCTGGTACAAAATCAAATTGTCCATCAGGAATTGGATCTAACGCACGGTTCAGATTATCTAAGTTGAGCATACTTAAGAGTGGGCGAGAGGCAATAGGTCCTTCAGGCAAGAAACGCTTGTCTCCTCCTCCTGGATCTTGATAATAAAGATCCAAAAAGAAATCGTCACTATTGATTTGGTAAGCACCTAGCGAGTAAACATTCTTCATCATGAGATCCCAAATTGGTAAATCTACACGTGTACGAACACCCTTTAGCATTTTTAGGTACATGACGTTCAGCGTATCTGCGTCAATTGGTAAATCCTGTGCAAATTCCCCTACCTGATATGTTTTACCATTATAGGTATATTGATAAGCAATAGCAACCACATCTGTTGGCTTAGTGGTTACATTTAAAGAAACAAAACCAAGTTTTGGATGAAAGGTATATTCAGAAGGTGCTAATTTACGTGCACGAATCTTGGAGAAATCTTCTGCATCTGTCATTCCCAAACTAGATTGTAGGGTAGAAATAGAGGTTTCTAAATCTCGTGCGCCTTGTGTATTCAATAAATCGTCATAAATACCATTGGCATCATTATCAGGAAGGCGCTGACCATATAAATCTTTGCCTTGCTCTGTTCCACTACTCAACCAATTAGGGTCAACCATCTTATTAGGATCTGTTTCACCCAAGTCTGAAATAGCTACCACATCTCTTACGCCTTCTGTTACATTTCGATCATTGGTGATCCAAACTTCTACTTTTTGCAATTCAAAAAGTGTATTGATCTGTGGCATATTACTCAATGCACGTTCATAGTTGTTTCTATTGTAATGAGAAATAAAGAAGTGACGGTTCTCATCATAATTATCTGCATTAACCTCAAAGGTCTGCAACTGCGCTCCTCCTTCAATCTGTAATTCTTTGCGTCTACTCTGACTCTGAGAAACTACAGTAGATACTGTTAAACGACCAAATTGTAGATCTGCACGAAAACCAAATAAGTTTTGGCGTCCTTGGATTAGGGAAGAACGTAAAGGAAAACTAACGTTACCGGCTTCAATCTTTTTGATAATATCATCCTCTGAACATTCTGTATCGGATAAATACTCGATTTTGATCTGACGATCAAAATCAAAGGTTGCTTGTGTATTGTAGTTAAATTGTAGCTTCAGTTTTTGCCCAATCGTACCTACCACATTCAGCTGAATATTCATATCGAAATCAAAACCACCTTGGCGTTGCTGTCGTTCTGTTAAGACAGGGTTAGCAATTCTTTGAAAATCAGCTCCAAAGGTCAGGTCTATATTTCCTTGTGGCCGTACATCTACTGTAGATCCACAAAATAATCTATCAATAAGGCTCTTGCTGATTCTATCCTTGTAGTTGTTTACGGGATCATCTCCTGCAACTGCCTTGTTCATATCATACAAGGTCTTGTAATAATTCTCATCTTCTTCCTTCTTTCGCCATTCTAGATATTCATCAAAAGTCATATAAGTAGGAGGACGATAATTATTATCTCCGATTTTTTCGGTAACAATATACATACCTGTCTTAGGATCATATTGTACATCTCTAGTAATAACTTTGGGATCTTTAAGATCAAAAGGATTGCCATTTGGATCGTTTACAAAGTTCCCTTGACGATCCTTTATAGGAGGGAGGGTATCCAGTGGACTATTTGGGATATCGGAATAACTATCATAGGGATCAGATAGATCATAGGTTCCGAAATGATTAGGAGCAGACCAACTCCAAGCAAAGGTTACTGATACAAAAAACAGTGCGATGCTTAAAAAAATACTTTTGTGATTCATAATTGCGATTCAAATTTTGCACAAAACTAGCGCAGATCGTTTATACTGTTGTCAATTTCTGTAAATTCTAAGTCTATTAATAGTTTATAGTCCCTGATAACCAAAAAAATACATTGTAAATATTTTTTTTTATAAAAGATTGATTATTAGTTTGTTTTTAACTATAAGTAAACTATAAATATCTATTGTATTTCAATACGTCCTCTTCAGAAAGCGTACTAAGATACATATAGAGGGGCTAGCTCTAGTTCTGAATTCACAAAAATAAAGAGAATAAACACAAATAGGTCTTACTTTTCTTAAAATCTTTTAAGAAGCGCGTAAAATCCTTTGTATAATAGGTTGTTAGAATAAGCGTAAAATTCCGTACGTATAAGTTATTTTTTTAAGCGTGTATATAATTTATAATGGTGCATGCTCCGTTTTTATCTTTATTTTGGAGGATAGAACTTCCTTGCCTTTCCCTTTTTTAGGCAAGTTGAGCTAGCGATAATTTGATCAATTCGCCTGAATCGCTAATATCAGGTTTTTGTTTGATAATTTTGTTTAACGTCTTTTGAATCTGAATCTTATTAAACCCTAACGCAAGCAGAGCAGATAACGCTTCTTCTCTTGCTGGATTCTCTGTCATTAAACTGGAAGCAATGGCTTCGCTGATGGCTCCACTATCTTTCACTAACTTATCTTTTAGTTCTAAGACAATGCGTTTTGCTGCTTTAGGACCAATCCCTTTAGCGCGCTTTAGTACAGCAATATTTTCTGAAATGATAGCACTTCTAACTTGTTCTGCTGTTAGTGCAGAGAGTAGAACACGAGCTGTATTGACCCCCACACCAGATACAGATATCAGATGCTCAAAAATTACTTTTTCATCCGCTTCTGCAAATCCATATAACTGTTGAGAATCTTCTTTAACCACAAAATGAGTCAATAATTTAACCTCTTTTAGCTTGGCAATTTGATGGTAGGTATTTGTTGTAATATGAACTTGGTAGCCCAATCCACCTGTTTCTATAATCAGATCTGTTTGACTTTTGTAGGTGATTTTTCCTGTAATATATGCAATCATGAGTTTATTATGTCTACTAGTAAGTCTGACCAGGTAAGTTATGTTAATAGTTATGTCTATCAATTGATTTTATAGTCTATTGATATTATGCTGCGAAGTTTCTTGCTATTGGTACAAGCTCAAAAAAGATTATCTCTCACCAAAATATTACTTAGTTAGCTTACTTGTTTTGTTTAAAATTATAAAAACTTATAAAGTTGATTATTAAAAAAGAGCTTTGTTTAGATATTTTTAACAATGAAGTTGTTTTAAAATTATCTTCATCACATTGAATAGAAGCTAACCCCAAAGGGCTCAGCGAAGCTAAATCCTTCAAATTGCTGTATTAAATCTAATTTTCTGAACAACTTCGATATTTCCAGAGCTTCATACGCAAAAAACAGAATTAAGTTGTACTAATTATTATTCGCTAGTAAGCTGCTGAACAACCCAGACACTAGTGCTTTGACTACGACCAGTTAATGGACTGTTAGGATTGTTTTGTGGTAGCTGCTGACCAGGCTGCCCCATGCGATTGGGAGACTGCATCAGTGGGTTACTTTGCGTAATAGAGTTAGACGAAGGATCATCAAATAAGCTTGGTTCGTCTTCTGCAGTACGTTTCTCTTCATTAACCTTGAAGTTGATACTAAAGACCTTGTCTAGGGAAGGCTGCGTTTTAAAAATTCTTTTTAGAGGAATCTTAATTTCACAGACCAAGCTTCTCAATTTATCAAAACCAGCACCCACTTTCATATCCTTAGAAGTTAGGTTAGATACTCTAAGTGCCTCATCAGTATAGCCTAACAAATCAAACTCTTGTGCAAATTCTGTGTAAACCTCACTCATTTTATTGGCATCTCCATTGGCTTGTACAGCAATTTTTTCTGCATCTGACTCGCTCAATGCTAAAGGATAACCAATACCTACATGGCGTTTTTTCTTCCCTAAGGTATCAAACCAAATTGTCAACCCTCTACGCATGATATTTGTCTGAACACTAGGATCAATAACTCTGAAACCAATGTAGAGATTTTCTTGATCATTTGAAATTTCGTACTGAAAAGCATTTTGCTTAGCACTACGCTGGAGATTATGCCAGTCATTTAGCTTGCCATTTATAGAAGGTATTTCATTTGCCCAGTGGTTAGTCTCTACAACTACTTTATTGTTACATCCAAAAATTAGAATAAATAAGGCACTAATACTTAGTACTAAGAATAGTTTACTCATCTGCTATTTTATTTTTATTGTATTTAAAGACAATAATAATCTGTAAAGAATTTGTAACTGATTGATAATTAACACTTTTAATGTTGAAAAGTATGGTTTTTATAAAGCCTTGATTATCAATTAGTGAAAACAATAGTTTTTAACTTTTTGCTTTTTTGCAAAAAAGTACAAAAAGTCAGGGACTAAAGTAAGAATCCTTACTTTCAATCACAAAAATACAATAATCATTTACCCTTTTTAGGTGAATCGCATTTTTATTAAATTCTTATTCTCCATTAGGTCAGAGATTATTGCTAATGGAAGTTGTTGCGAAGTAAATCATTCTACTTAGAACCAACCCTTTTTATTTTGAGATACGTTCTTGAAGGCAGGATCATAATATTTTAAGTAGATCAAAGGTGCTATAATACTTTTGGTTAATTTTTATATTATATTTATTTATTTATAAATAATTGTTAACTAAAAAAATAGATTTAATTTTTTGAAAAAGTGGTGACCATTGAAACATGTAGTGTATATACAGATAGAGTTCAAAATATATTGAACTATTCAATATGTTTTTGTCGACAATGAATGTATATGAAAGCTTCCATGTAAAATCACAAAACTTATTTTAAATCTGATTAGGTAACCTTAGACTCATCAGATAAATTACAAAAGATTAAAGTAGTATGAGATCCATTATTGTAACCTTGGGACTAATGTTTTGGGTAGGATTCAGTTTTGCACAAAACCTAAAAGAAAAAAATATTTACTTTGATTCAGGTAGATCTGAGCTAAAACAGAAAGCTCAAAATACACTAGATGAATTGAAAGCGAGTTTAGAATCTTATGATGATTACACACTAAAAATACAAGGGCATACTGATTTTATAGGTAGTAATGCTTATAATGAAGATCTTGCAAAAAGAAGATCAGATCAAGTTCATAAATATCTAGTAGAGGAGTTAGGGATCACAGAGGATCAAATCGAAGTGAATAGTTTTGGAGAAATGCAACCAGTTGCAGATAACCACACAGTGAATGGACGTTCTCAAAATAGACGTGTAAGTATCCAGATTATTCCGGTAGAAAAGGAAGAACCAATTTCTGGAACTACAGATGATATTCGCGCATTTTTGAATAGTTTGGTAAAGAATAAAGTGCAGCATTTTCGCGTTCCAACTAAGAAGGATACCTTCGTTTTAGGAGCAGCAGGAACAGTTTTGCATATTCCACAAGGTGCATTTGCGAACTTAGATCCTAAAATTACACATGTTGATTTTGCCCTCAAAGAAGTATACAATAAGTCGGATATGATTTTGCATACGTTGAGTACCAATGCTGGAGAGGATATGTTGGAAACGGGCGGAATGTTACACCTAGAAGCTAGTCATGCGGGACAAAAACTGGTTTTGAATCCAAACAAGAAGATTGGAATTATGATGCCGGTTGATGATTTGAAAGAGGATATGCAGTTGTTTAATGGAAGAGATAGAACAGATGGTTCTTGGACAGAATGGGAGTTAGCGGAAAACAATTGGGGGAATGTAGAAAGCAAACAAGTAAACTTGAGCGATCTGATGAATAATGAGGTAACTCCTCCTAATTGGGGAGATCAGCCTCTTCCTGTTGAGTTACAAGATCCTACATTTGTCGGAGGGGGAGGTCGTTATTTTACTTATATGGTTAATAATTATATGCCAGATTGTAATAATGATCTTCCTAAGCCACAATACAAGCAAGTAGATGCTGAAACTTGTAAGTTTTTTTGGTGTAAAATTAGTAAGGCATTTAGTCCAAAATATAGAAAGCGTTTAGCAGGAGAAAGAGCGGCATATCTAGCATCAATCAATCGTGAAAATACAGCTATCTATGAAGCTTGGTTGGAAAAAAAAATAAAACAAGATAATAATTGTTTATCTAGAGAGCAATGGATAGAGCAGTTAAAAAACCAATTCAATGTGCAGGACGAAGAGGCAGTTTTTGAAATTTTAGAACAACAACGCAGAGCAGCATACGAGCAAAACTTAATGAGAAAATATGGTACAACTGATCCAGCTGTAGTTAGCCAAATGCAGGCAGATGCAGCTCAGGCTCAAAATAATATAAACTATCTAATGTCTACTAAGAAAATGGGCTGGGTCAACTGTGATCGTTTCTACGACTCAAAACAGCCATTAATGGCTCAAAATGCGAAGAGCGAAGAATATAAGATGGCTTCTATGATGACAGCTTTGGCATTCAAAGATATTAATAGTGTGATGGCTGGACAAGCAAATGGTAATAAAACTAGATTTGGTGGTGTACCTGAAGGTAAGAAAGCATGGTTAGTTGCTATTAAAATGGAAAATGGTTCACCTTTGTTAGCAATGGAGCAAATCAAGGTGAGTACAAAAATCGAAAACCTAGAGTTTAAAAAATATTCTGCGGCGGGATTCAAGAAAGCATTAAGAAAAGTAGATTTATAAAATAATTTTTTTGTGAAAGATTTATTGAAGAATTGTTTTTTTTGAATCGTTGATGTATAGTAAGTTTTTTTCAATTGGAGAATTCCCCGTATACTTTTAGAAAGAGTAGTGCTTTGTTGCTACTCTTTTTTATTTTTGGGCTGTATAGCTAAAATTATATAAAATGTTACCTTCTGACGAAGGGTTAGCTTCGCAGAGCCCTTCGGGGTTAACTTCGTTGAACTCTTCGAGGTTTAAATACTTCGTTTTTGGATATTTTTTTGGGAGATTCGATAAAATCTAGAGCGAAGCATTTTAATCCTTCGCCACTAGCTTTTTTACTTATGACATTTTATTTAAATCAGGCTATAGTTCATCCAAATTGAATTTAATCTTAGATATGAATTATCGAATAATCAATTATTTAGCGATCCTACTTTTGTTATCGCAATGTGCAACACCTATTGAAAACTGTACAGATCCTATTGCTCAAAATTATGATGCAAGTGCAGATAAAAATTGTTGTTGTACCTATTATCAGCTTCGCTTAGCATTGAATCATCAGTGGAATGACTCAACTTCTTTTGCCTACAATAACCCTTTCACAGATGTGAATGGTGATACCTTTGAAATTCAGGATATTCAGTTATATATCTCAGATGCTCATTTGGTAGATGTTCAGGGCAATACAGCAGAAGTATACGATAGTATATTTTTGATTCAGAACAATGGTGTAAGCGATTGGTATACAGATGATTTTGCTCTAATGAGTGCGGGCGTACTAAACTTAGATCTGGGTGATTTTTTTAGTTTAGGAACTTACAATCAATTAAAATTTGCGGTAGGTTTGAGCCCCGAAGTACGACAAACTGATCCTAATCAAGTTTCGGATACAGAGCATAGTTTGTATACTGATAATGCTTTGTATGATGCGACTAATTCTACTTATTATTTAGGTAAGCTACAGTTCATAGTACCTAGTCAATTGGATACTTTCGATGTTTTTTTGACAGATAGTTTACAAGTTCAACTAGACACAACTATTATATCTGTAGATGGAGCAAACACAAGTATCGCTTTAGATGTTAATTATGAAAAGTTGTTGAATGGAGTAACTGTTTCTAGTACAAACATCTCTAATATGGCAACTCAGCTTAAAGCAAATTTAAATAACTTGTTTTCTTTGCAGTAATTACTATAATTCTATAGTTCGTGGTTTATAAAAAAGCATAAAAAGTCACGGACTATTAATAATTACTATACACGAATTAAAAAAATATTGATGCAAACTTTAATAAAAGCTAGCCTAGTCACTTTTCTTTTATCTCTTGTGTATGCTTGTGGAACACCACCAGTTGCGTCCAAAAATGAAATGAAAACCTTTGATTTAAGAGGTAAAACTATGGGTAAAATTAGGTACATGGTATTATATTCTGATTCCTTGAGTCGTAATTTTGATAAAGAAGTAGATCAACTTTTAGTCGATTTCAATAAAGAAATGTCTACTTATATTCCTGACTCTAAGATCTCTACCTTCAATCAAATAGCCATTGATTCCTTAGATATTAGTCAAACTAAGCACTTTACACGTAATGTTGAACTATCTAAAGAAATTTATATAAAAACTAAAAATTGGTTCAATCCTTCTGTGATGCCTTTAGTCAATTATTGGGGATTTGGGTACACCGAAAAGAAAGCAGTAGAAGAGGTGGATAGTAATTTAGTCGATTCTTTGGTTCGTTTGGTCAATTTTGATCAAATTAGTCTTGAAAATGGTGTATTATATAAGAATACGAAAGGCGCGCAATTAGATTTCAGTGCTATCGCAAAAGGTGATGCGGTAGACGAAATTGGACGCTTTTTAGAATCCAAAGGTATCCAAAACTATATGGTAGAAATAGGCGGTGAAGTGCGTGCGCGAGGAAAATCAGAAACAGGTAGGTTATGGTATGTTGGAATCAATACGCCTAAAGCAGAAGCATCAACACAAGAGGTTGAATATGTGATTGAATTGAGTGATCGTTCTATGGCAACTTCTGGAAATTATCGAAATTTCTACGAAGTAGATGGCAAAAAATATGCACATACCATCAATCCTAAAACGGGTTATCCTGAGCAAAGTACTCTATTGAGTGCTACTGTATTTGCAGAAGATTGTGCGACAGCAGATGCTTATGCAACGGCTTTTATGGCAATGGGCTTGGAACCTGCTCTGGAAATTGCTAAGTCAAATGCAGAAATCGGAGGATTATTTATCTTTGCAAATGCGAGTAATGATTTGGAAGTTGTCTACACCGATGATGTTAAGGATATGGTAAAAGAGTAATTTAATTAGCTTGATTGCCAATATTTTAATAAATTTTGAAGTTGTGTAATTCACTGGAGTAAGAATGCAAATTCTTGATTATCCAATTAATTTTAGTTTAGATAATATAGTTAGACATTATGACAATAATACAAAAACAATGGCTCTTAATCACACTACTATTTGTTAGTGTATTCAGTAGTTTTAGCCTAAGTGCGCAAGAAACAGAACCTTTAGAAAAATCATTATTGTGGAAGGTAACAGGTAATGGAATCAAGCCTTCTTATATTTATGGAACAATTCATATGATTGGTAAGGATGATTTTTTCTTGACAGAAAATACGAAAAAGTACTTCAAGAAAACCAAATGTTTGGTTTTGGAGATTGACATGAGCAATATGATGGGTATGAGTATGAAAATGCTTTCTATGGCTCCAATGAAAGATGCAAAATTGGTAGATTTACTAAGCGAGGAGGATTATACTTTGGTAAAGAATTATTTCGAAAAGGAAGCGTCTAGTCCAGAACTCAAAATGATGCCTTTCAATATGATTGAAAATTGGCAACCCATGTTACTACAATCTTTTCTCTATGTGGACATCATTGGTAAACCTACAGAGGCTTATGAAATGAAGTTTCTAGGAATGGCAAAGCAACAGAAGAAAATGGAATATGGTGGTTTAGAAACCGTAGAAGATCAGATGGCAGTTTTTCAGACTATGCCTTACAAAGACCAAGCAGAAGCTTTGGTCGAATTGATCAAAGAATTAAAATCAGAGGATGGTACAGCAGCCAAGGAGTTTCAAGCTATGGTCGATTTGTATAAGCAACAAGATATCGAAGGTTTGTTGGAAGTTTCTTCTGAAGAATATGAGGAAACCGAAGATTTTCAAGAAAATCTTATCAATAAACGCAACCGCAATTGGATTCCTAAAATTGGGACATTTGCCAAGCAAAAGTCAACGTTTTTTGCTGTAGGTGCAGGACACTTAGGTGGGGAAGAAGGAGTATTAAATTTGTTGAAAAAAGAGGGATACAAGTTGACCCCTCTGTACTAGAATAGAAAGATTTATCTGATATAATAAACTGTTATACAGAATAATACTGTCAAAAAGCAAGTTATTAATTAAAGCTAATAACTTGCTTTTTTATTGAAGTTGTTTAAGAATTAGATTTAATGCAGAAATTTAGACGATTTAGCCTTGCTGAGCACTTCGTAGAGCCTTTCAGGGTTAGCTTCGGTGAAGA
>JAKVCT010000037.1:26075-27660 GCA_022448995.1 Saprospiraceae bacterium
CGATTTTTAAAAAACTTCATTGTTAGAGTTCTAAAATATTTATGATGATTATGGGAAAATATCTTTTTAGTCTAATTTTAATAAGCTTACTATTAGGTGCTTGTAAACGCGATAAATGTAAGAATATAATTTGTGATAATGGAGGAACCTGTATTGAGGGAACTTGTGAGTGTTTGGTAGGTTGGACAGGAGAAACCTGTTCTGAAACAGATCTGGCAAGTGAAACAGTAGTTGAAATTCCTATTATTTTTCATATTATCCATAACGGAGAAAGTATCGGACAAGGAAGCAATATTCATCAGGATACTATTATCAAACAACTCAGTTTGCTCAACCGAAATTATCGCAATAGCCTTGGCTTATCCTATGGTTTGGATATGAATGTACAATTTCGTTTAGCGACTCAAGATACCAATGGTACTACCTTGGCAGAAGCTGGAATTAACCGTATCTACAGACCTGAAACTCAACATGTAGGAGAGGGAGCTTTATTTAGTGAAACCTGGATCTATGATTCTATGTGGGACTTGGATCAGTATGTAAATGTTTGGGTAGCAGTTATGGAAGACGAATTTAGTTGGGGAACCTTACCTTACACGATGGAGAGTAATCCTTTGGTGGGGCTATCACAAGTACCCAATGTGTTTTTAGATGCAGTGCCTGCGTACACAGAAGGTCTGATCATACATCAAGCACATTTATTCACAGAAGACGCTGCCATACTAACACATGAAATGGGGCACTATCTTGGCTTGAAACATTCTTTTGATGATGAAGGTTGTGATACAGAAGATGATGATCACTGCGAGGACACACCACTTTATGATCGCTCAGCTTACAATATATTATTACATAATTTTAATAGAGTTGGGTGTGATGGGACTATTTTTGCAGCGGATAATTATATGGATTATTACAGACGCAAGAATTTGAGATTTACAGAGAATCAAAAAAGTAGAATACGTCATGTTGTAGCGTTTAGTCCACATCGAGGAACCTTGAGAAGTTCGTTTAGGAGCAATCAGAAAAAACCTTGGGTTGGAACTTTACCTCCAAAACCCAAAATACAGAGCTGTCAGCAACTCAGTTGTGTAAAACATCATGCAAAATGTTTACATTAGTAGAATATATAAGGTATGCGGTAAGCATGTCCACCTACCTAACTTCATAGAACTCTTAGGGGGTGAACACAAAATAATTGTAACTAGCTACTTACACTGCAAAAAAACTTACTTATTTTACAGTGTATTGGATCTTTCTTTTTGATTTTTAATCAAAAAAATCCACGAACGATAATTTTAAACAACTTCATTTTTTGATACATTTGTAAGGTAACAAAATAACTTAGTTTATATGTTTTTATAACTAATTGATAATTAGAAGTATATAGAAAAAGTTAGGAATTTTATAAAGTGTTGATTATCAATCAGTAAAAAACCGAAGGGCTCAACGAAGCTAACAGTGTATTCGTATTAATAAGTACACGAATTTTAGACATATTCTAAGGATTAAGTAGATAGCCACAATTAATTTGTATTTAATTTAATCAGCCTTTTTGCGCTGCACTTCGTTAAAAAGCCTCGTG
>JAKVCT010000370.1 GCA_022448995.1 Saprospiraceae bacterium
TCTACGAATCTAGGTACCTAATTTAGTAAGGCTTTATAGTCTGTCGCATGCGTTGCATCTAGTTTGATCATTATATCATGAATTCTTCGTCTTGTACGCACATCTGATACACTAAACACCTTAATAATTTCATCTCGTTTGGCATTAACAAATGTTTGAACAATCATTGATCCTGGATAATCTTGATTAACTTTTTGAACTGCTTGTAAAGCCTGAGATATATTTTGTATACCTTGATTGGTTTGTTCCTCATTGGTCAAAGCATCCAATCCTAATAAATGGTATTTATACATGGCTTGACGCAATGGACGAACACGGACATTGAGTAGGTTCTCAATTAGCCAATAACGAGTTCTATCTCCATCATTTACTGCCCAACCTTTACCAGCACCTCTAGGTACAGTATTTAGGATTTCTTGTGCTTTATTTAGATAAACTTCACCACCAAGTTCTTCAAAAGAATCATAATCCATGCCTAAAACGATGTAAGCATAGAAAGCTAGAGTAGAAGTTAGGTTGCTGCTAAACGCATTTTCGGTAAAATCCAATACTTCAAATTCTCCATAATCAAAGAAAAATTGCTTATCTAGATGGCGAAAAGTTACCGAGTTATAGGCACTGTTATACACTGGACGACTGGCAAATAAAGTGATTTGTGCTTCAAAAGAAGTTGCTGAAAGTTCTTGATTTATGTTAATAACAATACTCAAGTCTATTTTTTCTTCTGGCTCATAATCTTCTTCTGTCCATTTTCGAGTATTCATAAACTCAATAATTGCTGTTTTTAAGCTTTTGAAGATCTTAGGATCAGCAGTTTGAAGTTTGGGAGTATTAATAGTTACATCGCAATTAAACTCTTGACCATAGGTATAGGACATGAATAAAATTGAACTTAGTAATAAGATTAAAAGCTTTTTCATATTGTTGTCTGTAATATTAAAATGATAGTTTGTAGATTAAAAAAACTATTTAAGTTGATGAAGAATCGCTGTAGCTATGATACAAAGTATATAACGAAGCGAAAAGCCAAAAAGCTATTATTATTATGTTAATAGTCTATTGTTATGTCTAAATTATTCTGGCTTTACATCAATGAGTTCACAAATTTTGTGCACAATGTCTATTGCAACTTCTTTTTTTGATTTTAATTCAAAATTAGTGATTTTATCTTCGGCTTCTATAAATCGAACTTTGTTGGTATTATGACCAAAACCAGCACCTTTATCTTGCAAACTGTTAAGTACAATAAAATCTAGGTTCTTTTTACTCAGTTTTCTTTGAGCATTACTCATTTCATCTTGAGTCTCTAATGCAAAACCTACTGTGATTTGATGTTTTTGTTTTAATTTTCCAATATCTCCGGCAATATCTTTAGTTCGTTTTAGTGGAATTTGCCAAGCACCTTCTTTCTTTTTAATCTTGTGGTTAGCAACTTGAGCAGGGGTGTAATCTGCCACAGCTGCAGCAAAGATTGCAATATCTGAACTAGGAAAATGTTGAATGCTTGCCTCGTACATATCTTGCGCAGAACGCACCGAAATGAAATTTACATTTTTATGTTCTGGTTTTTCCTTAGTAGGTCCACAAACCAAATGCACTTGAGCACCTTGAGCTGCCAAAGCATCTGCAATAGCAATGCCCATTTTACCTGTAGAATGATTGGTGATATAACGTACGGGATCTATTGCTTCAGCAGTTGGTCCAGAAGTGACCACAGCTGTTTTTCCGTACAATGGCAAATTCTTGATTCTCAATTCCCAAAAATAATCCTCCAGAAGCTTGATGATATCTTCAGGTTCTGCCATTCTACCTTTTCCATACAGACCACTAGCTAACTCACCATCTTCAACTGGAATCAATTGATTTCCATAAGATTCTAGGCGTTTTACATTATTCAGTGTAGCAGGATGTACCCACATATCCAAATCCATTGCTGGTGCAAAAAACACAGGACATCGACTAGATAAATAAGTAGCCAAAAGCATATTATCGCACATCCCATTTGCCATTTTGGCTAAAGTATTAGCCGTAGCTGGAGCAATGACCATGACATCTGCCCAAAGGCCTAGTTCTACATGATTATTCCAACCTTGTTCTGAACTTACATCTGAATATACAGGGTTCTTGGATAGAGTGGACAAGGTGAGTGGTGTGATAAATTCTGTTGCAGCCTTTGTCATGACAATCTTCACCGCTGCACCTGCTTTGATCAATAAGCGTGTTAGGAAGGCGATTTTATAAGCGGCAATACTTCCTGATATGCCTAAGAGTATCTTTTTATCTTTTAGAATCATTATTATTATTTGACTAGATAGAAACTAATAAACAAATTTAGTAAAAAATTACTGAGTCATCTGTGTAAACGAAAAAATGCTCCCCGATTTTATCAAAGAGCATTGAATACTATATTACTGATAAGAAACACAGAGAGTTACCTAAAGTTCCTTATTTAGTGGTTTTCTTTGTTGTTTTAGCCTTCGCTTTTGTCGTTTTTTTGGTAGTGGTTTTCGCCTTTTTCGCCTTTGGCTTTTTAGGTTCTTTGATCACACCACCTTGATCGGTAATGATGGCTTTAACTTGATCAAAAGTTAGCTCTTTTGCCTCTTCTGAAGTCATGCGTTTACCATCTTTGTTGAGCAATTTATAATTCTCCTTCTTACGCCCAACTACCATTTTGATAAATGGACCCCAACGTCCATTTTCCACAGAGATTTTCCAATCTTCCCAATTATGGATATAACGATTAGCTTCTTTCTCTTGCTTAACTTTGATGATTTCAATTGCTTGAGCTTCTGTAATCGTTTCTAGTTCAAAACCAGATTTTTTACTGATAGAAACATATAGATTATCCCACTTAACAAAAGGTCCAAAACGTCCACTTCCTTTAGTAATAGGTTTTTCTGCATAGTAACCAATAGGTGCATCTGCTTTTTGTTTTTCCTTGATTAACTCAATTGCTCTATTCAAGGTCAACTGAGTTGGATCTTCATCGCGTGGAACCGAAATATTTGATTTCTCAAATTTGATATAAGCTCCAAAACGACCACTATTGACAACTACTTCTTGATTCTCGTAAGTCCCCAAATGTTTAGGCAACTTGAATAATTCTAGACATTCTTCTAAAGTAATTGTCTCTAGAGACTGATCCTTTTTCAAGCTACTATACTGTGGCTTAAGTTCTTCACCTAATTCCTCTGGTGTACCAATCTGAGCCATAGGCCCATACTTACCCATTCTTACCAAAATACTAAATCCTGATTCTGGATGTTTCCCTAAAATACGCTCAATATTTGCACGATCAGCTTCTTTTAGAGTATGTTCAACACGTTCATGGAAAGGTTTATAAACCCCATCAATCATGTTGATCCATTTTTTCTTTCCGTGTGCAATAGCATCTAGTTTATCTTCAATATCAGCCGTAAAGCTGTATGTCATAATATCATCAAAATGCTCTGATAGGAAATCAGTTACCAAACGTCCCATATCACTTGCAAAAAGCTTGTTGCGTTCTGCACCAACTTTTTCAGTTTGGCTAGTTTCTGTAATCTTTTTATCTGCACCATCTAGGGTCATTACAGCATAGCTTCTGTCTTTTCCTTCGCGAGTATCCTTAGCTACATAACCACGTCTAGGATCCATGATTTTTGCAATAGTTGGTGCATAAGTAGAAGGACGTCCAATGCCTAATTCTTCTAGTTTTTTAACCAAACTTGCTTCTGTATAATGTGGTTGAGGGCGTGTAAAACGCTCTGTTGCTGTCATGTTTTTCAAATCCAGTGCTTGGCCTTTTGTAAGAGGAGGAAGGATGACATCATCATCATTATTATTATCTTCTTCATCTGTAGATTCCAAATAAACTTTTAGGAATCCGTCAAACTTAAGGACCTGACCTTCTGCTACTAGATGATATTGGTTCTGAGTAGAAATATCAATATCAATTGTTGTTTTTTCTAATTGGGCATCAGCCATTTGGGAGGCTGTAGTACGCTTCCAAATTAGTTCGTATAGACGTTGTTCTTCACGACTTTCTCCTGCATGTTGACGATCTGCGTAGGTAGGGCGGATCGCTTCGTGCGCTTCTTGAGCATTTGAATTTTTGTTCTTGTACTGACGTAATTTATGATAATTAACCCCAAAGTTTTTCTCAATTACATCTCCAATATTCTGCAAAGCAACTTGACTCAATGTCGTTGAATCTGTACGCATATAAGTAATGTGTCCTGCTTCGTACAAACGTTGAGCAACACTCATAGTTCTTGAAACCGAGAAACCTAGTTTGCGGCTAGCCTCTTGTTGCAGGGTGGATGTAGTAAACGGTGCAGCAGGTCTTCTGTAAGCTGGTTTTACACT
>JAKVCT010000371.1 GCA_022448995.1 Saprospiraceae bacterium
ATTGGATAAAAATGAACTAGCTTACCTTTGCCATCACCTTAACCGTGGAGAGGTTGCCGTGGATATAGGTGAACATAAAGGTGGTTATTTATATTGGATGCGAAAAAAGGTAGGCAAAGAAGGAAAGGTCTATGCTTTTGAACCACAGGAGTTACTATTTGATTATCTCAATCAGATTAAACAATTGAATGCATATGAGAATGTAACACTTGAGAACTTGGCGATGTCTAATGCTATCAAAAAAGTAGATTTTTTTATTCCAGTAAATGGAAAAGCAAGTTCACCAGGTGCTCGTATTGGACAGGCAAAGACAACACAAGCCCACAAAAAGATTGATATACAAACTACTACACTCGACCATTATTTTTTAGATAAAGGTATTCAACCTAGCTTGATTAAGATAGATGTAGAGGGGCATGAGAAGGAAGTACTCTTGGGGGGGCAAAAGCTACTTGCAGCAGCTCAGCCTAAGATCTTGATGGAATGTGAAACTCGCCACTTGATTAATCACGATATTTTTGAAGTGTTTAAGGTATTAACCCATCTTGGATATAAGGGCTATTTCTTTGAGCATAATCAATTGAGACCTATTCATGAATTTCAAGTTGATAAGCATCAGAAGGTAACTGAAGGTAGGTATTGGACTAGTAAAAACTATGTGAATAATTTTATTTTTGAGTTTTAGGAGATATTGCTTTAAAGCATGCTCTTAATAGTTTACTGCCTATTAGATGCATATTTATATTTGCTAAATAGACTAAATTACCCAATTTTGTTTAATTTAGCGACAAATTGAAGCTAGCTCAATTTACTCTGAAGCTATGCATGGCATTAGCCCAAGAAATATTGAAATAAAATAACAGCTGCATAAAAAAGAAATATTATGGATACTATTATTCAAGAGAAAAAAGGCCTACAAACAGATGAGTTACCACTTTTGGGAACAGATCATATTGAATTCTATGTAGGTAATGCAAAACAATCTGCACATTATTATCAAACGGCTTTTGGTTATGAATTGGTAGCATACAAAGGTTTGGAAACAGGGAGTAAGGATCTTTGTTCTTATGTGCTTCAGCAAGGGAAAATTCGTTTGGTATTAACCACAGCAATGATACCGAATCATCCTGTAGCAGAACATGTGATGAAGCATGGAGATGGGGTTAAGGTACTTGCTCTTTGGGTAGATGATGCTGCAAAATCTTATGAGGTAGCTCTTAGTCGTGGTGCTGTTTCTGCTCAAGCACCTTTTACTTTATCTGATGAACACGGGGAGGTAAAAATGGCCTCTATCTGTACTTATGGAGATACGATTCATACTTTTGTGGAACGCAAGAATTACTCTGGAGCTTTCTTACCAGGTTTTATGAAGAAGGAAAGCTTGATGGAGGTTAAACCTATTGGTCTGAAGTATGTGGATCATTGTGTTGGAAATGTAGGTTGGGGTAAAATGAATGATTGGGTAGAATTTTATCAAAAAGTAATGGGATTTGATCTCTTGATTACTTTTGATGACAAGGATATTTCTACAGAATATACCGCACTGATGAGTAAAGTAGTTTCTAATGGAAATGGTTATGTAAAGTTCCCTATTAATGAACCTGCAGAGGGACGCAAGAAATCACAGATTGAGGAATATTTAGATTTCTATGGATCTGCAGGGGTGCAGCATATAGCTATTGCTACAGACAATATTCTAGAAACTGTTGCGCAATTACGTAAAAATGGGGTAGAGTTTTTACATGTTCCTGACAATTACTACGATACGGTTTTAGATCGTGTAGGAACTATTGATGAGAATTTAGAGGATTTAAAGGCATTGAATATCCTAATTGATAGAGATGATGAAGGATATTTACTACAAATCTTTACCAAACCTGTACAGGATCGTCCAACTGTCTTTTACGAAATTATCCAAAGAAAAGGAGCTTTATCTTTCGGAAAAGGTAATTTCAAAGCTTTGTTTGAAGCAATTGAAAGAGAACAAGAACTGAGAGGTACACTCTAAACCTCTTTTTAGAAAGTTCCTAATCTAGATTATAAAAAATGAACCCAAACTGCAATTTGGGTTCATTTTTTTTGCTAAGTATACTACTGTAAAACTGTATGAAGAAGTTGTTTACGTAAGGGGTCAAATGTTCTCGTAGTTAACTATTACTTTTATCATCTTCTTTAAAAGAAGCCTTAACTAGCTACTAAACGTTAGCGATTTTGTACCTTTGGGCAGACAATTTCAGATTTAATAAAATTATCAATACTATGAAGTCATTGTATTTTTTCTTCATTTTGCTACTACCCTTAACTTCAGCAAAAAGTCAAGATACTCCTAAAGAAACTGCTATGAATAAGAATTATGCTTTTCAATCTTTTTTGTATGGCACCAATACCTTCTTGGACGAGCATGTAGTCAATGGAACTATCAACTATAAAGTTTTAAAAGAAGATCACGAAGATTTTGCAAAGTTATTGAAACTCTCTTCTACAATGAACCTAGAGGGTTTTACGAAGCAAGATAAAAATGCATTTTATATCAATACTTATAACTTATTGGTTATTAGTAGTATACTTCAGAAATTTCCTGAAGAAACTTCACCTGAGAAGATTCTTGGTTTTTATACTAATTCTCATGTAGTCGCAGGGGAAGAGATGAGTTTGAACGAATTAGAAGAAGATTATATTGTGAAGTTAAATCCAGCAGATCCTCTTTTATATTTTTCTTTATACAAAGGAGGAATTCATCCCTTATTACCCAATTTTGCATATTATCCTCATCAGATTAAAGATCGTTTAAACTACAGAATAGTAAATATTTTGAATAGTGATGCTTTTATTGAGATTAACGATGAATATAGAGTGGTTTATCTATCACCGATTTTTAAATGGCATAGCAGAGGTGTTTATAAAGAGACTAGAGCTTTCATTAATCAATATAGAGATCAGAAACTACCAGAAGAGTATGCCATTACATATAGTGATACGGAATGGAAGATAGATCCTTTTCAAGAATTCTTGTTACATGTTGATCGCAGAGAACTGCCTAAGATTAATATAGTAGAATTTGAAGATATGCTCAAAAAATCGCCTAAAGATATTCAATTGGTGGATGCACGTTCAGATGTAGAATTTAAAATTGGACATATCAAAAATGCAAAAAAACTTGATTTTGCCACCTTTTCTATGCGTAACGTATGGATGTTTAAAAAAGATGTTTTAGTAGTTATTTGTAGTACCACGTCTAGACGTGCTAATTTATTAGGTAAATATATGAAGGATAATGGTTTTATGAATGTTCAGACTTTGAGTCTAATAGATTGGATGAATGAGGGGCACAGTCTAGAAGATGAAGAAGGAAAGGAAACTTACAGGTTACATGTATACAAACGAGAGAATATGAAATATTTGACTAAGGGCAAAGGGGTTTATTAGTAAAGAGCAGCTAAGAGCTTGTCCGAATTGATCGTAATTGTTAATATTAGACAGCTCCAGCCAGTATCAGGATTTAACGAACTACTTAAATTCCGTCAATTACTTATGAGAGTACAAGATTTGCGTTTATATACCCACAAATTAGCTGAGCAGAAGCGATTTTATACTCAACGTTTAGGTTTTTCTATTGTAAAAGAAACTCCTTCTTCCTTTTCTATTCAAATTGGATACTCAAGACTTACTTTTATCAATTCTCAGACAGAAGCCTATTATCACTTTGCTTTGAATATTCCACCAAATCAGGCAACGGAAGCCCTAGAATGGTTAAAAACAAAGCAAATTCCGATAGAAGATTGGATGGGGTATGAGCTTGTAGATTTTAGTTCTTGGAATGCAAAGGCTATGTATTTTTATGATGCTTCTGGAAATATTGTTGAATTCATAGCCAGGCATAATCTCAAAGAGGTTGATGGAGATTGTCCATTTCAGGCAGTTCACTCCTTGGGGATTAGTGAAGTTGGCATGCCTGTAGACAAGGTGAGCGATACTTTTCAGCTTATTAGTGACCAAATGGGACTGGAGTTTTTTAGTGGAGACAAGGATCGTTTTTGTGCTGTAGGAGATGAGGAGGGCTTGTTTATTGTTGTCGATAAGAGTCAGAAAACATGGATTCCTAACAATGAACCTTGTATTGATTTTCCATTTGATTTAGAGCTTAGAGAAGGTAACAGACTTTATCATTTAGTCTATGATAATGGACTAAAAATTCATACTTTATAACGATCTCCCTAAGATAAAAAAGCGTGCAATATCAAAATATTGCACGCTTTTTTTTATGTGTGCCTAGCATGTTTAACAACTAGTTGGTGAAAGTCCAATACAGACCAGATAGGGGGAACTGTTA
>JAKVCT010000372.1 GCA_022448995.1 Saprospiraceae bacterium
ACCAAGTTTTATTTACTTCGGTATTAGGTGAGCGTCGTGTTTTTCGGTTTATAGATGAAAATCTACCCATTTTCTTACATAAAGACACTTGTCAGGTTAATGTATTACAATTAAACTATGACAATATGCTTTGGATGGGGAAACAAGAGATGCAGAGTATTCAAATACTTAATAAAAAGACTAAAATAATTCGCAGCTACAGATTAGAGGATGAGGAACGAGCATTATTGAGAGGTGTCGTTTCTTGTTTGATGAATAAACTGGATCGTTTGGATGTTACAGATGTAGAATTGGATACTGATACAGAGTTTTTTGATCAGCTTATACAAGAGAAACAAACAAGAAATACCAGTGAGCAGCTCATAACCAATCCCAAGAATCGTACTGACCAAAAAATAGCAATCGTAGATCAATTATCTGCAAGATTAGCTGGGATTGATCGACCAACTTATGCCAAAAATCTAAGTCAAATTGCTGAAATGTATAAAAATATTGGTGATAGTGCCAAAGCAGAGGCTTATTATAAAGAAGCAGAACAAAATATACAATTATTCTCAGGTTTAGATTATGATGGTTATCCTAAAGCACTACATAATCTAGGTTTGTTTTATCAATCAGAGAAAAATTACGTACTTGCTGAGCAATATTTTAGAGATGCTCTTCAGCTTACACAGCAGATAAGAGGACAGACCGATATAGATTACCTGCAGACACTTCAATTATTAGGACAATTGTATACAGAGGAAGGTAAATTTGAGGAAGCAGCAGCTGAACTAAATCTACTAGAGCAAGTGATGGAGGAATACTACACGCCCAATCATCCTCAACTGGTGACTACACTCAGTAGTTTGAGTAATTTATATCGTTTGAGCGGAGATGATAAGAAGGCGCGTCAATATTTATTAGAATTAGCACACAGTCTGATCCAACAATTGTACTCTTATTATCCTAGTCTGAATGAAACGGAACGCACACAGTTCTTGCAGAAAATACAAGATATATTAAGCAGTTTTTATTCGGCAGCTTTTGAGTTGGGGGGAGAAGAGATGAGCAACGAAATTATTCAACTCAATTTGTCTATTAAGGGCTTGGCTCTAGAAGGGAGTATTGCTACACGTGCCAATATCCTCAGCAAGGGGGATTCTACACTCAGAGAAAAATACTACAACTGGTTGGGAATTCGTAGACAGTTGGCACAAACTGCTCTAATGTCCAAAACGGAGCTGGAGTTGATGGGGATTAATCTTAAAGAACTAGAGCAGACAGGCTATAAGCTAGAAGGAGAGTTGAGCAAAGCTTCTGCTTTGTTGGCACAACAATTCAAGCAAAAGAGTACCCAATACAGTCTAAAACAACTGCAAGGTAAATTAGCGCAAAATCAGGTGGCTATTGATTTTATGCATTTTCAATATCACAACGGAAAGGAACTTACAGATACAACAGTTTATTATGCTAATTTGATTTTTGGAGATACTAATCAAGCTCCTCAGCTGATTTATTTGGGACAAGAACGCAGGCTTGCAACACTGCTCTCACGAAATGCAAACTATGTTTCTAATACAAAATTGAGCAAGGAGGTGTTTGCTTTTGTTTGGAAACCTTTGTTGTCTCATTTAGAAGGAAAAGAGAAGGTGTATGTGTCGCCTAGTGGTCTATTGCACCAAGTCTCTTTTGCTGCACTCAAAGATGAGCAAGGTAAATATATTATTGACCAGTTTGACTTGGAATATTGGGGAAGCTTTCGTGATCTGATTTATGGAAAGAAGGAGAAGAAATTAGCGAGCAAGCAAGAAATTGCCTTGCTCGGAGGTGCTAAATTTGACTTGGATTCCACTCAGTTGGCAGATATTGCAGAAAAAATAAAGCAACACAAAAATCTAGATGTAGAAGACTTGTATGCTTATGTAGATCTAGCAATTCCTTTTCGTCGAGCTTTGTTGAATAGCCCACAAACTCGCTACTTCAATTTTTCTTATCTGATAGGAACAAAAACAGAGATAGAAACGATTACTGAATTATTCAAGAAAAATGTTTGGAAAACTTATCCATATTTGGGTGAAAATGCACTAGAAGAAAATTTTAAGCAACACACTGCCAAACAAGCTCCTTCTATCTTGCATATTGCTACACACGGCTACTTTTTTAGACCCTATCAGACAGGCTCACAAAAAAGCAAAGAAAAGGCCTTTTACGAACGTATCTTGTATGCACAAAATCCTTTGTTACGGTCTGGATTTGTACTTACTGGAGCGAATCATAGTTGGCAGGGAAAGACCAAAATCAAAGACTTGGAAGATGGAATTGTGACTGCTTATGAAGTCTCCAATTTGGATTTATTCGCTACGGATATGGTGGTGTTATCAGCCTGCGAAACAGGTTTGGGAGATATTCAAGCAAGCGAAGGTGTCTTGGGTTTGCAGCGTGCTTTTCGCAGTGCAGGTGTAGAACATCTTCTGGTGAGCTTGTGGAAAATTCCTGATCAAGAAACTGCCGTTTTTATGGAGGTTTTCTACAAATATTATCTGACTGGGAATGATGCTCAACAGGCTTTAATAAAGACTCAACGCAAGTTGAGAAAGAAACACTCGGCTTATATGTGGGCGGGTTTTGTATTGCTCAATTAATTCTATGTAAGATGAGGTTATCTTATGGACAATTTAGATAACCTCAATCTATATTTTTTAGTCTAAAGGATTGCTAGGTAGTTGGAAATCTGCACCTGATTCATACCAACCTTTACTACCTGCGTAATAAGCTTTAGACCTTCCTGTTTGAGTATCCCAAACAAGAACATACCAATTTACTCTACCTGCCGATGCATCGTAAACACTATTATAATCCATCATATATCGTCCATTTTCTGAACACATGGTATTAGGAGAATTAGTCGTTTTCCACTCGGCAGCATCAGGGCTTAGGTCAGTATTAGCGGTAGCACTATTGATAGATTGAAATAAAAATCCAAAGCTGAATACTAAGGCAGCAATGGTCAAACCTATTTTTTGAAAATTATTGATGTAATTCATAAGCTGATCTTTGAAGTTATGGTAATCGAATAGTTCAAAGATAAAGTAAATAAAAAAGCTTGATTAGGCAGAGTTTATGAATAAGCTTGTTCAGTGCTTGAATAGCAAGATATAGTTCTTGAAATAGTAATTATAAATAGATTTTTTAGATAAATTTTATTGAAGTTGTTTAAAAATGGGATACTTACCACTTTCCTAAGTGTTTGATAGCCTGACCATAACGTCCAATTTGAGCCTTTAAAAAACTGCGGGTATTTTTTAGAAATTATTATGCTTACACCTAAATCTCTATCAATGAGTTAACTAAGTATAAATAAATCATTTTTAAACAACTTCAATAAAACATATCTAGAATATATTATATATAATTAACAATAATTTAACAAAATAAAAACACAATAAAACTAAAAATTACGGAACTTACATTTATATTTGAAAAAATAAAATATTTTTATTTAACTTATTATTTTAAAAACATTTATTATGTCTCAAATTACATTAGAAGCCCTAGGTGGAGAAACTGGACAAGCATTAAGTCATGCATTTGACAAAGTATGGTTACAAAATGGAGTTCAAGGTGAAGGAGAAGTATTCATCATTAGAACACTACAAAATGGCAATGTAACATTAGAGTGTACAGGAGGAGAAACAGGAAGATATTTAAGCCATGCTTTTGGCAAGGTATCATTACAAAATGGTGTACAAGGAGAAGGCGAAGAGTGGATCTGTCATGATCGCGAAAATAATGTAGCTTTTGAATGCTTAGGTGGTGAGAAAGGCATGTATTTAAGTCATGCTTTCGGAGAAGTCTCTCTTCAAAACGGTTACCAAGGTGAGGGCGAATTATGGGCTAGAAAAAATGCATAATTAGTATAAAGCTACATCAATAAAGCCTTAAAAGATTAAAAAATCCAAGATAGAATAAATTCTGTCTTGGATTTCTTGTATTTACTAAAATTTATTTAACTAATAGTCATCAACTCCCCATAAAATACCTTCATCGCCTTTACAATTTCCTGAGGTTTTTCTATTGCTGTAGAGTGTCCAGCATCAGGAATCGTCACAAAAACAGCATTTGGAATATACTCAGCAATTTTTTTATTATTTACAGGAGGAGTAGCTAAGTAGATAGCCACAATTAATTTGTATTTAACCCCGAAGGGCTCTACGAAGTAAATTCAATCAGCCTTTTAACTACGTTGAGCTCTTCGAGGTTTGCGCTGCACTTCGTTAAAAAGCCTCGTGATAGCGGTGGTGGCAGCATAGCTCGCCACTAGTCGGCTTCGCCTCTGACCG
>JAKVCT010000373.1 GCA_022448995.1 Saprospiraceae bacterium
AAGGCTCATACTTGGTTAAGTTTGCATTATTTAGCATTTATAGTCATGTTCACCAGAAAGTATTTTTAAACAACTTCATAGTAGTGATGTCATTGATTCAAGCGAAAGACCTATTCATTATGTAGGATTTGGAGCTCGATTTGGAGCTTATTTATTGGATGTTATCTTGATTGCAATTCCCTCAGGATTATTTTCTTTTTTGAATATGTTCTCTATAAAGTCAGCTACACTAGCTGTAGTCACAGCTTTAATATTTGCAATGTACAAGCCTTTGATGGAATGGAAATTTGGAGCAACTCTAGGAAAAATGTTATTGAATATTAAGGTTGTTAGAGAAGATCAAGGTTCCATATCTTTCAATGAATCTTTTACCCGATATACTCCATTTTTTATAACCGTTTTGTTGGGAATACCTGGGCAGTGGGTTGTGATGAATGATCCAATTTTATTAGATATCAATAGTTGGGCAGATTATATGGAAGCTGCTAAAATGGAGCAAATACCTGATGGGGGATCCCTCGCTTGGCTAAGCCTCATAGGTGTAATATTTACTTTAATTTCAGCTTTATTAATGACCAGTAATAAACAGTCACAGGCACTGCATGATAAATGGGCAGGGACTTATTGTATTTACAACTTTAAGAAATATGGTGGTAATGTTAGTGTCTAAATAATAAAGTTGTTTAAAAATCATCTTTACTGCATCAACTTCGTAGAGCCCTTCGGGGTTAGCTCTGCGCCAATAAAACATTCTTCTTCACGGTTATGCATGGATGTTTTTTATACCGTTGCAAGATCAAAAACAGAGCTACAGCGAAGCTAATCTTGCAAGGCATCAGTGATGCTAAACGCCCTACTTAACCTCTTATAAAGATCACCAAAAATTAAAGGTTTTGGTTGAGTTGAATCCTCAAATTAACTAAAACCTTTGATAAATTCTCAAGTCTTTATTCTGTGTTACTCTGACTTCTCAAATACCTTCCTCAGATGTAATATTAATCCATGTATAAATTTGTATTAATAGTCGTCAAAATTCATTGTCTAACTGCATTGTTTTTTCGTCTCGATTTATGTTTTAACATATTTTTTAGAATACAAAAAGCAGCGAAAAATAAATAAACATCGTATTTTTGTGTGTATGGCAGTTCATAGGTTTTTTCCAGCTATTGATTATCAGTATTATATATTTTTGTTTATAGCTTTTTTATTAATGTATAAGTTGTTGGTAATTAGTGTTTAGAAAAGATAAAAGTAGAAGTATTGCTCTATGTTTTGTATTCAGATTAATCAATAGCAATTATTCCCGCACCAATCATCTCATCTAAATCATCCTATATGATAGAATTTTACACCTGAAACTATTAATTTTACAGGCGGAGTTCGTGAGTTTTTTGAATTTTGAACTGAAATTCAGAAAGCTAATCTTTTTATTTATCTATAATAATTATGTCCACCTACTTAAGAGCTTATCTAAAATTAGGATTTTGAATAATAAGTAACAGTCCAAACGTTCTCGTAGTTTTTTTAGCTAACTTTTGTTTCACAGAACCTCACTGTAGCCTGCTACAACTACGTTCTATTCATTAAAGTTAGTGGAGATCATTCTATATCTATTCTACGATTACTTTTATCCACCTACTTCCCTAAATACTATGTGGTAATAAACTCTATAGCATACAGGGATCATCAGTTAGTTATACATCATGGAAGATGCTGTTAAGTACACTCTTCGTGGACTATATTTAGATACTATTGCGATTAATAACTTAGAAGATAACAGATTTTATATTCTATCAATTCTTCTATATATTACTTTATATGAGAAAAATAATCTTATTACTTAGCATGCTCGCAGCGAGTATGATGTTACTTCAGTCATGTAAGACAAAAGAAGGAACACCTACAGCTTTGGGTAAAGCTTATCACAATGTAACAGGACGCTATAATGCTTATTATAATGCAGAAATGCGTCTAGACAAGAGTTTTGAAACTTTAAATGGTCAACATCAGGATAATTATAACCAGCTCTTGGAAATGTATCCTTATTCGGCTGTAGATAATGCTAGTTCGGTGAACGCTCCCTTGGATGAAGCTATTAAAAAATGTTCAAAGAACATTCTATTACACGAGCCTAGTATCTGGTTGGACGATTCTTATCTATTGATGGGGCAAGCAGAATTCTTGAAAAAAGAATACGATAAATCTACAGCAACATTTAAATATATTGTAGATAAATTTAATCCTAATAAACCCAAATCTGCGAAAACAGCAGAAGAGTTGAAAGCAGACCGAGAGGCTGCAAAGAAGAAAAAGAAGAAAAAACGCAAGAAGAAAAAGCGTAGAAAACGCAAGAAGAAGAAGAAGAAGAAAAAGAAGAAGAAAAAACCAACTCCCAAAGATAAGGATGGGGAAGAAGCAAGTGATGAAGAAAGTGAAATCAAATATGGCATTAAGCACCGTCCGAATCGCTTAGAAGCAATGCTTTGGTTAGCCAAATCTTATATTGAAGAGGGCAACTATGATGATGCTCGCTTATATTTGCGCTTATTGTCCGAAAATCCAAACATGCGAAAGCGTTTGGTGGGAGAAGTTTATGCTGTTTGGGCATATAGTTTTATCAGACAAAAGGAGTATGAAAAAGCTATAGAACCCTTAGAAAAAGCAGTGGAGTTTGTACGCAAGCGTAATGATAGAAGTCGTTATGCTTATGTCTTAGCTCAACTATACCAGAAAAGGGGAGATAGTGAATTGGCTATGCAAACTTTCAAGAAGGTGTTAAAATTACGTCCAGAGTATGAGATGGAATTTAATGCACGTTTGAATATGGCTAAGAATGCAGCTAATGTGAAAGGAAACAAAATAGTAGATCCTGAGATGGCTGTGCGAAGAATGTTGAGAGATGGTAAGAATGAAGAATACAAAGACCAGTTGTATTTTGCTTTAGCTGAAATCAAGTTAAAAGCAGGTAATGAAGAGGAAGGCATCCTTGCCTTAAAACAGTCTATGGCACAGAGTGCTGGGGGGCCGCAGCGTGGCGAAGCAGCATTACTTTTGGCAGACTTATATTACAATAAAGAGGATTATGTAACAGCGTATTATTATTATGACACGACCTCTAGTTCTCTGCAAAAAACAGATGAGCGTTTGTTAGCTGTGAATACCAAAAAAACACAGCTCAAAGGAATCGCTAAAAATACAGAAATTATCGTCTTACAAGATAGTTTACTCAATGTAGGAAATATGTCAGAAGCTAAGCAAAAAGAGTGGGCACAAAGCATTCGCCAAATGGAGCACGACCAAAAAATGGCTCAAAAACCTGGTGGGGGTAAGAAAGGTGGAGCAATGGTATCTAGTAGAGCATCATCAGTTGCAGGAGGGGTATCTACCAACTCGATTAATCAATCGCAATTTGAATTATATAATCCAAATATGCGAAAGAAGGGC
Source organism: Saprospiraceae bacterium (assembly GCA_022448995.1). Lineage (GTDB taxonomy): Bacteria > Bacteroidota > Bacteroidia > Chitinophagales > Saprospiraceae > JAKVCT01. The sequence goes on from JAKVCT010000373.1 coordinate 3,445, forward strand.
GAAAAGGAATTTACTAAGCGTTGGGGCAATAGAGCTTGGGCAGACAACTGGCGTCGTTCTAATATGAATGATGAGAGAGAAGATGGAGAAGTAGCTGCTGTTGGAGGAAGTCTACCACCAATGACGAATGATGAGGTGAGCAAGTTTATGAAGAAAAAGAAGATTCCTATTACAGATGTACAGAAGAAAAATGCGGAGGGCGAAATTGCTACTGCTTATTTTCGTCTGGGAATCAATTATCGCGAACAATTACAAAACGATGATAAGGCTGCCCAAACTTTAGAAACCTTATTGAGTAAGTATCCTAATACGAAGCACGAGTTAGAGTCTTTGTATATGTTGTATGATATTTACACCACCAAAGGTGATAATTCCAAAGCTAATACATATAAAGTCAGAATAATAGCTAAATATCCTGATAGTGATATTGCTAAAGCAATTAAGGATCCTAATTTTGTGGGAGCAAAGCAAAAGCAAATCCTGGAATTGAATGCTTATTATGATGATGTACAATCTATGATTGCTAGTCGTAAGTTTAGTGATGCTCGCAATAAGATCAAGGCTGTACCTGCTAAGTTTGGGAAGAATTATGAGCTCAAAGCACGTTTTGCTATCTTGGATGCAATGTGTGTAGGAGGAATCGAGGGAGAAAAACAGTATATCCAAGCTCTGAGGACTGTTGTAGTCAGCTATCCTAAGACGCCAGAAGAGGCTCAAGCCAAAGCTATGTTAGCGGTTTTACAAAATGATAAAACCAATACGAATAAGATACCTAGACCTAATGGGAATCAAAAGGCTACTTTTTCGAAATCAATGGCAAGTGGACATTATATTCTTATTGTTTTTGATGATCCAAAGGCAAAGGTGAGTAACT
>JAKVCT010000374.1 GCA_022448995.1 Saprospiraceae bacterium
AAAAAGCGGGGTAATTTCTTTTAAAAATCCTATTGTAACTATTTGATTATCAAATATTTTACTTAATACTGAAACAGCCTTTTTAAAGTTCCATTGTAAATAATTGATTATCAGTAGCATTACTTTAGTTCTAAAAGTCCCTAAATAAGGTACAGACAAATCAATATAACCCAAAAACAGGGGTGTCTAAAAAGGTAAAATTCGAAAAATGAAACCAAATTAGATCTTGAGTTTCATTTTTTTATTGGCGCAGAGCCCGAAGGGCTCTGCGAAGTAAAAGGTCTGCGCTTTAGATGGATGTATCGTATTGGTATCAGAAATATCAAATTACAGCGGCGTATTTTAATGCGCCGTCATAAAATATAAATGCGCCATCATAAAGATGAATGTTTCATGGCACAGAGCTAACCTCGAAAAGCTCTGCGAAGCAAACCCCGAAGGGCTCAGTGAAACTAATTAAAGAAATCCACAAACTATCAATCTAAGTAACCAAAATTTTTCAATTCCTTCTCGTCATCTCTCCAGTTATCTTTCACCTTGACATAAAGTTCTAGATGCACCTTCTTTTCAAGAAATTTCTCAATACTCTTACGAGCGTCAATTCCCAGTTGCTTGATAGCACTTCCTGCTTTTCCTATAATGATTCCTTTCTGAGACTTACGGCTTACGTAGATTAGTGCTCGGATTCTCACCATATTTTTAACATCATCTACCTTAAAAGATTCGACAACTACCTCACAAGAATAAGGAATTTCTTGATAGTAGTTAAGTAAAATTTTCTCGCGAATAATCTCATTGACAAAAAAGCGTTCTGGACGATCTGTAAACTGATCCTTAGGATAATAAACAGGTCCTAAGGGTAAGTAAGCCTTCAATTTTTCGAACAAATTCTCCGTTCCTTTTTTCTCTAAAGCTGATATCGGAAAAGTTTCAGTAAACTTAACACGCTCATTCCACTCCTTGATGAGCTGAACAAGCTCCTCTTCTTTGATTAGATCAATCTTGTTGAGTACCAAAAATAGCGGACATTGTACCTTGGCTAGACGCTGAAACAAGTGATTTTCCTCATCATAATCTTGTGTTACATCCACAACCAATAGCATAATATCTCCATCCTCAAAGGTAGTTTTCACAAAAGCATTCATACGCTCTTGCATCTTATAGGCGGCATCCTTAATATAACCAGGTGTATCCGAAAAGACCATCTGATGATTATCGTCATTCACAATACCAATAATCCGATGACGAGTGGTTTGTGGCTTGTTGGTAATAATAGACATACGCTCTCCAACAAGTGCGTTCATTAATGTAGATTTTCCCACATTAGGCCGTCCAATAATATTAATAAACCCTGAACGATGAGTACTTAATTCTTCCATACTTTCCCTAATTACTTATAATTTTCAACTTAAATTTAGCGACGGCGACGTCTTCGTCTACGTCCTCCTTCTGTTGTCTCCCCCAAAACTAACATTCCTCCATAAGTCCCCGTAATAGTAGCAAACCCACCAAGCAAACCACCAATTAGAATAGTTAGCCACCACAATGCACTACTACTGGTACCAAACACTTCTCCTATCTTAGCAGAGAGTTCACCTCCATTAGCACTATTTATCAATGTAGTATGAATCCCCCAAAGCAAAGCTAAGGATATAAATCCACAGAGAAAACTCAAGCCACCTGACATGCGTAAGCCAAAACCTACAGCAGCAGCAACAACAACAACCCCCCACCAAGGGAATATAAAATTGCTTAGGTAAGCCAACAAAATAATGATTAATAAACCTGTAAAAAAACGCATAACTTCTATCTAGTTTCTAACGCCCTTGAGACGTTATATAATTATAATGACCTTTGATTTCCAAAGCCCGATTCTTGATCACTTGTAATTTTTGATTAACTCCAATGAGTTTGTACATGGTTCCTCCTCCTGTTTTTTTAGTCACAGTCATATACATGGCATCAATCAATGCAAACTCTTTAGTTTTGAACTCTTCCCATTTTTGCTGCGAGTCTTTCATCGCTGTTTTTCCTTCATCACTGAGGATACTCTGGATTTGTTTATAATTCTTATCTAACTCTTCCCCCCAAGCAATTAAGGCTTCACTGGTACAATCCATCATCCCTGATGTTGAATAATTTTCTTCCAGACAATCCTCTAATTTGATATCAATAGGATGTTTCTGTGCTTGAGCATCGCTGACGCCTAAGCAACACAAGCTAATAATTAGCAAAATAGCAATACGAATCATAGTACTCTTTTCTTAGATTTTGGTGAAAAATTTAAGTCCCCAAGGATGGTCTCTATAGCCGATCGACGAAAAATAATGTATAGTATCTATGTTCTTGTATATGTATCTATGCAACGGGTTATAAACGTTAGCAGGTTTATCTAAGAGTCTATCTCAACCCAATAAAATTAATTCAAAAAACTGAAGGCCAACATATTATACCCAAAACATTATACTAAACTATACACATAAGATCTACTTTGATTAAAAGTCACCAATTTTCATTCCCTATTGAGTAGATCCTGTATTTATTTCGTAAATTTTTGCTGAATTAAGATTTTATCTCCATAATCGCTTGGTTTATTCATATAAAGCAAACGATGATAGTCTCCTTTTTCCCATTTTTTGATCATATCAGCATAGAACTTACTTCCTGGATTGCCAGACTGTCCACCAGGATAAATTCCATAAGCTTCTGTAACCTTGTCTAAATGGACTACCATTCTCCAAGAAGGTCCAGCAGATCGGCGCGATGAATGTATAATTTCTCCTTTGGATTTAGCTGCTAATTGAGCCGAGTCCTTTGGATTTGGAATATAACGATCCTCTAAGGCATTCAAGGTAGAGCCATCTCCACCAGTTTCCAAATCTGCGATACTAAAAGCAGAAATACTCGCCAAATGTTGTACCAATGGTGCTTGTACATCTTTCCATAGAGCCACCTCTTCTCCTTCTCTTGGGACAGTTTCGTAGGTTTTCTTGAAGGATTCAGTTACAATATCAAAGATGTTTTCTTTAACACTGGCAGTAGTCAGATTATCTACGATAAAACTTCCCGTATCTCGCTTGATAATATTTAATAAATGCCACTCTGGAGGATAATTAACATATTGATCATTTTCCTTGTTTTCGGCATTGTACGTATCTAATTCATCATACATATGTACCTTTAGCTGATACAACCACTCTTCTAATACAGTAGGCATTGCAGAATTCGCATCATAGACATAATCCCACTCTTGCAACTCTGATAATAATTCCAACTCTTCTTTCTTCAGTTCGCTTCTTCTCAGAAATTTAATCAAAGTCGGTACAAAATCTTCCCCTTTCACACTGTAATTATCCATCTGTAGTTTTTTCATCATATCTACAGTAATCTTATCCATAGAAGCTAACTGATTATTTAGGCGACGTCCCCTGTATTCTTCAAAATAACCATAGTAATAATACGGATAACTCGGATAAGTAGAATGTTGATTGGCAGAACCAATAAAACCACGTTGTGGATTGTGCTCATGAGGAATATGCTCTTGCGGAATGAATCCTTGCCACTGTTCAGAGGATTTACTACCGTCTTGAATAAAACGACCTTGCTGCGGTTTGCGCATAGGCAAGCGACCTTGTGTCCACAAAGCAATATCTCCATCCTTGCAAGCAAAAACAATATTCTGAGCAGGACAAGAGAAATCCTTTATCGCCTTAGCATAATCCTCATAGTTCTTAGCTTTTGCTAAGTTAAATAATGTTCTAGATTCCATTGTTGCATCATGTGCAGTCCAACGCAGTGCTAGATCACGTCCTCCGTGAGATTTAGTAATAGGTCCAATATGTGTGTAGATATTTTTATCGATGATAGGTTCTTCTTGCCCTCTGATATAAACAGTATCATAAACATAAGTAGCTTCCCTTGCTACACTATCAAATATATATTCTTTCTTTGTTTTGTCCTTCCACTGTATAGCATAATAATCCTTTACATCATGCGACACATTGGTCACCCCCCAAGCTACATGCTCATTAAAACCAATGATTACACCTGGTGCACCTGGCAAAGACACTCCATAAACATTAAAATCAGGAGTTTTGATCTGAACCATATACCAAATAGAAGGTAAGGTTAAGCCTAGATGCGGATCATTACATAAGATTGGAGCCCCCGAAGTTGTTTTACTTCCAGCTACAGCCCAGTTATTACTTCCCAAGCCCTTTTCAGGTTGTGGATCTATAGGCATCATCAAACCATTCTCCCCCAAGAAAGGTTCTACAGACTCCTGAACAGCAGGCTGTGTATTGGCAGGATTAGGATT
>JAKVCT010000375.1 GCA_022448995.1 Saprospiraceae bacterium
TCCCTACGTTTTTCGCCTCGTTCAGCATCAAAAAATCTTGTGAATTATTATAAAATTAATTACGTCCACCTACTTATGTTACAAAAAATAAGGAGGCTATCTAAGATAGCCTCCTGCCAGTACAACAGCAATAATCCAATAATAAGCGGTTGTATAGACTGCATAGTGAATACCATTCGTATGTAGTCAAAATATACACAATTCAAAAGCAATAAGAAACTTATATTTCGTTCAATACATCAAAGTAAAAGGTTTTAGGGTCATTATAGTTTTATTGAGATATTGTTCATAGTGTGGTGCCATTCAGTAGGTAGCGAAATTAAGCTATATCTGAAATTAATTATGTCCACCTACTTAGAATTATAATTCGTGAATATTTTTCCATTTAAGGATCCCTCCACGAACTATCATATCTATCTATACATAAAGGGACTTTATTCTATTCAATTTGACATTGTCAATAGCATTCATGTAAGCTCTACGATCAAAAGTAAAAGTCAATCCCTCGTAATCAAATCCTTCAGGACATATCTTTGAAAAATTTTTGAACTCTGACCATATCACTTTATTCTTTACAAAATCTATTCGACAACTCAAGGTATGATCTTCAGGAACCCCTGAGTAAGCATACTCATAAATAGTATAAAAACAATCATCATACATATACTCATTAATACTATTCTTATAGAAATGATTCTTTAGATGAAAGGCAATAAAAGGTGATACCCCCTCATAAGCTCCTGCCAATCTTAGGCTATTCGCATCATTTGCATGAATCTGTTTTACTTCTATATTAGTTAGAATAACTCGAAGATCTATCCCATTGATATATATTTCTGTAGTGAGATAATCTCCTAACTGAGAAAGAGCAATGTCAAAATAAATAGTATCTTGATTCATATCTAAGGTGTTATTATAGTGAACTTGATTGAGTACTTAATCATTGACAACACAAATTTAAACTTATTTAGACTAAATAAAAATAAAAAGACAAAAAAATATTCGAACCTTACAGAATTATGACAATTCCGTACAAGTCCAAATATTGTATAAAAACTATTACTTAGCCCCTCTAATCGATTTGCTTTTTCAGTTTCTGGTAATTAAGCACCATCTTGTCCAATAAATTACGTATTTTAGAATCATTAATAGATGGTTCTAAAATGGTCTGTAGCGCTGTTTGTTCTACAATCTGTCCCTCTTCTAATAAGATAATATAATCCGCTATATCTAAAGCATCTTGCAAATCATGTGTAATAAAAATGGCAGTAATTCCAACCGTTTTAATAATTTGTCGAATATCTTGTCGAAGTTGAGTCTTCAGTAAAGTATCTAAACTACTAAAAGGCTCATCCAATAAAAGCAATTGAGGATCATTTGCCAATGTTCTTGCTAAAGCAATACGCTGCTGTTGGCCTCCACTAAGCTCATGCGGATAACGTTGATTATACCCATCTAACTTAATTAGGCTCAATAATTCGTTTACTCTTGCTTTTGATGCTTGTTTATCCTTTTTGGGGAGTGCATATCCTATATTTTGTTCAACAGTAAGATGTGGAAATAAAGCAAAGTGTTGAAAAACCATCCCAACTTGTCGTTTCTGTGGTGCTAAGACCCACTGAGCATTAGATACCTCATTTTGTGCAATACAAATAGATCCTGAGCTAGGCATTTCTAACCCTGCAATCAACCTTAATAAAGTTGTTTTTCCACTACCACTTGCCCCTACAATAACTGCGATTTTTCCCTGTTCCAAAACCATATTGATGGAGGAAAGAACAAATGTCTTTTCTTGATCAAATGATTTGCTTAAGTCTTTTATTTCTATAGCTTTCATTTCTGTATATGTTTCTGACTAGGTTTATTAAGTTTGTTGACAACCAACATCAGGATTAGAATAATAAAGACCAACATCAGAGCAGGCAATCCTACTTCTACAATCCGTTCGTCATCGGCATATTCATAAGCCTTTATGGCTAAGGTTTGGATATGATAAGGTTTGAGAATGAGTGTTAGAGGTAGTTCTTTTAGGATATCAATAAATACTAAGAAAAACGCACTGATAACAACTCCTCTCAATAAAGGTAACTCTATTCTAAAAAAGGTCTCTATCCGCCCTTTCCCCATCAAATAAGAAGCCTCGGCAAGTCCTTTTTGAATTCTTAGTACATTGGATTCAATAGGATTGTATGTAATGGCTAAAAATCGAAAGATGTAAGCATAAATCAAAACCCAAATACTATTGTAGATATACACTCCTATTCGCCATTGAAACAACTCTTCAATAAACTCTATAAAGGTTTGGCTAATGCTGATTATCCCAATCCCTATGATCGCTCCAGGAATCACATAACCAATAGTGCTAACCTTGGTAATAGAAGCAGCAAGCTTAGAACGACTCCATTTTGTAAAATAAATTAAGAGTAAGGCCAATACAATGATGATGAATGCTGAACAAAGCGCTAGAAATAAACTTTGGAAAGCAATGCTCAGTATTTCGGTACTAAATTGTGTTTTCCAAGATAAAACTGTCCAATAAATAAGCTGAGCCATAGGCATAATAAAACCAAACAAAAGTGGTATACTCAATATGAATATACTCCATATTTTATTACTACCTTTTAGAGCTGGTCTTATCGTTTTCTGATCAAAATCACGGTTGGCGTCTAAGGCATAATTTCGTTTACCTCGTTGTATACGCTCTAGCAGGCTGAGCCCCAATACCAAGATAACTAATAGTATAGATAAATAAATAGCAGTCTGTAGATCCTCTAAAGCAGTCCAAGTTCTGAAAATACCTGTTGTAAAGGTATTGACCCCATAGTACTTGGCTGCACCATAATCGTTGAGAACTTCCATACTTACTAGAAACAAACCTGCTATAATAGCTGGTCTAGCTAAGGGCAGTGCTATTTTCCAAAAATATCCCCGTTGAGATGCCCCCAAAAGAAAAGCAGCTTCTTTGAGAGACTTGGACTGAATAATAAAGATAGCACGGGCGCTTGCATACACATAGGGGAATAATGAGATACTTAATATCCACGTCAGCCCGTAGATATTCATAAAGTCAATCTTAGGAATATCGACCCCCAAGAGTTTTCCAAGCTTACTCAATGATCCGCCATGATCAAAAATCCCAGTATAAGTATAAGCTACTATGTAAGAAGGGATAGCTAGGGGCAGAAATAACAAAAACTCTATGATAGATCGAAACCTAAATCTGTACTGTGTAATAATCCAAGCACAAGAAACACCGATCAAAACCGTAAGCAGAGCTGTACCTAGCAGTAGAAAAAGTGAGTTGGCCACATAATCATAGAGTAAATTTTTGAATACATGATCCCACATTTCTCCCACTCCTCCCAAAGCAGTCCATACAATAGCCAATAATGGCATAAGCACAAAAAAACCAATGACTACTACTAGTAGTAGCCATTGGTTGATCGTCGGTCTAAATTTTTTAAAAATATTTGACAATCTTTGATCTTTTTGAATTTTAAAGGTACTCTAACTTGAGCTACTATAGTTGGACAAATTACTCTGTAACCAAGATCAATAGTTGCTATGATTATTAAAGCTTTAGTAGATAAGTAGATAGCCACAATTAATTTGTTTTTAATTATGTCCACCTACTTATTCAAGTATTTTTATTAGAGCCTAGCTAAAATTATTTTAGAAAGTTGTTTGATGCTATTCTAGCATTTGCAAAAAGTTGGGCTTACTTCCAGCCTACTTCGTCAAAAAGCATCACCGCTTTTTTGTTTAATTCACCAAGTTGTTGAAGTGGTAATCCATCCTCCTTAAACGCTCCCCAAGACTTCAATAAATCTGAAGATTTTGCCTCTGGATTAACAGGATATTCATAATTAGCACTAGCAAAAGTTTCTTGGACTTCAATGCTTGATAGATATTCAATAAACTTAATTGCATTTTCCTTATTCGGAGCATATTTTGTTACTCCAATTCCACTCACATTTATATGAGTACCTCGGTCTTCTTGATTAGGGAAAAATACTTTTACTCCATTTCCAGCGATCACTTCGTCAGGATCTTTGGAGTTAATAAGCTTACCTAAATAGTAAGTATTGACCACAGCTAAATCTCCTTCTCCTGCAACTACGGCTTTTACCTGATCACGGTCATTTCCTTTGGGAGCTCTAGCAAAATTTGTCAAGGTTCCTGAGGCCCACTCTTTTGCCTTCTCCTCTCCTAGATTTGCGATGATAGATGCCAAAAGCGACTGATTGTAAATATTCCCCGAAGAACGAATCAATAATCTACCTTTCCACTTTGAATCTGTTAAATTTTCATAAGTAGA
>JAKVCT010000376.1 GCA_022448995.1 Saprospiraceae bacterium
AAATATAATATAATCCTGTCACAATAGCTCAATAAGCTTATAAGCTACCCAAAATACATTATCTCAATTTTAGTTAAAAAAACAGCTATTTTAAGCTTTTTAGCTAAGTTTTTGAGGTTCTTTTAAAAAAACGACAAAAAATGTACTATCTTTGACTTGCAATATATTATATTTTTTTAGATATATTTTATCTAATCATTCATTTAATTTTTTTCTTAGAGGCGTTAAATTTAGTTTCTAATGCATTCTGAAAATACGAAAACATTGCCTAGTCTATTCGACAAATGTCATAATTACACCCGCGCAGATGAGGTGAAAAAGAGAGGAATCTACCCATGGTTCAGACCTATCCAAGAGAGTGAAGGACCTGTGGTAAAGATGGAAGGTAAGCCAGTAATCATGGCGGGATCAAATAATTATTTAGGACTCACGGCACACCCGAAAGTAAAAGAAGCGGCTATTCGAGCACTTGACAAATATGGAACAAGTTGCTCCGGATCTCGTTTTCTCACAGGAACTATTGAATTGCACGAGCAATTGGAAGCGCGCTTAGCTCGCTTCGTAGGTAAAGAAGCTGCTTTATTATTCAGTACAGGCTATCAAACAAGTCAAGGAGTAATCCAACCTTTAGTAAAAAGAGGGGATTATATTTTGTCAGACAAAGATAATCATGCAAGTATTGTAGCAGGTAACTTAATGGCCAAAGGCGGAACAGGCGTAAATGTCATTCGTTACAAGCACGAAGATATGGCTGATCTGGAAAAGCGATTGAGCTCAATTCCTTTGGAGAAAGGTAAACTCATTGTTACAGATGGGGTATTTAGTACCTTTGGAAATGTAGCTAATGTTCCAGAGATTACCAAGTTAGCCAAAAAATACAATGCACAAACTTTGCTCGATGATGCACATGCCTTTGGTGTAGTCGGTGAAGGTGGTAGAGGTTCTGCTTCTAAGTTTGGTTTGATTGACGATGTAGACATGGTTATGTGTACCTTCAGCAAAACACTAGCTTCGCTTGGTGGTTTTGTGGCTGGTGATGAGCGTGTGATTAATTATCTCAAACACCACTCTCCTGCTCTAATTTTTAGTGCTTCTCCTACGCCTCCATCTGTGGCTGCTGCCTTAGCAGCGTTGGATATTCTAGAGCAAGAACCAGAGCGTGTTCAACAATTGTACGAAAATGCCAACTTTGTACGTGAAGGCCTGAAAGATGCTGGTTTTCATGTTATCGACGGAGAAACAGCCATTGTTCCTGTATTGATTGGAGATGATGAACAAGCTTTCAAGCTTTGGACAGGTCTATTCAAGGCAGGTATTTTTGTTAATGTCTTTATTGCACCAGCAACACCTCCTGGTAAAGCAATGATGCGTAACAGTTTTATGGCTACTCACAAGAGAGAGCACTTGGAAAAAGTTGTAGAAACCTACAGATCTATCGGAAAACAGGTGGGAATCATTTAGATTTTCATCTTTATACTACAATAGTTCGTAGATTTTTTATTAAAAAATCTACGAACTACTAACTTGTGTTACAGAGTATTTAATAATCCAGAATATCAAATATTTGATATTCTACTGATGTAGGATTAGTGAAGATAATCCAGTGTCTTGCCTCAAAATACTTCCCTCTGAATCCCCTATCTTGAACGTCGGTAATATTTTACAACAGCCCACTCTTTCACCTTGCCATCTTGTCCCAAACGGAATAATAAATTATAATCAGGATAAGAAATAAACTGTTCTCCATCTCGTGCCAGTGTCATATTAGACTTACTTTTTCCTTTTCCATATATTTTTTCTAGCTGACTAAGTGTAGCACCAATTTTTATTCCCTCCTTGGTTTTTAGTTTCTTTGTTAACTGTATTGTGAAAAACTCTGTAATAGATTGGCTAACCCCATCATGATGCTTCATAAGGTACAAAGTAGATTGGGGATAGTAGATACAAGCAAATTCCATCTTTTTGCGACTAGAATATAATACAGATTTATAATGATCGAAGAACTTAAGATACGCTTCTGAGGTTTGGTCTTGTTTCGTGAGCCTTTCAATAACATCTTGGCGAACATCTACTCCATCCATAATTTGAGCGTCTCTCGGATTGGAATAATCACTCTTAGCCTGCATAGACCTATCATTAGCGGTTCTGTAAATTGTAATATTCTTTTGGATAAGTTTTTTGATGAAATCAGAAGAGTTTTCACTTAACGTAGCTGCTTCTTCAAAAGAAATTTTAGCTTCTTGATTCTCATTCTTATGCGCATAGATAATTGCCTGAGCTAAAGCAACCATTGCAAGTTGATCCTTATCCTCCTCTACAGTCAGTTCGTCTCGTATTTTTTCTAAAATTGTATTAGCCATCTTCAGTTTCCCCATATTGCCATCTAGTGCTAATTGTCTCTTCATTAATGCACTTAAACCATTATCTTTAGTCACCTCAAATTTTTCATTCAGATAAGATAACAGTAGTAAATGTGCTGCTGAGAGACTACTTCCTGCCCATTGTTTTACGTATGCAGCATTATGCTTCTCTAATTGCTCGAGCTTATCGACCGCTCGCTTTAACAAAGCATCAATCTGGCCAGGTTCATAATTCAATGCACCACCTCTCAAGAAGGATTTGTGTTTGAGCAAAGGATTCTGAGCTTCTAGCATGGTTGGAAATAAATATAACTGTTTAGTACCATCATAAATGCTACCATTTTGTGCCAATAACATATCAGCTAACTGTATATCTGCTTGTAAGCTGTTATAAATAATATCTTTGGTTTTGATATTGATAGTATCCGTCAGATATTGATAGCATTCACCTGCTTGCTCATCCCAACCAACTACTTGTGCTAGTACGGCAAAATGATGTAATTGATATAAAGTCGCAACTTCTTCTTCAATACCCTCTACAACTAACTTACGCTGTTTGAGTGGTTGGTATCCTTCTAGATCGTCTGCTTTATTGTAGGCAGTATAAGCCAATTCTAAAAATTCGGCAATTATATTTTCTTGGCTCCTTTCGTCTTTTTTAAGAATATCATAACCTGCCAAGTAAGCTAATAAGGCTCCATGCGTATCTGCTTCGTTTTCATTATGTTTATGTTTCGCCAAGTTACCATTAGAAGCTGCAAATGCAGGGTTATTCTCATGTTCTCTGTAGAAATGGGTCAACTCATGACCAAGTAGAAAAGCCATGGCAATTTTGCCATCTTCTCCCATAGATTGACAAACCTTTACAATGGTTTGCTCTACAAGAATACTATGCTTACTTCCCTCTACCAAATGAATTGCCATTTTAGCTTTTAATTTATCACTAACCACTAAAGTTGGTGTTTGAGATCTTAAATCTCCAACTTTTTCTAATAAACGATTATAAATCTCATTAACATAAATATAGTCTTTGTGAGAATGTGCCAAGCCTATCTCCTCAATAGATTGAGCAAAAGTAAATTGTACCGAGAGAAAAACAAACAAAAAAAGTAGTTTCATAACTAAAAATAAAAGTTTTATTTTGCCTTTTTAATAGTTTTACTTATATTTACAATTGTAAAACAATAAAAATTAAAGACTATGATGCGATTAAAATCAACCTCAGGTATCTCTCTACTAACAACACTTACAGTTTTTATATTGCTTTGGGTAGGAACAAAAAGCTCTATCACATTGTCACAATTAAATAAGTCTAGCAATGTTTTTTTCAAGCTTGGTTTTGTTGCTATTCTGTTTCTATTATTGATCTTTGTCTTAGCTCTTGTACCTGTTAATAAAGAAGATTTAGACCATTTAGATTAAGATACCTCTCTTTCCTCTCTTTTAGTATATCTCTTATCCTCCCAAAGGTCACTCTACTCTTTACTCATTCTTCCTACAAGACAATATTAATTTTTCTTACCATAGAATATTCAGAATATTATTTCTATAAACAGCTTATTTTCCTTAAATAATTTTTTCAAAATAAAACACTTATTATCAAGCATTTACAAGCACTTTGTAGCCCTTTTGTAGGGGTACTACATTGACATTGTAGTGTTCTTGTAGTGTTTAAAAAGTTGCGAACTCCTGAGAGCTGATCTATATTTGTGTCAACAACAGCAAATAAATAATTTCAATAAAAAACATCTTACAAAATTATGCAAATGTTCATTAACACAACAATATTAGGCCTTACCTATGATGGTAGAAATTTGGTCTAATTACATCACGAAAAATAAGTGTCAATACTTATTACTTAATTTATTTTAACTAACTATTAAAGTAATATTTGTTAAGTACATTGAAGAAAAATCCTATTACAAAAAAGAAT
>JAKVCT010000377.1 GCA_022448995.1 Saprospiraceae bacterium
ATTTTCGACAAAACATTGATCATCAATCAGTAAGACAATTAAAAAATTAACGAACTATTAAGCTAAAAAACAAAAGTTTATATTGGTTCCGTCAGCCCTCTACACAGGGCTGGCGAAGGAGGCAACTCATAACATACGCAAAAAACCACCAAATCATTTCTTATTCTTGTACCAACGAAGCCACCAAGGCAAATTATTCCGTTCGATACTAAAATAAGGAGTATCCGAAGCGCCAAAACTTTTATAAAATCGAGCAATACTCTCAATATTAGATCCTTCAAAGTCGTAGGCTACGGGACGTCCAGCATTCTGCTGTATAATTTCGTCCAAAAGGAAATGCATTGCACCTACCTCTCTCCCTTCGTTGGTTGTTACGTTCAGAAGATTGATTATTCGGCTTCCTGAGTACATCTGAAAAATAGCCGCACAAAACTGATCAGAGCCATCTAGATAAATTCCCATAATATTACCTAAACCTCTGTGCAAACAATTATAAATGATACGCAAGGCAGTGTGATAAATCTCTTCGGGGAATAAGCCTTTTTTATGCTCCTCGTGGTAAGCTCTTAAAGCATCTACAAATTTCTCAGGTTTCACCCCTGCTGTAATATACAGATTATGCTTTTTTCCCTTTGCGATATTTCGTTTTAGATTAGTACTATAGTTTGCTCGGATCTCTTCGTACGAACGATTCAGCGCCAATAAAAAATTAGAACGTCGCTCGGTGGTCAAGCCATCAATATTCTTGATCAAATTATTGCGATCATTCATATTCATTCCAATAAACTTATACTCCCTTGGGATAGCATCCAAAAAGGCCTGCAAACGAGGTTTTGAGCAAGCATTCATGGAATATACACCTAGTTGTTGGCACAAATAAGGCTGATAAATCTGCTTTATACCAAGCATCTTTTTATTCCAAACTAATGGAAATACAGACTCATAATTACCTTCTACAAGACCATCCCAATTCTCTGCAACATTATCCAAATACCAAGTGTAACCATAAATAAAACCATTGGGTGCATAATGTACACATCCATCCCAACGATTTTTCTCTATTTCATCTCTGGGAACAAAACGAATATCCATCTATATTTTTTCTTAATTTTTGATTTGATAACTAAGCCTACTTTTACTAAATCGCCTAAGTAGCGCCAATATAACAAAAACCAGGTTCCATAGTTGCCACAAAATAGATCTTTATCGCAAAGAAAGGCAAATGCTTTTCTTTTTTTCTTCAATTAATCAAGCTAAATAGAGTTTATTACAACTAGAGTTGTATGGAGCACAGATTGTTAGCTTGCACAACTAGTCAAGCTTGCTCGGAGACTTATAACAGAGATGGTAGCAAAGCATACCACTGTCAGCTTCGCCTCCAAACCTTTTCAAGGCTACAAAGTCGAGTACATAACAAAGAATAGTAGTGCAAGAAGTAATTTTGAATACAAAACTATTCGTAATAAACTCTAATAAACAAGATTTTTATTAACTTGCTGATGAAAGATAACTCAATTACAAGCCCTTATTGGAGTAATCCAACACACAGAACTACTTCGCTAACCTAAAACAAAAGTTAAGTTATGGCGTTTCAAGCAATTATAAAACCACTAACCCTTATAGTCCCAATCCTTTTAGTCTGTACTGCTTGCCTTCAAGATACTAAAACCACCGACTCTGAAGTAATAAATTTATCATCCAATTCTAATACTGATTCTATAAACTCTATGGAACCAAAATACATAAAAGATCCATCTAAATTAGCTATTACATATCCTAAGACCCAAACGGTCCAACAGGAAGATGATTACTTTGGCACAAAAGTCAAAGATCCTTATCGTTGGTTAGAAGATGAAGATGGAAAACAAACTGAAGCGATCACTGAGTGGATTGACCAACAAAACCAACTCACAAGTCGTTATGTCTCAGCAATTCCTTATCGTCAAGCTATCTTCGATCGATTAAAAGAGTTGTGGGATTACGCAAAATACTCTGCTCCTTTTAAGGAAGGAGACTTCTATTATTTCTATAAAAATGATGGTTTACAAAACCAGTCTATTATCTATCAACAAAAAGGACTCAAGGGTAAACCTAAGGTCTTCATAGATCCTAACAGCTTCTCTAAGGATGGAACAAGCTCTCTTGGAGGACTTTCTTTTTCTAAAGATGGAAAATATGTGGCCTATGCTATTTCGGCTTCTGGATCTGACTGGAGAACAGTCAAAGTAATGGAAACTGCTACAGGGAAAGTCTTGAGTGACAAGGTCGACTGGATTCGCTATTCTGGAATATCTTGGTACAAGGATGGGTTCTATTACAGTCGCTATGACAAAACAGAGACGGAAAATAAATACACTGTAAGTAATCAGTTCCATCAAGTTTATTATCACAAGTTAGGAACTTCACAAGAAGCAGATCTTAATGTTTATAATGATCACAGTGCACCCAATAGACGTTTTTATGCTTACACAACTGAAGATGAGAATTATCTTATTTTGTCTACAGGTGAAACGACTAGTGGAAACGGGATCTACTACCAAAACATGAAAGAACAAAATCCATTGGTGCGTAAGTTAATTGATAATTTTGATAATGATCACAGTGTAATTGATAATGAGGACAAAATCCTCTACATCCTAACGAACCATAGTGCACCTAATTACAGATTAGTAGCTGTAGATTTAGAAAAACCTGAACCTCGATACTGGAAAAATATCATCCCAGAAACGGAGCATGTATTAAAGTCTGTCAAGATCATGAATAATCGCTGGATTTGCAGCTATTTGGAACATGCTAGCAGTAAACTAAAAGTTTTTTCCAAAACTGGTAAATTCGAAGGAAGCTTAAAACTTCCTATAGAGCTCAAAGTCGGTCAAGGTGTCCCTGTAACTATTGGTGGTGTTAGTGGAAAGAAGACTGATAACAAAGGTTTTTTTACGATATCTTCTTATGCAATTCCTCCCACTATCTGCACCTTCAATCTTAATGATTTGAGTACCTCTATTTGGAAAAACTCAGAGCTTAAATTCAATGTTAGTGACTATAAAACAGATCAAATCACCTATAAGAGTAAGGATGGGACTGATGTTCGGATGTTTGTTACCTACAAGAATGGTATGAAACGCAATGGAAAAAATCCAGTTCTACTATATGGTTATGGAGGATTTAATACCAGCTTAACTCCTGGATTTGCGCTATCTTACTTACCTTTTTTAGAAAAAGGAGGAATTTATGTAGTAGCTAATCTCCGTGGTGGTGGTGAATATGGTAAAAAATGGCATAAGGCTGGAACAAAACTGCAAAAACAAAATGTATTTGATGATTTCATCGCTGCCGCAGAACACTTAATCAAGGAAGAATATACTTCCAAAGGAAAAATAGCTATCCAAGGAGGATCTAATGGAGGACTTTTAGTGGCTGCTTGTTTGACACAACGTCCCGATTTGTTCCAAGTAGCTATGCCTGCTGTTGGTGTTCTAGATATGCTACGTTACCACAAATTTACTATTGGACATGCTTGGGCTACTGATTATGGTACTAGTGAGGAGAGTAAAGAAATGTTTGAGTACTTATATAACTACTCTCCTGTCCACAATACCAAACCTCAGAATTATCCAGCTACACTTGTTACAACAGCAGATCATGATGATCGAGTAGTTCCTGCACATTCTTACAAGTTTATTGCAGCGCTGCAAGCGGCTCAAACAGGAAGACCAGCTGTCCTCATTCGTATTGATAAAAAAGCTGGACACGGAGCTGGAAAACCAACAGATATGCGTATTCAAGAGTCTGCAGACAAACTCGCTTTTATGATGTTTAATTTAGGAATACAAGAATTTTAAGACCATGACAATCAATAGATTAAAATTATTAGTTTTTATATTCTTCTTTGCATGGCAAGCCAATGCTCAAAGAAATGACTCCATTGTTTACAAAGTATTTGTAGAAGCCAATGACAAAGATCTAGAGGGTGCTCTTTATTATAATGAAGCAGTTCAAAACTTAAGGTTTGAACTACGCAGAATTATTTCAACTGATGATGGCCCTACTTTACAATCACCTAGCTACATGACTTATAGCAAAGAACTTTGTGAATGCTGGGTAGCTAAAATCAAGAAAAAAGTCAATTATCAGTTGCGGTATTATCATCCTGGATTTAAACCAGATATTCTTTATCTCAATTCTGGAATTGCTTCTGAAAAACGTATTTTCTTAGAACCGAATGACTCCACAATGGATTCCTTATATGCAGTAGATCCTGTTTCTGGTTTGTTTGGTGG
>JAKVCT010000378.1 GCA_022448995.1 Saprospiraceae bacterium
CTATACCACTGATTCCCTCCAAACCATTCAAGTATTCTAGCATTTTTAGATTATTGTCCAAGCTTAGACCTGAAACAGATATAAAGTAAGGCTTGTTGTAAGTTGCCATTTCTTCGATTAAGCCTGTATAATACAAATAACCTTTATTAGGCAAACCCATTGAGTTAATACTCCCCCACTCATTTTCTACATAGCGTGGTTTAGGGTTTCCCTCTCTTAGTTCTAGTGTAGAACTTTTAGTTAAGATTGCAGCCGATTGGCTTTGTCCAAGTTGGTGTAATTCTTCTTTTGTGGTACAACGAGGCCCCGAAGCATTATAAAAACAGGTATCTAATTGTACGTTTCCAATACGGGTACTTAAATCTATAGACATATTTAGATTAAATTTATTTGTGAGATGCTTGTTAAAGAAGCATAGAATTCCTTAGTTTTGCGCAAAATTACATTAAATATGTCAACTCAGAAAAAAGAACTTGTCCTAAAATTATTCGAACTTGGAGTTTTAAAGTTTGGATCATTTACACTAAAAAGTGGATTACTATCTCCTTTCTACTTAGATTTTAGAAGAATCATTGGAGATCCTAATATCCTTAGAGATATTAGTGAGCAACTTTGGGAGATTGCTAAAGACTTAGAATTTGATCACCTTTGTGGTGTTCCTTATGCTGCTTTGTCTATTAGTTCTACTATGTCTGTCCTTTATGGAAAGCCTATGATCGTCAAAAGAAAAGAAGCCAAGAAATATGGCACAAAGAAGATTGTAGAAGGTGTTTTTGAAAAAGGACAGAAATGTATCATCTTAGATGATGTCATCAGTAGTGGAATCAGTATGATTGAAACCTTAGAGGCCTTGAAAAAGGAAGGTTTACAAACAACAGATGTTTTGGCTATTGTCAACAGAATGCAAGGTGGTGTACCTGCACTAGAATCACACGGTTACCGAGTGCATTGTGTTTATGAAATGGATGAAATCTTAAGTGTTTTGTTAGAATACAACAAAATTTCTAAGCAGCAAGCTGAAGATACTCAAGAATTTATCCGGAACAATAGTATCAACTTTGAGCAACTGCGTAAAGAAGGGGTAAGTGTTCCTTCTTGGAGTTATCGCAACATAAAGTTGAGAGCAGAACATCCTGTTGCTAAACGTCTTATCAACATCATCACAGCAAAACGTAGTAATCTTTGTTGTTCTGCTGATGTTAGTACCAAACGAGAACTCTTACAGTTGGCTAATCGAGTGGGTCCTCATATTTGTATGCTCAAAACGCATATTGATAATATCCAGGATTTTGATCGTGAATTGGTCATTGAATTGAAAAAAATTGCTGAAAAGCATAATTTCATCATCTTAGAAGATCGTAAATTTGCAGATATCGGGCATATTGTCAAGCAGCAGTTTACTTCTCCTCCTTTCTCAATTGCAGATTGGGCAGATGCTGTGACTGTGCACGTAATTGCTGGTTCTTCTAGTATTGATGCACTTCGTTCTACAGGATATCTTAATAACACAGGATTAATCATTGTAGCTGAGATGTCTACTCAAGATACCTTGACTTCTGAAAATTATACAGAACAGGCTATAAGAATTGCTGAGAATAATAAGGATGTTGTCTTGGGAGTTGTCGCACAGAATTACAGACCAGAGAGTGCTGGCTTAATGATGTTTACACCAGGTATCAATATCGATTCTAAGGGTGATCAACATGGCCAAGTCTACAATCCTCCTAGTGAAGCCTTCACTAAACGTGGTGTAGATGTAATGATTGTTGGGCGTGGAATATACCAGGCTGAGGATATTGCAAAAAAAGCTGCAGAATATAGAAATATAGGCTGGGATAGCTATCAGGAAAGGCTTAATTAGTCTGATCTACTGCAGATATCTTAAATATAATTTATTGTTTATGAAAGGGTTTGGTTTATTTTAGTTAACCAAATCCTTTTTTTAATTGCAGTAACAAACTAAAGATAATCAGCATAGAGGTATCAAGAATAATTCATTGAAATCCGTAATTATTTAGAAATAGATAAGTGCCTAGTAAGCATAACAAAACTATTTTTTTGTTTTGTAGTGAAGCTGTAAGAACACAAAAAAGCAACAACCCTAAGCTTTTGGGGACTTGTGTGGTAGCTAACTATTTTTAGATCAATTCATAACTAAATTACAGATATGTCCTTCAGGAAATTATCTTTTTTATTTTTATTTTCCATCCTTGTATTTTTTGGTACAAATATGGCCAATGCTCAATTACTGAGCAAGAAAGAGCTAGAGAATAAACCTCGTTATGTATCACTTGAAAATGCTCACGACAATATTAAAGATGTTTATCGTTTATCACTCGAATTGTACAATAAAACAGTAACAGAAGAAACACTGGATAGTATAGCTCAACTTACCAACTTGCAAGAGTTAAGACTGCATGGAGGTGAAATCCAAGAGCTTCCTTCCAGTTTTGCTAAGTTAAATAATCTACAGATTTTAGATCTTTCTGATAATTTGTTAGAAGAGGTTCCTAAGGTAGTTGCCAAGCTAAAACAACTATACTTTCTGGATATCAATAGTAATATGATTCACAAACATGAGTCTCTAAATGTACTTAGTAACTTAGATAAACTTAAAGAATTGTATTTATGGAATAATCGCCTTTCACAATTACCTAAATCTATAGGAAAATTAAAAGCCTTAGAGAAAATTTATCTTTGGCATAATGATCTACAGAGTATCCCTCCTACCCTAGGCAACTTAGAAGCTCTACGTGGCTTATACCTCTGGGGAAATGAGTTAAAAGATATCCCAAAAAACTTAGGTCTAGCAACACAATTAGAGATATTAGATCTTGGAGATAATCAACTTTCTTCTTTACCTGATGAATTGGCTCAACTTAAAAACTTGAAGATTCTCTGTCTGAAAAAAAATAATTTTGAGACTTTTCCTGATTTCTTGACGGGTTTGTCCCGACTGCAAATGTTGGATCTTAGAGAAAATAAAGTCAAGCAATTTCCTAATGCTATCAATTGGAGTCAGGAGCTGGAAGATCTGTATTTGTCAGATAACCAAATTCAAAAAATACCTAGTAGTATTCAAAATCTTACCCGACTTAGGATTTTAGACTTACAAAGTAATAATATCAATAACTTGCCTGCTAATATAGGTAGTTTACCCAATTTACACGATCTATATTTAGGCAATAATCAAATCAGTGAGGTTCCTCCAGGGATTACCGAGCTGAAAAAACTAAAGTTTTTATCCTTATTTTCCAATCCAATTAAAAAAAGTGATTTACGTAAATTAAAGAAGAGCTTTGGTAAAAATGTGGTTAAGATCTAGCATTTTATAATATCAGTAGTTAGTTTTTTCTGTTCTTTAACTAAGAAGTTCTTCAAGGTTAGCTGAAAAATTAGTGAACTATCATCAAAGAACAGTCTATGGATTGTTGGTTTCACTGTAAAACTTTACAAAGTAAACGTGTGAAGGATGCTACATAAATAATCTCTCTACTTATGTAGATAGCAACTTAAACGGGAAATGTTACACGTGTAATGTTTCCCGTTTTCAATTCCAAGTTTGATGTTTCGCGTGCAAAATGAACTCAGTAGTACAGTAAAATTTATTTACATACGCTTTTAACGTGTAACTTGAAACATTACACGTTAAAAAAGATACTGTAAATGCACGTTAAAAATTTCACGTGACAAATGTAACATGTTCAAAATGGAGTAAAAAAGACCTTTATATACCTCATTTCTTCTATTTTCTTCTATCCAATAGTTAAGTAGCAGAAAATCTATCAGTATTTATCTTTAAAATCCTCCTTATATTCGTTTCTGAGCGCGAAAAAGCAATTCAAGGTATGTGGGTGATAGCATATCAAGAAAAGCTTCTAGAATAAGCTTTTTTAAAATAGTCAGTCTGCACATCAATATATTTTTCCACATTTAAAACGCTACACGTTACACTTGTAACGTTTATTAGTTTTTATATCCTCCTACCGTTTCCACGTGACAAATGACAAGTGTAATGTTTAATGTGATATTTTTGGTAATATGCTGAGAATAGTATACACTTTAAACGTAGAATGTTTCACGTTATACTTGTAACGTTTCTTAATTTCTGCACTCTCCTACTCTTTTCACGTGACAAATGACAAGTTTGATGTTTAATGTGAAGCTTGTGGTAATATACTTGAAATAGTATACACTTTAAACGTAGAATGTTTCACGTTATACTTGTAACGTTTCTTAATTTCTGCACTCTCCTACTCTT
>JAKVCT010000379.1 GCA_022448995.1 Saprospiraceae bacterium
GGGAATTTTCTAATTCTTTTTCAAAGAAAGATTTTAAGGCTGCCTGTGCTGGAATTTCATTATTCATTACAAGATCAAATTGCTCCTTAAATTTTTCTAAGGTACAATTACCAGATAACGAACTAGTCATAACCTTCCAATGATTATCATAAATAATCGATGCTAAATTAAAGTTGAAAATAGGTTCTTTAAACAAACCTCCAAATTCAGTATTGATCTTATCCACACTAAACAATGTGGAATCACTCCACCCATTCTTCGTAGCTACTTCATCTAAAACACGTGCCACCGTCTTTAGATAATGGTGATAGGTTTCAGACATTTCATCAGCATTGATTGGATCTGCATAATCATTCACACTAGATGCAATAATATCTAATTTATAACTACTTGGCAATCCACATTTTTCCTTTCCATAAATCTCAAAAAACACCTTAGGGTTTTCGCTAGTTGCTACTATGGCAGACTTATATTCTGTGACAAAATCTTGATATTTTACAGTTAATTTTGAGGCAAATTTCGCTTTCACCCTTCCCAATATACTCTTAACTACTGCTTTATCACAATCTCTCCGTATTTCTAACATTTGATATACGCTACTACTGAATGCAGGATAATCAATTGTATAATTATTTTTAGCATTATCAAATTGATTCGCAACTAAAAGCGTATCAGCAATCAATAAATTTTTAAAATCTGAAGCAAATTTATTAATATCTTGGATAACTTCTGAAGGTTTTATATGTCCCTTTATTCTATTAGAAATAATTGCTCCAGTATCTGCACTAGAGGATAATTTCATCAAGTTGTCCATTTGACTGTTTGTAATAGAATACAATTCTAGATCATTGGTATTCTGAATCGTTTCTAAATTAGCTGAAAACAAATCACATAAACTCACTACTGTTATATCTTCCTCTTTTGGAATTTGCTTAACAATATCTGTTGCCAATTCTGGATAAGAGGACAGCAAAGTCTCCACTCCACTAACTACATTTTGAGAATTGGTGATTTGAAAATTATTGGACTGAGTTTTTAATTCTTTTAAACTAGTCTTCTCTAAAGATATCCAATTATTGAATTTTTCATTCACATTTGCATATGGTTCATAGTTAAGATCGTTTATTGACTCTTCTATGAATGAATCTGTAAGTTTTATGACATCCAAATCTGATGCTAAAAGATACGTTTCAACACTCTCTCCTTTATAGTATTCCTTATTATTCTCTACTTTATAATGTTTAGCTAAATCTGCTTTTTTGAGTCCAATATAACGGTTCAGTATTCCATTAATATCTGATATTGTATTTGCTTTACTAATTTCGTTGGCTAATTCCTTAAAAAATGGAGTTTTTAGTTTTGGTAAAACTCTTGCACCAAAAAGACCTCTAAACTGTTCAATATCAACACTATATTGACTCAAATTTGCTATATTACTCTTATTCTCAGAAGTTTTATAATTCTCCATCAATTCTAAGACCTCATCAATAAACTCCTTCTTTGGTATGTTATCCTGATCCTCCATTTGCCCCTGCAACAAATCCCCATACCCCTCAAAATCCTTAGCAGCTTTTTCCATAATTTTTAAAGCATCAGTAGGTATTTTATCCTTTAGTACATCCTGATGTTGATCATAAAATTGCTTTAACTTAATATATTTAGAATGAGCATCTAGCAATGCCTCTTGTTTAATCTTATCCATGAAATTATAATTTGATAAATCGTTTTGAAAAGAAGAAAATAGAAACGGAATCAATAAAAAGGTAAATCTCATTTCGGTTTAGGATTTGATATATGTCCTAGAAGAAGACATAAAGTCATTAAATAATTCACCAAACTGATTACTCAATATATGGTGTTTTTCAAAATAGTGGACAAGAATATTTCCATTAGAATAAAGATAAGACTTTCCTAAGAAGGTAGCTCAACCAGACTTAATTTTTATTGTTTAATCAACAAGTAAGCTCTGTAACCATGTCCACTCCACCACTAGAAAAACTCAATATCGTTTGGCTCAAACGCGATTTACGTTTGCAAGACCATGCAGCCTTTTGGGCTGCTGAACAAGCTGTTATAAATTATATTTCGATCTATATACTTGAACCATCTGCTCTAGCTTATCCAGATTGTGACTTGCGTCATTTGCGGTTTATTTATCATTCTATCCAAAGTATGAATGCTGTACTTGGGACTTACAATCGGCAGGTATTGACCTTTTATGCAGCGGCAGAAGATGTTTTTAATTATCTATCCAACACGTTTGACATACAACAGGTTTTTTCTTACCAAGAGAGCGGCATACAGACCACTTGGAATCGAGATAAAAAGGTAGCTCAGCTATTCAAATCCAAAGGAATTCAGTGGCAAGAATTTCAGCGAGATGGCATTATTCGTGGCTTGCGCAACCGAACAGATTGGGACAAGCAGTGGTATACAATTATGAATCAAGGAGTTTTTGCCAACAATTACAGTGTTAGTAGATTAAATGAACTAAAGCATCCTTTTCCACTCCCCAATTCCCTAGTAGAAAAGCTAAGCATCTACCCTTCTGTTTACCAACCTGCAGGTGAGCAATATGCTTGGAAATATCTAGCTTCTTTTTGTCAAGATCGAGGTAGAAATTATAGTCGTTATATCTCCAAACCTAAAGAAAGCCGACGTTCTTGTGGAAGAATTTCGCCTTATTTGGCTTGGGGGAATTTATCGGTCAAACAGGTTTATCAGTATGTCAAGAAACATCCAAATTATCCCAATAATAAGCGAAGCTTCAATGGACTACTTACGCGCCTAAAATGGCGTTGCCATTTTATCCAAAAGTTTGAAATGGAATGCAGCTATGAAACACATTGTATCAATAGAGGTTATGAACTTTTGAGCTATGATAATAATCCCGATTTGATACAAGCTTGGCAAGATGCCAAAACAGGTTTTCCTTTGGTGGATGCTTGTATGCGCTGTTTAAAAACTACAGGCTGGATCAATTTTCGGATGCGTGCTATGTTGGTTTCTATTTTTTGCCAACACTTTGATTGTGATTGGCGCAAAGGTGTCTATTTCATTGCACGCCAATTCTTGGATTATGAACCAGGCATTCATTATCCACAGTTTCAGATGCAGGCAGGTGTGACTGGTATTAATACTATCAGAATGTATAATCCGATCAAACAGTCACAAGATCACGATCCCAAAGGGCTTTTCATTAAAGAATGGTTGCCCGAACTCAAGGAGCTACCTACCGAATTTATTCATACACCTTGGCTGATGACTCCTATTGATTTGGCTACTTATTCTATCCAATTTCAGTATCCTAAGCCTGTTATTGATTTAGCTACAGCTGCTAAAAAAGCAAGTACCAAACTTTGGGGACATCGTAAACATCCTGAAGTCAAAGCGGAAAACTTGCGCATATTAGGTAAACATGTTGTGAAGCGTAAAAAAAATAGTCTTAAATAGTCTTTAATCTGTAATACAAATTACTCAAACAAATACTGCCATTTTAAGCAATTGATCACAATTAATTATAGTTAATTCAGTCAGCCTTTTAACTGCGTTGAGCTCTTCGAGGTTTGCGTCTAACTTTGTTAAAAATACTCGCCATAGCTATGGTGGCAGCAGAGCTTGCCACTAGTCGGCTTCGCCTCTGACCGCTTCGCGGGCTATGACTGCGTTTAGCTTCGCTGAGCTCTTCGAGGTTTTTGCCTTGTTAGCCATCAAAAAATCTTATGAATTTTCCTATACTTTATTCTGATCACTTACTTATTAAAAAATAAACAACTTGTATTAAACTTTCCAAACCCAAATTCATCTCTGAACCTCTACGTTTTTTAAAAAAGCTGTTTTTTTTTCTTTTTTGAAAAAGCTTAATTTTCTATTTGTCTGTTTACCCCTACTAAAAGCATGTCTAAATTTAGTGTCTTTATTAAAGACAATTAGGAATGGAATTGTAAGTAGCATAAATTCCTCATTTGTGCAGCTAGTCAACTTACACGAAGTCTCCTAACCTATTTATCTCGAACTAAAGCGCAAATCTTTAGTTTCACTAAACCCTTTAGCGACTGCACTAATAAAAGACCTGGTTATAAATATTTATTACAGACTGCTAAAATTTTTGTAACAAAAATATTCTGTGGAACTATTCACCCATCTAAGTAGGTGGACGTAATTAATTTTATAATAATTCACAAGGTTTTTTGATGCTGAACGAGGCGAAAACCCCGAAGGGCTCAGCGAAGC
>JAKVCT010000038.1 GCA_022448995.1 Saprospiraceae bacterium
TCACGAGGCTTTTTAACGAAGTGCAGCACAAAAAGGCTGATTGAATTAAATACAAATTAATTGTGGCTATCTACTTACTCCAATCAGAAATTGATGGAATCTTTATAATCTGAAGCAAACAAAAGTAATTATAATCTATACGCTTTTCAAATTTTCGCTATCTTTTAGTTCTTCTTAGACAGCAGACTCAGAGATCGTCCTAGTACAGAAGTCCATATTCTCGCTTTGCGCCAGGCAACCCAGCTTACTCCAAGCTCAAAAACACAGAGCCCAATCAAACTAGCCCAGGCTGCACCTGCTGTTCCCCATATTGGAATAAAAGTATAGTGTAAGAGTGCTGTCACAATTACACTAAGAGCTAGCACAGCAGCCACTGCTTTTTCGAACCCAATCATCATCAATAATAAATTTGCAGGTCCAACTACTACATGTATAATTTTCACAACAGTTAAAATAAGTAATACCTGATACCCTTCTTGAAAAGTTGTTCCGTACCAATTTAGAAAGAATTCTCCAAAAATAGCTAAAACTAAAGCTCCTAAACCAACAACTACTGTAACCAGTTGGGTTACTCTTGTATATAAATGTTGTAGTTTTTGCTGAGCAGCATTGGCATACAGTTCAGCGAACATAGGCATAGTTACCGTACAAACGACCAAGAAAGGGATTAAAATCAAATCTGTAAACTTGAGTGCAACATTATAATAGGCAATCTCTTTAGGGTTAATTTCAAAGAAACCTAAGAATAAAATATCTAACCGGGTATTTAAGAAATATAGAGTAGAAATAGCTGCAAAATAAAGACAGCTTTTTGTCCATGTTTTATATTCATATTCGGCCTGAATGGTTTTATATTTCAACCAGAGATGATAGACCACAAGCCCTAATGCTGCAACTACAGCAACTACAAAAGAAATAGTTCTAGCCAAGATCACATCAACATCCAATACTACTGTCGCCAAGAAATACCACAATCCCAACACAACAATAAATGCTAGTGGTTGAATAATTTTTTCTGCTAGTTGACCAATACCAAAATTCCCCATTGCTCTCAGTGCAGCTTGATTTGTATGCATCAATGCAAAGCAAATTACTACAGGTAAGGCTAGGTTATAATAAAAAGCGTAATTAGATAACCCTTTGACTTGCCCGAAATTAACAACTAAGGCAAACACAAGAGTTAAAGCTCCTCCACCCAACAGCACCAATTGATTTGCCCAAATCCATCCTCCTTTTAGCTTGGGAAAGTTCTTTTTGCTTTTATGTATGGGGAGTATTTTTTGTAATAAATCATCTGTCCCAAATACTGCTGCAACCCCCAACACAGATATCCAGGTAAAAACTAGGCTGTAGATCCCAAATCCACTATCTCCCGCTAACCTTGCAATTATAATCGTAGTGATTAGGGTCAGAGCAGATAGAGCAAGCTGCATAAATAGTGATTTGTAGGCTCCATTGAGAAAGAAGCTTCGTAGTTTAGCATCTAACTCCTTTCCTAAAACTCGATGTAAGGTTTGGTCAAATAATTGAAAAATACGACGAAATGGCATAAAGAGTATTGAACTTACTTAAGTAAAAGAACCTTGGAATACAAAAAGCCATCTCATATTTATTGAGATGGCTTTTTTAGATAATTAATAGTAAATCTTTTTATAGATAGACTACGCTTCTGTTTTATCTTCTGTATCTGTGTTATCTTCTGTAGTCTCAGTTGTAGTATTCTCTACATTCTCTGTATTAGCAGCCTTATTTTTCTTTCTTCTACCACGACGAGTACGCTTGCGTCCTCCAGCCTGAGATTCTAATACTTCAGTGTTATAATCTACCAATTCTACTAAGCACATATCTGCAGCATCACTTGGTCTGAAACCCATTTTCAAGATACGAATATATCCACCAGGACGATTAGCTACTTTGTTTGCTACATCTCCAAACAATTCCTTCAATGCCTCCTTGTTCTGCAAGTAAGAGAATACAACACGACGAGAATGCGTAGTGTTGGTTTTAGATTTAGTGATTAATGGCTCAATAAATCTTTTGATTGCTTTTCCCTTAGCTAAGGTAGTGCGAATACGTTTGTGCTCGATTAAAGAACATGCCATGTTTCTAAGCATAGCTGTACGGTGTCCTTTCTTACGACCTAAGTGATTAAACTTTTTACCGTGTCTCATTGGATTAAAAAATTAATAACTTCACAGCACTTTTCAGTTGTTTAAACTTATTCAGTTACTGTAGTTCTATTTATAAAATATAATTTATTCTTCGTCTAATTTATACTTGGATAAGTCCATTCCAAATGTAAGATTCTTCTCTTGTAGTAATTCTTCAATCTCTACCAAAGACTTCTTACCAAAGTTACGGAACTTCAATAATTCATGTGTTTCGTAATGAACTAAATCACCCAAAGTATTGATTTTGGCAGCTTTCAAACAATTGTAAGCACGTACAGAAAGATCTAAATCCTCCAAAGAAGTTTTCAACAACTTGCGCATATGTAAGATATGCTCATCCACCACATTATCCTTCTCTTTAGAATCATCATCAAATTTAATCTTCTCTTCAGTGATCAACATCAAGTGTTGAATTAAAATCTTAGCTGCCTCTTTGATCGCATATTCTGGATGGATAGTACCATCCGTAGCAATCTCAATCGACAAACGCTCATAATCTGTACGTTGACCAACACGGCTACTAGATACAGAATAACGAACATTCTTGATTGGTGTATAAATAGCATCAATTGGGATATAACCAATAGGAGCATCTTTTGGCATATTTTCCTCTGCAGGAACATAACCTCTACCCTTTGTTACAGTCAATTCCAATTCCAAAGTAATAGAAGGCTCTAAGTGACAAATTACTAAATCAGGATTAGTAATTTGGAAAACATTAGTGTGTTCTCCAATATCCCCTGCCAAGAATTTATCTTTACCTGAGATTGTCACATATACTTTCTGAGGGCTATCATCATCATCATCTAACAAATACTTCAAGCGGATTTGTTTCATATTCAAAATGATATCCACTACATCTTCTACAACTCCTTCGATAGTCGAAAACTCATGACTTACTCCTTTGATACGAATTGCAGATACAGCATGTCCTTCCAAAGAAGAAAGCAAAACACGACGAAGTGAATTTCCTATTGTTTGTCCAAAACCTGACTCTAAAGGCTTAAATTCAAAGATTCCGTAGAAATCATCGGCTTTTTGCAATAAGATCTTATCAGGTGTTTGAAAGTTTAAAAGACTCATAAATTTATAGATGTGATGTTTTTGATTATAATATCGAAGCGGCTATACATACAAAAATGATTTTTTAGAACTCCACAAGAAGTTCTAAAAAACCAATATAATGAATCGTAATTTTTCAATTACTTAGAGTAAAGTTCTACAATCAACTGTTCATTGATATTCTCAGGGATATCCTCTCTTGCAGGTGCATTAGAGAATGTTCCTTCCATCTTCTCCCCATTCCACTGTAACCAAGTATATTTCTGAGCTTGAGCTCTGTTAGATGCCAAAGTATCTAGTATAACCTGCATACCTTGAGATTTTCCACGTACACTCACTACATCTCCAGGACGAAGTGTACATGAAGCGATATCTGTAACAACTCCATTTACAGCAATATGTCCGTGATTAACCAACTGACGAGCAGCTCTTCTAGAATTACCAATACCTAAACGATAAACAACGTTATCTAGTCTAGACTCTAATAACTGTAGTAAGATCTCACCAGTTACACCATCTTTGCGAGATGCTTTTTCAAAAAGCTTACGGAACTGACGTTCCAATACCCCATAGGTATATTTTGCTTTTTGCTTCTCCATTAGCTGAATAGCATAGTCTGATTTTTGCTTACGTCTTTTAGACGGGCCGTGCTGACCAGGAGAATATTTCTTTTTTTCAAAATATTTGTCGTACCCGTAAATTTGCTCTCCAAAAGCTCTAGATTTTTTAGTCTTGGGTCCAGTATATCTTGCCATTATATTATATCAATTTGAATAGTCTTAGTTATAAAATGAGTAGCACTCGTCCCAAGCTATTATACTCTACGCTTTTTAGGAGGACGACAACCATTGTGAGGAATAGGAGTTACATCCTGGATTTTAGTCACTCTAATTCCATTGTTATCTATTGCACGGATAGCAGCTTCACGTCCAGATCCAGGTCCTTTCACGAATACTTCTACACTTCTCAAACCATAATCATGTGCTTCCTTAGAAGCCTCACTAGCTGCAATCTGTGCTGCATAAGGTGTATTTTTCTTAGAACCTCTAAAACCAGCCTTACCTGCAGATGACCAAGAGATAACTTGACCTTGCTTGTTAGTAAGCGTTACAATTATATTATTGAAAGTGGCTTGTATGTGAGCTTGTCCCTGAGCTTCTACCTTTACCTTCTTTTTTTTAACTTTCTTAGATTTAGCCATAACTTATCTAAATGGATAATGATTATTATTAATTATTTACCTGCCTTCTTCTTGTTCGCTACCGTCTTACGTTTACCTTTTCTTGTTCTAGCATTGGTTTGTGTACGCTGACCACGAACTGGCAAACCTCTACGATGGCGCAAGCCACGTAAACAAGCAATATCCATTAAACGCTTGATATTCATTTGGATCTCTGATCTCAACTGTCCTTCAACCTTATAGTTGTCCGTTAGTAGATTTCGGATGCTCTTAATGTTTTCATCCGTCCAATCCTTGATTTTTACATTTTCATCGATGCTTGCTTCTGCCAAAATATTTCTTGCCGAAGTTTTTCCGATCCCAAAAATGTAAGTGAGACCAATGATACCTCTTTTATTCTTAGGTAAATCAACACCTGCTATACGTGCCATAATATTATTCTATTTTTCTTATTTTGTTGGATCAAACCTAGTCCTCTGAAAAGATTAGCCTTGACGTTGCTTGAACTTAGGGTTCTTCTTGTTAATAATATAAAGTTTCCCCTTACGTCTCACGATCTTGCAATCTGCAGATCTTTTCTTTATAGATGGTCTAACTTTCATGATCTATATTCTGATTTGTTAATATATCTTACGATTATTCTATTTGTAATTTTCAACTACTAGTACAAGTAAGAAACTAAACGAATACCTTATTTGTATCGATAAATGATTCTCCCTCTGGTCAAATCATAAGGCGACATTTCTACAGCCACACGATCTCCTGGTAGGATTCTAATGTAGTTAAGTCTCATTTTTCCAGAGATAGTTGCTACAATAATATGCCCCCCTTCTAGCTCTACTCGAAACATAGCATTTGACAATGCCTCTGTAATAGTTCCGTCTTGACGAATTACTCCTTGTTTAGCCATAGTTTGTTTTTTAGGACTGCAAATATCCTATTTTTTTTATTAAATATCAAATAATTTACTTACTTATTCTATGTTATTTTTAAGTCGTTACTTTCTTATCTGTAGAAGATTGCTCTATATTTCGGCCTCTCACATTACCTGATTTGATCAATCCATCATAACGTCGCATCAATAAATGCCCTTCGATCTGCTGTAAAGTATCTAATACAACGGCTACCAAAATCAATAAAGAAGTACCTCCATAAAAGATTGCAAATTGATCTTCAGCCGTAATTGTAGCTGCAGCAAAACCTGGTAAAATTGAGATCAAACCTAAAGCAACTGATCCTGGTAGAGTAATTCTAGTAGTCACTTCATCAATATACTCTTCTGTATCTTTGCCTTGTTTCACACCTGGAATAAAGGCATTTTGTCTCTTCAAGTGATCTGCATACTGTTTTGGATTAACAATCAAAGCAGTATATACATAAGTAAAGATTACAACTAAAAGAAAGAATACTACATTGTATGGTATTGATTTGAAATCTTGTAGTGAATACAATATTCCTGATTCTACTCCAGTTGCCTGTGCAATTGCTCCTGGTACAAACATCAATGCCTGAGCAAAGATAATAGGCATTACACCTGAAGCATTCAACTTGATAGGCAAGTAATCTCTAGCTCCTCCCAACTCTGATTGAACTTGTGTTCGTCCAATCATATGACTTGCAAACTGTAATTGTATCTTCCGAACCCCCTGAACCAAAGCTACACAAGCTAATACAACAAAGAAGAACAATGCTAACTCTATTACGAAACTCAATAAACCTCCACTAACACCACTTAGTTTCATATAAAACTCATTCACCAAAGCAGGTGGTAATGCTGCGATAATACCTGCAGTAATCAATAAAGAGATACCATTTCCAATACCTTTGTCTGTGATACGTTCTCCTAGCCACATACAGAACACTGTACCTGATGTTAGGATAATAATATTAGCTAACCAGAAAATACTCGGATCTATCTGTGGTGATATTGCCCCTGGGAAAGAGAGCTTAACATAATTTAAGTAAGCTGATCCCTGAACAATAGTGATCGCAATGGTTATATAACGTGTAATTTGATTCATTCTTCGCTGCCCTGTCTCTCCTTCTTTCTGTAACTTCTGGAAATAAGGCACTGCAAATCCTAAAAGCTGAACAATGATGGAAGCTGAGATATAAGGCATAATTCCCAAAGCAAAAACACCTGCTTGGAAAAAGGCTCCTCCTGTAAACATATTGAGGATACCTAACAAACCAGTATCATCACTTCCGTCTCGAACTACCGCAGAATCAATACCTGGTAAGATTACCCAACTACCAAAACGATAGACCGCTAAGAAACCAATTGTGATTAATATACGTGTGCGCAAATCTGGTATACTCCAGATTTCCCTGAGCTTCTCTATAAAGTTTTTCATTACTCCATTTTAATGGTTAAACTAAATCGTGAACAAAAATAGGAAAAGTAATTTAAAACTTTTCCAAAAGTTTTAAATTACTTCACGATTGTAACTTTCCCTCCAGCAGCTTCTACTGCTTTTTGGGCTTCTGCAGAAATTTTGTGAACATCAAGGTCGAATTTCAAACGAACTTCACCTTCTGCAATCACATGGATCTTGTCCCCTTCTTCAATGGAAGAGAAATATTGACTTAGTACTGCTGCATCAATTTTTTCTAATTTGTATGCATGAGCAATACCTTGTACTTGGCTTACCTTTAATAGGTGGTAAGCATTTCCACCAGCAGCTTCAATAGCCTTCTTAGCAGTACCAGAGAAACGATGAGCAGAAACATCAAGAGCTCCTTTCAATTCACCATTTGCTAATACCTTATATTGAGTTGTCTTACTGATGATTCCCAACTCATAAAGAGTTGCAAAATCGATGCTTGTAATCTTGTATTTTGCTGCGATATCAGCCAGGTCACTCATATTGAATGGACGATAAGTTACAGCACTATATGATTGATATCTACGATTTGTATTTTTGAACCCACGTTTAGGCAAACGCATTTGCAAAGGCATTTGTCCACCTTCAAATGCTCTCTTACTAGAATATCCAGAACGAGATTTAGCCCCTTTGTGACCACGAGTAGACGTTCCACCACGACCAGATCCTGGTCCTCTAGCGATACGTTTTCTATTACGAACTGATCCCTTTGCAGGTTTTAGATTGCTAAGTTTCATTTTATTGACACAATTTTTCTAAATACGAATAAAAATTGGGCTATCCCAAGTCTTCCACCTGTACTAAATGTTGAATTTTTTTGATCATACCAGCAATCTGACTGTTCAATTCTTTCTCAACACTCTGATTAATTTTATTTAGGCCTAGAGCCTTCATAGTGTTTTTTTGACGCAAAGGACGATCAATTACACTTTTTATCTGAGTTATTTTAACCTTAGCCATTTTATCAAAATTTTCTTTTATCCTTCAAAAACTTGATCCAACTTCAACCCACGCTGCTTAGCAATAAGCAAAGGAGAACGCAATTTAGATAAAGCATCCATAGTTGCTTTGATTACGTTGTGAGGATTTGAAGAACCCAAAGATTTTGCTAATACGTTTTGTACTCCTGCCATTTCTAACACTGCGCGCATTGCACCACCTGCGATTACCCCCGTACCATCTGCTGCAGGGCGAATCAACACCTTACCAGCACCAAAGCGGCCATGTTGCTCATGAGGAATAGTACCTTTATAGATAGGAACTTTGATCATACTTTTCTTAGCGTCATCTACTGCTTTTGAGATAGCACTAGAAACCTCTCTTGCTTTACCTAAACCATGTCCTACAGAACCTTGTCCGTCTCCAACTACAACAACTGCTGCAAAGCTAAATGTACGACCACCTTTTGTTACTTTAGCTACACGATTAAGTGTTACTAACTTTTCTTTAAATTCCGTGTCTGATGTTTTCTTTACACGATCATTTCTTTTCTTAGCCATTTTCGAGTTGAATTTTAGAATTGTAACAATGTGCAGTTGCCTTCTTCATCACGCTTACGCGCACCTTCAGCAAGTTGCTTAACACGACCATGATATAAGTATCCACCTCTATCAAAGATCACATCCTTAATACCTTTTTCAGTTGCTCTCTGACCAATTGCCTCACCTACCATAAATGCAATTTCTTGCTTGGTTCCTTCTTTCCCTGCAATATCTTGGTCTTTTGAAGAAGCAGTTGCCAAGGTTACTCCTGCTACATCATCGATTAGCTGAGCGTATATATGTTGGTTACTTCTAAATACAGATAATCTTGGTTTAGAAGCTGTTCCTTTTATTTTTTTGCGTAGACGCAGACGGATTTTCTCTCTGCGTACGACTGTTTTTGCTGTTTTAGATCTAGATTTCATTAGTAAAAATCTTTTATAGCATTATAAATTGCCTAAGGCAATTCTTAATTATTATTTAGATGCAGTCTTACCTGCTTTAGTTCTCAAGAACTCATCAGAGTAGCGAACCCCTCTATGACGCTTGTGCTTAGATAAGTATGCACTTGGCTTACGGAAAGATCTGATCTTAGCCGCAACCTGTCCTAAGAGCTGCTTATCATGGCAAGTAAGGACCAATCTGTCATCTTGACCACGCTCACTTTGTACTGTAGCTTTCACCTCATCGGGTAATAAGAACATGATTGGGTGAGAGTATCCTAATAATAATTCTAAAAGTTGTCCTTGTATCTTAGCACGGAAACCTACCCCGTGTAACAATAATTCTTTTTTGAAACCAACAGACACACCTTCACACATATTGTGGATCAACTGGCGATACAAACCGTGCATAGATTTGTGACGCTTCTGGTTGGTTGCACATTTTACAAGAACCTGTGCTTCGTTTATTTCTAATGAAATCCCGTCAGAATTGATTTTCTGATAGAGTGTTCCGTTTTTGCCTTTAACTGTTACAATGTTGTTTTTGTCAACTGTAACGGTTACACCTGCAGGAATACTGACCGGAGTTTTACCTATTCGAGACATTTTATCAATGGATTTTAATAAAATTCTAATCAATTAAATTTTAAAGAAAGATTCGGGCGATAACGCTCCAAATTAGTGTACGTAGAATAACACTTCACCTCCAACATTGGCTTTTCTAGCCTCTTTGTTGGTAAGTACACCTTTGGATGTAGAAACAAGTGCGATCCCTAGTCCATTGATAACACGTGGCATTTCCGATGCTTTTACGTATTTTCTTAATCCAGGACGGCTAATTCTTTTTAAGAGGCGGATCACCGGTTCTTTTGTCTCTTGGTTATACTTTAGAGCGATTTTGATTACTCCTTGTTTGTTTGGAGTCTCATCAAATTTATATCTAAAGATATATCCCTGCTTATAAAGAATTTCTGTGATTCTTTTTTTCAAATTAGACGCAGGAATTTCAACCATACGGTGCCCAGCCATCTGTGCATTACGGATACGAGTTAAGTAATCCGCAATTGGATCTGTAACTGCCATTTTTTGTGTATTTTTGATCGCTAGTATTATCCTTGAGAGTGATGTACTAACTGATTCTTAAATAAAAAACACTATATAAAAGAAGAGGATAGTGAAAAGCTAATAAATATAGCTTTGTTTTAGAACAGACTTATATAATCTACAAGCCTATTGGATTGATTGTGCTTCCCTTTTGTGGATAGCATATATTTTATATCAAAGGATATAGGCTTCTTTGAGAAGCACTATGTCTTTCAATTACCAGCTCGCCTTGGTAATACCTGGAATCTTACCTTGTAATGCCAATTCTCTAAAAGTTACACGACAAACACCAAATTGTCTCATGTAGCCCTTAGGACGACCTGTGATTAAACAACGGTTGTGTAAACGAACTGGAGAAGAGTTCTTAGGAAGCTTATCAAGCTCATCCCAACGACCTTCTTCTTTCAATTGCTTACGCAAAGCTGCATATTTTTGTACCAATCTTTCTCTTTTCTTCCCTCTTGCGATAACTGCTTTTCTAGCCATGATAAATTAGTTTTGGTTGTTTTGGTTTTTGAATGGTAAACCTAACAATTTCAATAATTCTAATGCTTCAGCATCAGTATTCGCAGTAGTTACAAATGTAATTTGTAAACCTGAAATACGAGGAATCTTATCTAAGTCGATCTCAGGGAATACGATTTGCTCAGTAATTCCGAGAGTATAGTTTCCTCTACCATCGAATCCTTTGTCGTTGATACCTCTAAAGTCACGTACACGAGGAAGTGCTACTGTGATTAGACGATCTAAGAATTCATACATGTTAACATCACGTAATGTAACTCTTGCGCCAATCGGCATTCCTTCTCTCAACTTAAAGTTAGCAATAGATTTCTTTGCCTTAGTTTTCACAGCTTGCTGACCTGTAATTAGGGTCATCTCAGCAACAGCATTATCTACTAACTTTTTATCAGATGTAGCTTGACCAACACCTTGACTAACAGAAATCTTAGTCAATTTAGGTACTTGCATGATAGATTTGTACTGAAAGTGTTCATTTAACTTCTGAACGATCTCTTCTCTGTACTTCGTTTTTAATCTTGGTTGATATGTCATTAGTCAATTACCTCCTGTGTTTTCTTTAAAATGCGAGTAAGTTTGGTTTTACCATCTACTTTTTCGCGTTTAACCTTCACTTTACTAGGTTGGTCATCAGAACCTACTAACATCAAATTAGAAACGTGAATAGGCAATTCTTTTTCAAAAATTCCACCTGGAGATTCAGCGGAAGGTCTAACGTGACGCTTCACTTTTTTGATCTCTTCACCTTCTACAATTGCGCGTTGTGTATCAGGAAAAATCTTAGTTACTACTCCAATAGCCCCTTTAGATTCCCCAGTCATAACCATCACACGATCGTCTTTTTTGATGTGTAGCTTGACGCGTTTGTTGTTTGTTTTCTTTCTAGCCATGATATTTATTATAATACTTCTGGTGCCAATGAAACAATTCTCATGAAATCACGATCGCGAAGTTCACGAGCAACAGGACCGAAGATACGTGTTCCGCGTGGTTCTTCGCTTGCATTTAATAAAACAACAGCGTTGTCATCAAAACGAATATAAGAACCGTCTCTGCGGCGGATTTCTTTTTTAGTTCTTACGATTACTGCCTTTGATACGGTTCCTTTTTTAAGTCCTCCAGGAGCTGTATCCTTTACAGTAACCACGATGATGTCACCAATACCTGCATAGCGTCTTTTAGATCCGCCTAGTACTTTTATACACAGTACTTCTTTTGCACCAGTATTATCGGCAACTCTTAATCTACTCTCTTGTTGAATCATGATTCTAACAGATTATTTCGCACGTTCAATAATTTCAACAAGTCTCCAGCGCTTTTTCTTACTCAAAGGACGAGTTTCCATGATCTTTACAGTGTCACCTGCATTGCACTCGTTCTTTTCGTCATGGGCTGTAAACTTATTAGTCTTTTTCATAAATTTACCGTAAATAGGATGTTTGATACGACGCTGTACAGATACAGTGATGGTCTTGTCCATCTTGTCGCTAGAAACGATTCCTACTAACTGCTTACGTAAATTTCTTTTTTTACTTTCTTCAGCCATTTTATCAATTATTTTTTCGACTTATTACGTCTTCTGCGCGCTCTGATACGGTCGCGAGGCGCTTCAGAATTTTTAAGTTCTCTAGCACGGATTTCTGTTTTAATACGTGCCACATTTCTTCTAACTTTTTTGATCTCACTAGTGTTTGCTAATTCAGAAACAGCATGTTTGAATTTCAAAGAATGATAATGATTCTCTACTGTTCCTAATTCTATACCTAGCTCTTGATCTGTTAGTTTTCCCAAATCTAATTTTTCCGCCATTGTGTGCTAATTAT
Source organism: Saprospiraceae bacterium (assembly GCA_022448995.1). GTDB lineage: Bacteria > Bacteroidota > Bacteroidia > Chitinophagales > Saprospiraceae > JAKVCT01. The sequence continues at coordinate 12,171 of JAKVCT010000038.1, forward strand.
TTATCCGACAAAGTCGTTACGTACAACAAATTTGGTTAGAACGGGTAATTTTTGTGCTGCTAAACGCAAAGCTTCCTCAGCAACGTCTCTTGGTACACCATCGATTTCAAACATAATGCGACCTGGCTTGACCACTGCGACATAATGCGATAATCCACCTTTACCCTTACCCATACGTACCTCATTAGGTTTCTTAGTGATAGGCTTATCTGGAAAAATACGGATCCAAACCTTTCCTTCACGTTTCATATATCTTGTCATCGCAATACGAGCAGCCTCTATCTGACGGTTGGTAATCCATCCCTCATCCAAAGTTTTTAGCCCAAAAGTTCCAAAAGAAATTTTAGAACCTCTATGTGCTATACCTTTGATACGACCTTTTTGCTGTTTGCGATATTTCGTTCTTTTAGGCTGTAACATTTCTACGTAGTTGTAAAAAAATTCAATAATAGAGGCGCACTTTGGTAGCTACACTACAGTATTTACCGCCAAAGTGCGTGCAAAGATACAAAAAAAAATGACTTTTCCTGTATCTATTTCTTTTTTTCTTATTTTCTTTTTCGTCTGTTGTTGCGACGATCTCCACCACCACGGCGACGATCTCCACCACCACGACGATCACGTTTAGTAGGTGCAGTTGGGAACAAGTCTACTTTGTTAAAGATTTCACCTCTACAGATCCATACTTTAACACCAATTTTTCCATAGACTGTTAATGCTTCAACGATAGCATAATCTACATCTGCACGGAAAGTATGCAAAGGACTACGTCCCTCTTTATATTCCTCAGAGCGAGCCATATCAGCACCATTCAAACGACCAGATACACGAACTTTGATACCTTCAGCACCAGCGCGCATAGTTGCCTGAATAGCCATTTTGATAGCTTTACGATAGTTGATACGAGCTTCCATCTGCTTCGCGATAGTCTCCCCAACAATTGTAGCACAAAGCTCTGGCTTGCGGATCTCTACAATATTGATTTGAACATCTTGATTAGTTAGCTTCTTGAGCTCTTCACGAATTTTATCTACTTCTTGACCACCCTTACCAATGATGATACCAGGGCGAGAAGTGTGAATAGTTATAGTGATGCGTTTTAGAGTACGCTCTATAACAATACGGTTGATTCCACCTTTGTCAACACGAACTTTTAGGTAGCGACGAATTTTTTCATCTTCAGCTACTTTCTTACCAAAGTCCTTTCCTCCGAACCAGTTAGAATCCCAACCACGAATAATTCCCAAGCGATTGCCTATAGGGTTTGTTTTTTGTCCCATACTATTTTGTGACGATTATAATAGCTTAGTGATTCGTTTAATAATTATGCTTCCTCTACTGCCTCAACCTCTTCGATTTTCTCTTCTAATTCCTTAGAATTACAAACGATGATGTTGATGTGACAAGAGTGTTTGCGAATACGGTGAGCACGACCGTGAGGTGCTGGACGGAAACGTTTGAGTTGAGATCCTTGATCTATCCAAATTTCCTTAACCATCAAATCATAATCTTCTGGCTCCTCGTCTGTCAATACCTTCCAGTTAGCAATAGCAGACAACAATGTACGCTCGATCCATTTTGCCGCCTCTTTTTTGGTAAACTTCAAGGTATTCAAAGCATTCTCCACACGCTTTCCACGAACGATATCAGCAACTAAGCGCATTTTGCGAGCTGACATGTGACAATTTCGCATGCGAGATACTGCTTCGACAATTGTTTTATTTTCTTCCATGATCTGTTTATCAGCTTTAAGCGTGGTTTAAATTATTTCTTTCTATTTCCTGAGTGACCTCTGTAAGTACGTGTTGGAGAGAATTCTCCCAACTTGTGTCCTACCATATTCTCTGTAACAAATACAGGAATAAAGGTTTTTCCGTTATGAACAGCTATTGTTTCTCCAACCATATCAGGAATAATCATTGAAGAACGTGACCAAGTCTTAATCACTGATTTTTTCTTGGATTGCTTAGCTTTGATTAATTTGCTAATCAACTTATGATATACATAAGGTCCTTTTTTTAATGAACGTGCCATCCCTTATCTATTTTTTCTTGGTTTTACGCTTAGTGACAATCAATCTAGAAGAATACTTATTGGCCTTACGTGTCTTCTGTCCTTTGGCCATGACGTTCGTACGAGAACGAGGATGACCTCCTGAAGCACGACCTTCACCACCACCCATCGGGTGATCCACAGGGTTCATAGCTACACCACGTACACGAGGACGGCGGCCTAACCAACGGCGACGACCAGCCTTACCTAGTACCTGTAGACCATGATCTGGGTTAGATACAGATCCTACTGTAGCACGGCAAGTTTCTAAGATCATACGGCTCTCACCTGAAGGCATCTTCACGATGATATATTTACCATCAGCACGACCTTGAACCTCTGCTCCTACCCCAGCACTACGTACCAAGACAGCACCTTGACCAGGACGAGTTTCAATAGCGTGTACACTAGATCCTACAGGGATCTGACCGATTGGCATGCTATTACCTAAATCTGGAGCGATGTTTTGACCGGAAATTACGGTATCTCCAACTTTTAATCCATGAGGAGCAAGAATATAACGTTTCTCACCATCTGCATAAGCTAATAAAGCGATAAAAGCAGTACGGTTTGGATCATATTCAATGCTCTTTACTTTTGCAGGAATATTATCTTTGTTTCTTTTGAAATCAATGATACGATAACGACGCTTGTGTCCACCACCACGCTGGCGAACAGTCATGCGTCCTTGGTTATTACGACCTCCTGACTTACTCAACTTAGCTAATAAGCTCTTTTCAGGCTTATCAGTAGTCACTTCTGCAAATGCATTTCCCACACGGGTTCTAGTACCTGGCGTTATGGGATTGTACTTTTTTACTGGCATTGTTTACTTACGAATTTATCAGTTTCGCGACTATAGTTATAAAATAATAATTTGCTTTTTATGGGCTCAAGCACTAAGCTTAAGCATTAACTTCTGCATCATCTACGACGATTACATCTTCCTCTTCCTCGATTGGATCTTCATCTCCGTAGAATTCTTCGATCGTATCACCTTCAGCAACAGTTACAATTGCTTTTTTGATAGCAGAGGTGCGACCTTTGGTCATACGTCCTTTCACAATACGTGATTTGTTCTTACCAGGACGGATTAGCGTATTTACAGCAAGTACTGTTACTCCAAATTGCTCTTCAACTGCTTTTTTGATCTCAATCTTATTTGCAGAACGCACTACCTGAAAGGTATATTTGTTAAGACTAGGATCCGCAGCCAAACGAGTAGTTTTTTCAGTAATCAGTGGCTTGATGATAATATGTTTAGCCATTCTTATTCTGATTTTTAATAATTTCTAAATGATTAGGTTTATCCTAACTGCTCGCTAAGTTTTTTCAAAGCGCCTTCTGTTACGATAATCTTATTCGCATTCAAGATCTGATATACATTGAAGTCTTTTGCATTGACAACTTCAGCCTTAGGCAAGTTGCGAGCAGAAAGCGCTACGTGAGTATAAACTTGATCCAATTCTTTCTCATAAGCATCTAAGTCATTTTCATAAGCCTCAGACATACTAGGTAATTTACCTAAACTCTCATTGTAAGCTTTCATAGCTGCTGCATACTGCTCAGCTTTTCTAGAACCTCTTGGCTTGTGTGGACGTTGCGGGAAAGCAGGTGCTTCAGGTGCATTTGGAGCATTAAGTAGCAACAATGTTTTCTGATCATTTGCATTTAGTCCACTTAAGAATTGGATATAATTCTTAGTATTTGGCTTATCGAAAGTAAAGTCTTCTACAACTATGATTTCACCATTCTGTGCTTTTGCACTCAAAACAGCTTTACGAGCAAGTTGCTTAACTTTTTTGTTTAACTGTACAGAATAAGTTCTTGGTCTTGGGCCAAAAATACGTCCTCCACCTCTAAAAACAGGACTCTTAATACTACCTGCACGAGCTGTACCTGTACCTTTCTGACGCTTCAATTTACGAGTAGATCCCGTAATTTCTGCGCGCTCTTTTGCCTTGTGTGTACCCTGACGTTGATGAGCATTATATTGCTTCACTGCCAAATAAACCACGTGCTCTAACTTATCATTAAGTTCTAAGCCAAATACGTTAGCAGGCAATTCAACCTCTCTACCAAGACTTTCTCCTTTTTTATTTAATACTTCTAACTTCATGATTTATTTCTTCACAATTACAAAAGAGCCTTTGTGACCTGGAATAGCTCCTTTTATGAGTAAAAGATTTTTTTCTGGGAATATTTTTAGTACCTGTAAATTGTCAACCGTTACACGTTTACCACCTGTACGTCCTGCCATTTTCAAGCCTTTGAATACTTTTGCAGGGTCAGAACAAGCACCAATTGCTCCCGGTGCTCTAAGACGGTTGTGCTGACCGTGAGTACTTTGTCCAACACCACCAAAATTATGTCTTTTTACAACCCCTTGAAAACCTTTACCTTTTGAAGTTCCAACTACAGAAACCGCATCGCCTTCTACGAAAACCTCATCTACGGTAATGGTGTCTCCCAATTCCTTGTTAATATCAAAATCACGGAATTCAGCTACTTTGCGTTTAGGAGCAGTGTCTGCTTTAGCAAAGTGTCCTCTTAAGGGCTTAGTGGTATTTTTTTCTCTGCGATCGCCAAAGCCTAATTGCAAAGCATCATAACCATCCTTACCCTCATTTTTTTTCACCTGTGTTACTGTACACGGTCCCATTTCAACAACCGTGCAGGCTAGGTTTGCACCATCAGCACTATAAATGCTGGTCATACCTATTTTTTTACCTATTAAACCTTCCACTTTTTTCAGTTTTGCGTTATAACAACTACATTAACTAATCTAATTACATTAATTTCACTTGGATATCCACTCCACTAGGAAGTTCCAACTTTTCTAAAGCGCTTACAGTCTTAGCAGTAGAGCTATAGATCTCAATCAAACGCTTGTGTGTTCTAAGTTGAAACTGCTCACGAGATTTCTTGTTAACGTGAGGAGAACGCAACACGGTAAAAATTTTCTTTTCCGTGGGCAGCGGAATCGGACCAGCAACCAAAGCGCCAGTATTGCGAACTGTTTTTACAATCTTGGCTGTAGATTTGTCTACCAAGTTGTGGTCGTATGAGCGAAGTTTAATTCTAATTTTCTGATTCATGCCTATTTAAAATAGTAAATAAATGATGAATGTGATAATATAATGAGAATCCCGCTACAAAAACAAGTAGTACGTGAAGTTTTCAATTTTTAGTCAAAAATCAAAACTATGCTTAATTAATCACTGATAATCAGTAATTTGCAAAAGCTTCACGTACTACATAATAACGGAATTGTATCTTCAATACAAATTGTAATAATTCTTAAGCAGTAATTCCTTTAGAAGCTTCAATCACTTTCTCTGCGATACCGTTTGGTGCCTCAGCATAGTGAGAGAATTCCATACTAGAAGAAGCACGACCTGAAGTCAAAGTACGTAAGTCAGTGATGTAACCGAACATTTCAGAAAGAGGAACATCAGCTTTGATAATCAAACCAGTACCTTTAGATTCCTGACCTTTCAATAAACCACGACGACGGTTCAAGTCACCAATGATAGATCCCATGTAATCTTCTGGAGTTACAACTTCTAATTTCATGATTGGCTCCATGATAACTGGCTTAGCACTCTTAGCTGCTTCTTTGAAACCTTCTTTAGCACACAATTCAAAAGCGATAGGCTTAGAATCCACTGCGTGCATACCACCATCAAAAACGCGAACTTTCATGCTCTCGATAGAGTAACCAGCTAATACACCGTTATCCATCATAGAGTCAAATCCTTTAGTGATAGGATTAACGTATGCTTTATCAATAGAACCACCAGTGATAGCCCACTCAAATTGTAAGCGTTTCTTACCTGATTTAAATTCATCGCTATCTAAGAATTCTTGATCCGCAGGACCTAAATCGAATTCCATTTCTGCGAATAAACCAGATCCACCACTCTGCTTTTTCAAACGCTTGCGGTGAGAAACTTTGGCAGTTAATGCTTCTTTGTAGTTTACCTGAGGTTCACCTTGGTTCACCTCAACTTTGAATTCACGCTTCAAACGATCAACGATAATCTCTAAGTGTAACTCACCCATACCGCTAATAACCGTTTGGTTTGTTTCTTCGTTATATTCAGCTTTGAAAGTAGGATCTTCTTCAGACAATTTAGCTAAAGCCATACCTAATTTCTCAACGTCTTTTTGTGTCTTAGGCTCGATAGCAACCCCAATTACTGGATCAGGGAATACCATACTTTCTAATACGATTGGATTCTCTAAGTCAGAAAGTGTATCTCCTGTCTTAATATTTTTGAATCCTACTGCAGCAGCAATATCACCAGCTTCTACACGGTCAATTGCATTTTGCTTATTAGAGTGCATTTGGTACAAACGAGAGATACGCTCTTTCTTACCAGAACGAGTGTTCAATACGTAAGAACCAGCATCTAAAGTACCAGAATAAACACGGAAGAATGCTAAACGACCTACATATGGATCTGTAGCAATCTTAAATGCTAATGCTGCAAATGGCTCATCATTAGAAGGACCACGAGTTACTTCTTCTTCTGTATCAGGGTTAGTACCTGTTACAGCATCTACATCTAATGGAGAAGGCAAGAATGCACATACTGCATCCAATACTGCCTGTACACCTTTGTTCTTAAATGCAGAACCAGCCATTACAGGGATGATACTACCATCACATACTGCAGAACGAATTGCTGCACGAATTTCTTCGATAGAGATTGAATCAGGATCTTCAAAGAATTTCTCTAATAAAGTCTCATCATAATCAGCAACAGCTTCTAGTAATTGTTCACGACATTCAGATACTGTGTCTACTAAGTCAGCAGGCATATCAATAACTTCGAAAGTCATTCCCATATCATGCTCATTCCAAATGATTGCTTGGTTAGTGATCAAATCAACTACACCTTTGAAATCATCCTCAGCACCAATAGGTACTTGTAAAGGAACAGCATTTGCACCCAACATTTCCTTCATCTGCTTAACCGTACTAAAGAAATCAGCTCCTTGACGGTCCATTTTGTTTACAAACGCAATACGAGGAACTTTGTACCCATCTGCTAAACGCCAGTTAGTTTCAGACTGAGGCTGAACACCACTTGCAGCACAGAATAAGAATACAAGTCCATCTAATACACGAAGAGAACGATTTACCTCTACTGTAAAATCAACGTGACCCGGAGTGTCAATGATATTTACAGCGTACTTTTTGTCTTTCCAGTTCCAACTAGTTTTGGTAGCAGCAGAAGTAATAGTAATTCCGCGCTCTTGCTCTTGCTCCATCCAGTCCATAGTCGCAGCACCATCGTGAACTTCTCCGATTTTATGGCTGATACCAGTGTAATAAAGTACACGTTCAGTAGTAGTGGTTTTACCTGCATCAATGTGTGCAGCAATACCAATATTCCGCGTAAATGTTAAATCTTTTTTTGCCATGATTTTATATAATTGGCTTTTTCTTGAAAGGTGAAGAATAATATTGGATTAAAAGATAAAATTGTTTCTCGTAAATTATCTATTAAAGTGTGCAAATGCTCGGTTAGATTCTGCCATTTTGTGCGTATCTTCTTTACGCTTCACAGAAGCTCCCTCACCTCTAGATGCAGCTATGATTTCAGAAGATAGCTTAAATGCCATCCCTTTACCGCTACGTTTGCGAGAGAATTTAATTAACCATTTCATTGCAATTGATGAACGACGTTCTGGGCGAATTTCGGTAGGAATTTGGAATGTAGCACCACCAATACGGCGAGAGCGAACTTCTACTTCTGGCATTACATTCTTCAGTGCTTTGTGGAAAATTTCATGAGCAGGCACTCCATCAGACTTAGCTTCCACTAAATCCATAGCGTCATAAAATACTTTAAAAGCGACGCTTTTTTTTCCATCCCACATAAGCATATTGACAAAGCGTGTTACGACGATATCTCCGTAACGAGGGTCCGGTGCGACTTGGCGCAGTTTCGGCTTTCTTTTTCTCATCTTAACTTAAGACTTGTATTTTAGCTGTTGTGTTCCAAACATAATTTGGGTTTTGGAACGCTTCAATCTAGACTTTCTCTAGATTTACTTCAACAAAAAAGTTTTACTTAAATTGTTACCTTCGTCATCAGTTAGCTCTAAGCTCAGTATTTGTCATTGGTTTCTATATTTCAAGAAACGAGCAGAAGCGTTCGTTAATGAACGCGCCCTACTACTTATTTTTTCTTAGCCGCCTTAGGGCGCTTAGTACCGTAACGAGAACGTGCTTGTCTACGATCGTTTACTCCTGCAGTATCCAAAGCTCCACGAACAATAGTATAACGTACACCTGGTAAGTCTTTTACACGACCACCACGAACCAATACGATAGAGTGTTCTTGCAAGTTATGTCCCTCACCTGGGATATATGCAATCACCTCTGTACCATTGGTCAAGCGTACTTTAGCTACTTTACGTAATGCAGAGTTTGGTTTCTTCGGAGTCGTCGTATAGACACGTGTACACACACCGCGCTTTTGAGGACAAGCCTCTAAAGCACCCGCTTTACTCTTCTTTACGATGACTTTTCGTCCTTTGCGTACAAGTTGTTGTATAGTTGGCATTATATATACGTTTTCCGATTCAACATAGTTAAAATTATTAACCTGATTATCCCTCAAAGGAGGACACAGGCTTCGCTAAAAGCGATTGCAAAAGTAGTTTTTTTTGGTGGTAAAACCAAGCATTCTTTAAAAATAATTTCAAAGAACTGAAAATAAAGGGAATCAGTGGAACTTTTTGATACATCTTGGATTTTGTCTACTCATTTTTATGTTTACTTTTGTGCATCATTTTATAATTACAAGTTAGACTAAAATCCATGGAAGCTTTCCTAAGCTATTTATCAGAAATATTTCGCTACCAAGCTGATGCACCATTATTATTTAATAGTGGTTTGTTTATGGTATTATTTCTGATTTTCTATGGTATATATATAGTTACCTGTATCCAGCCGGTTGTGAAAAACATAGAATCAACACTACAACCTACCTCCTCTCTAAGGAACTCTGTGGTTCTTAATTTTAGAGTAACCTATGTTTTATGTTTTTCATTATTTTTCTATTACAAATGTAGTGGCTTTTATTTTTTTATCTTACTAGGGTCAACAATATTTGATTATTTTTTGGGTTTTTTAGTCCACCGCAGTCAGGCAGGTAAGCGACGTTTTTTCTTGATCATTAGTTTGATTGGAAATCTAAGTGTTTTAGCATTTTTTAAGTATACTAATTTCTTTATACAGTCCATTAACGAGCATAATGAATATACGGGTTTCTTCATTCAGTTTGTGAATGAACATCGTTCTCTTTTAGTTGATTTATTGAGTAGAATAATAGACCATCAGTCTCCTCCTCAAATCAGTTCCTTAGATATCATTCTTCCTGTTGGTATATCGTTTTTTACTTTCCAAACTATGAGCTATTCTATTGATATATATAGAGGGAAATTAAAGCCTTGTCGTAATATATTGGATTTTGCCTTCTTTGTATCATTTTTTCCACAGTTAGTAGCAGGACCTATAGTAAGAGCAGCTGATTTTATTCCACAGATACGAGCGAAATTGGGTCTAAGTGAACAACAACTCAACTATGCTCTTTGGCTAATTATCGGTGGATTATTCAAGAAAGCAATCATATCAGATTACATCAGTGTAAATTTTGTTGATCGTGTTTTTATGGATCCAAGTATCTGTTCTGGTGCAGAAAATCTATTAGCTGTTTATGGTTACAGCATTCAAATCTATTGTGATTTCTCGGCTTACTCAGATATAGCCATAGGACTAGCATTATTAATGGGTTTTCGACTACCAGACAACTTTAATCTGCCTTATCAAGCAAGTAGCATTACTGATTTTTGGCGACGTTGGCATATATCCTTATCCAGCTGGCTACGTGATTATCTATATATTTCTATGGGAGGTAATAGAAGTGGAACGACAGGATCCATTATAGTTATCATTTCATTTTGGTTGTTAATGTCATTAGTTTTAGGTTGGTGGATGTTTATTCTAGGTGCTGTATTGGGACTATTCAGTATCTTACTAGGGGTATTGGGGAAACAGTCTATACGAGTTCAATTGTTTACTTATGTCAATCTGATGAATACAATGCTCTTGGGGGGGCTATGGCATGGAGCCAGTTGGCGGTTTGTTATTTGGGGAGCATTGCATGGTATTGGTCTTGCCGTAGAACGTGCCTTAAAACCTGTAAGCAAGCGGCTTCCTAAAACTTTATTAAGTAAAGTTCTAGGCATTTTATTTACATTTCATTTTGTTGCTTTTTGTTGGATATTCTTCAGAGCAGATAGCTTTGATACCGCCTACATGATTATAGACAAGATCACCTCTTCTCTATATCTAGACGAATTGGTTGTGGTTATCAAGGCCTATTACAAGGTGATGCTGCTAATGCTTTTGGCTTATATCCTTCACTTCTTACCCAAAAAATGGGATCATTTTACCCAAGATATATTAAAGCATACTCCTCTTGTGCTCAAAGCATTATTACTTACTGTAATGACCTGGATTATACTTCAAGTTAGCAATTCAGAGTTACAGGCATTCATCTATTTTCAGTTTTAGAATTCATTCAATAGCTAGTACTAAAATCTTCCCCAGAAGTTTGGTTATCCCAAAAAAATCTAATTTTTTCTACCTATGTGAATCAATTCATAAGGATCATCAATAAAAAAATATGTTAAAATTGAAATGGTCTGATTTTGAGAATAGGTTCATGCCATATTTTTATTTCTCCTAATTACACATATAAAAAACAATTAATTTAATCAAAATATGAATAAACCTAATTTCTAAAGTATAGATAAATAAGGAGTTAAGCCTTAAGGAATGATTACAAATAATAATAAAAAAAATACATAAATAAATACTTATCAGTACAAAAGTTGCTGTAGATTATTTCCCAAAAGTAAAAAATATCAACAATTTGAATACAAAAAACCAAAACAAAATCATATTAAGGATAAGTAAGAGTAGAAAAACACAAAAAATAAGCTTATTTTTGTATATGTGCCTAAGCATAGGCTCTCCAAATCTAAAAACACTGAAGCACAAATCATTGTATTTTGATAGTTTGTGACTATTTGTTTGAGTAATATTGAGTTCTTAACTATTGATAATTCGTTGAATTTTTAGTTTCATCGCATCAAATGCACTAATTTTAGACATACTCTGAATTCTTAAACAACTTCATTGATTGGAATGAGTTTTTCGTTGTTTCATAACAAAAATTATACTTCAAAAAGAGTATTAAATGTTATAAACAATGGACTACAGGCGTAAATATGTTCTAACTATAATTATCGACAGAAAACTATAAATGGAAAAAAATACCAACAAAAATAATAATAAACTATCTCACCGTATAGGTACATCCAACCGCCGACAAAAAAGCAAGGATGATATCTCTAACATGATGTTCGGGAAAATTCAACCCCAAGCAACTAATCTAGAACAGGCTGTTTTAGGTGCATTGATGTTGGATAAAGATGCTGTGGCTATTGTTATTGACATTCTACGCCCTGAGAGTTTTTATGTAGAGGCTCATAAAGAGATTTATAAATCAATCTGTAAACTATTTGAAAAGAATGATCCCATTGACTTGCTTACGGTCACAGAGAAACTCAAGCAGATGGGTATGCTCGAAGCTATTGGGGGACCTTACTATCTAGTAGAACTAACTAATCGAGTAGCTTCGGCAGCCAATATTGAGTATCACGCTCGTATCATCTCTCAGAAGTTTATCCAACGTGAGTTAATACGTATTTCTACAGAGACCATTCGCGATGCCTACGAAGATACCACCGATGTTTTTGACTTATTAGACAAAGCTGAGCAAAATCTATTCTCGGTAACTCAACAAAACTTAAGTCGAGGTTATCTAGGTATGGATACTTTGGTGAACATGGCGATTAAGCAGCTTGAAGAAATGTCTCAGAAAGAGGAAGGTCTAACTGGTGTTCCTACTGGTTTTGTGGCATTGGATCGTTTGACTTCGGGTTGGCAACCTTCGGATTTGATTATTGTAGCGGCTAGACCCGGTATGGGTAAATGTTTGGGCAAAGGAACTAAGGTTCTGATGTATGATGGACAACTCAAGAAGGTTGAAGATGTATTGAGTGGAGATTTATTGATGGGTGATGATTCTACACCTCGAAAAGTACTTTCTATTGCTAGAGGTAGAGAGAAAATGTATTGGATCCATCAAAATAAAGGCATTAGCTACCGCGTAAATGAAAGTCATATTCTTTCGCTGAAACGTAGCCGTAATGAAGGTGGACACAAAAAAGGTGAAGTTCTCAATATTTCTGTTAAAGATTGGTTGAGCAAATCAGATAAATTCAAATCTAATTATAAAGGTTACAAAGTTCCTGTTGAGTTTGCAGAACAAGAGACACTACTTCCCTCCTATTTCTTAGGATTGTGGTTGGGTGATGGATCTAGCAGCAAATCTAATATCTACACTCAAGATAAAGAAGTAGTTAGTTATTTAGAAGAATTCACTACTAATCAAGAATTAATCTTACGTAAATATGCTCCTGAGGGCAAATGTCCTGAGTATACCTTAGTAGGTGATTCGAGAGGTCATCGTGGTTACAGTTTGATGCAAGATTTGAGGCAACTTAATTTGATTGATAATAAACACATTCCACAAGAATATTTAATCAATAGTACAGAGAAACGTCTAGAATTGTTAGCCGGTTTATTGGATAGTAATGGTCATTACCTAGTGCAGTCTAATGGTTATGAAATTACACAAAAGAATAAAGCTTTAGCTGAGCAAATCAAGTTCTTATGTGATTCTCTAGGATTTAGAACTTCTCTAAAGGCTAAGAAAGCAAGTATTTCTAGTATTGATTTTGAAAGTACGGTTTATCGCATTCATATTTGTGGAGATGTGAATAGAATTCCAGTCAAAATCAACTATAAAGCGGCTAAACCGTGGAAAAGTATTGTGGATTGGCAAGTAACGGACATAACTGTTGAAGAAGATATTGTAGATGATTATTATGGTTTCACGCTAGATCAGAATAATTTATTCTTGTTGGAAGATATGACGGTTACACACAATACCTCATTTACTATGGCGGTGGCTCGAAATGCAGCCATTGACTTCAACAAAGGAGTAGCATTTTTCTCTTTGGAGATGTCAAGTGTACAGTTGGTAAATCGTCTGATTTCGATGGAAACAGAGATCGCTTCCGAGAAATTGAGACAAGGGCGTTTGGAGGAATATCAGTGGCAACAACTCTATGCACAAACAGAGCGTTTGAGTAATGTTCCGATCTATATTGATGATACACCAGGTATTAGTGTGTTTGAATTGCGTGCAAAATGTAGACGTCTGAAAATGCAGTATGATATTCAATTGATTGTAATTGATTATTTGCAGTTGATGACGGTAGGAAGTGATAGTAGTAAGGGGAATCGTGAGCAAGAAATCTCAACTATTTCACGTTCCTTGAAAGGTTTAGCAAAAGAATTGAGTGTTCCAGTGATTGCCTTATCACAGTTGAGTCGTGCGGTGGAAACGCGTGGAGGTTCTAAGCGTCCGCAGCTGTCTGACTTGCGTGAATGTGTTACTGGAGATACACGAGTTCAACTTAGTGATGGACGCCTAATAAGAATTGATCAACTCCTTCATCAACAACCTAAGGTTTGGTCGATTGATAATCAAAAGCAGAAGATACAATCAGATTATTCAGATTTGGTCTGGAAAGTTGGGAAAAAACCTGTGTATAAAATCTGTCTAGCAAGTGGTCGTTATATCCAAGCTACAGGAGAACATAGATTGTTGGGAGCAGATGGTTGGGTAACTGTTGATAAATTAGAAGTTGGACAACGTTTGTCTATAGCGCGTTTTGTACCAGAACCTGAAAAAACTGTTTATGTAGATGAGAACAAGCTAATCGTTTTGGCTCATTTAATCGGAGATGGAAGTTATCTAAAAGGGCAGCCTCTAAGGTATACAACTGCAACCGAATCTCATAGCGAGGTGGTTCGTAGTGCTGCTCAAAAAGCTTTTGGTGTGACGGTCAATCGTCACGAAAGTAAAAAAGGAACTTGGCATCAACTTGTTTTTAGTGGAAATGGGAATCGTTGGAGGCCGGCTGGTATTAATGCTTGGTTCCGAGAAATTGGAATTTTTGACCAACGATCTGTGGAAAAACAAATTCCTGACTGCGTATTCCAATTAAATAATGAGCAATTAGCTTTATTCCTTAGGCATTTGTGGGCAACAGATGGAACTATATTTACTCCAAAAACAGAAAATACTTCTTCTAGGATTAATTTTGCTACTAATAGTAGAATTTTAGCAGAAGACGTTGCGCAGCTTTTATTGCGTTTTAGTATTGTTGCTAGGATAAGAACAGTAAATCAAGGAGAGCATTATAAGCCAATGTACAGTGTAGAAATTTCTGGTACTCCTCAACAATTAGAGTTTTTAGATAAAATTGGTGCCTTTGGAGCTAAAGAAGAACAAGCAATTAGACTTTATAAATATTTAAAAAATAAAAAATCTAATACAAATGCTGATACCATCCCTACTCAAATTTTTGATCTAGTGAAAGATAAAATGAAAGAACAGGGTATTAGTCAAAGAAAAATAGCAAGTTTGAGAGGTACTGCTTATGGAGGTTCATCTCACTTTAAATATGCTCCATCACGTGGTGTCCTTACTCAATATGCAGATATATTAGATGATGATGAATTGTATACTTGGGCAAGCAGTGATTTATATTGGGATAAAATTATAGAGATTGAGCCTATTGGAGAAGAAGAGGTTTATGATCTGACTGTTTTATCTAACCATAACTGGATCGCAAATGGAATAATTAGTCATAACTCTGGTGCAATCGAGCAGGATGCAGATATTGTATCCTTCATTTATCGTCCTGAGTATTATCAGATTTTAGAGGATGAGGAAGGCAATTCCTTGAAAGGTATTGGAGAGATTATCATTGCTAAGCACCGTAATGGATCCTTGGATACTGTACGCTTGAAATGGGATGGGCAGTTTGCACGTTTTTCTAACTTGGAGGACGATGCTTTTAGGAATAATAGTGGTGATGATTTCTTTGAGCAAGCTGATGATTTTGGACAAGGTCAGACCTTTTCGTCTAAAATGAATAGTAATGAAGACAATCGGGGTAGTAATTTACCATTTGATAATGATGGTCCAATTCCATTCTAATTGGTAAATCAAGCGGTTTATGCTAATAAAAATAAAATACAAAGCGGCGATTTTCTAATGAAAATCGCCGCTTTTATATATAATTAGGACTCTACGAATTAAACCCCGAAGGGC
>JAKVCT010000380.1 GCA_022448995.1 Saprospiraceae bacterium
GACTCGTAGGATGAGCTGCCACAGTTTCAGGCGTTCCTTCTACCAGGATTGTTCCGCCTCGTTTCCCCCCTTCTGGACCAACATCTACAATATAATCAGCCATTTTGATAACATCCATATTGTGTTCAATTACCAAAATCGTGTTGCCCTTATTGACTAATTTCTCAAGTACTACCAAAAGCATTTTGATATCAGCAAAATGTAAACCTGTTGTTGGTTCATCTAGAATGTACAAAGTTTTTCCCGTGTCGCGTTTAGCTAATTCCTTAGCCAATTTCACACGTTGTGCTTCACCACCAGAAAGTGTTGTTGCAGACTGACCAAGAGTGATATAGCCCAAACCAACATCCTTCAAAGTCTTGATATGTTTGTAGATTTTAGGTAAATTTTCAAAGAAACCACAAGCCTCTTCTACAGTCATATTCAATACATCATTAATTGACTTCCCCTTGTAGAGGATCTGTAATGTTTCGCGGTTATAACGTTTGCCATTACAAGATTCACATTCTACTTCAACATTTGGCAGAAATTGCATCTCAATAACACGTCTACCACTACCACCACACATTTCACAGCGTCCTCCTTTCACATTAAAAGAGAAACGACCAGGTTTGTAACCTCTAATTTTCGCTTCAGGTGTACTTGCAAAAAGCTTGCGAATAGTATCGAAGACACCAATATAAGTAACTGGATTAGAACGAGGAGTACGACCAATAGGAGATTGACTAATTTCAATAACCTTATCTATATGTTCTATACCTTCTATGGAGTCGTAAGGCATAGGCTTTTGTAAACTTCGGTAAAAATGCTGACGTAAAATAGGATATAAGGTCTCATTGACAAGAGTTGATTTACCACTACCACTCACACCTGTGACACAAACAAATTTACCCAAAGGTACTTTGAGGTCTACCCCTTTCAAGTTATTACCTTTAGCCCCTTTTAGATGTAAGAACATACCATTGCCCGCTCTGCGCTCCTGAGGAGTATCGATATTTTCCTTACCACTTAGGAAATTTGCAGTAATACTATCAAACTTATCAAATTCAGTGGGTTTTCCTTGTGCAACGACTAAACCTCCGTTGAGTCCGGCCTTGGGGCCTAGATCAATCAGATGATCAGCAGCCACCATAATATCTTTATCGTGTTCTACCACCAAAACCGTATTCCCAATATCTGCTAAATTGCGTAAGGAGGTAATCAATTGCTCATTATCTCTTTGGTGTAATCCAATACTTGGCTCATCCAAGATATAGGTGATACCTGTTAACTGTGAACCAATTTGAGTAGCTAAGCGAATACGTTGAGACTCTCCACCAGACAACGTACGTGCAGGGCGGTCAAGGGTCAGATAATCTAAACCAACATCCAATAAAAAGCCTAAACGCAGCCGAATTTCTTTCAAAATTTCTTTAGCAATTGCATTTTGACGTGTAGATAATAAGGTTGGCAAACTGCTAATCCAATTCTGTAGAGATTTTATATCCATTTGTGCCAACTCTGCAATATTTTTGGCAGCAACCTTAAAAGCTAAAGATTCCTTCTTCAAACGAGCTCCTCCACAATCAGGACAGTGTGTAATGGTCATAAATTCTTCTGCCCAAGTACGAATCTTCTCAGAAGAAGAGTCCTTGTAGTAGTGCTTAAGCATTTTTATAAGACCATCTTTGGCTAAATTATGCGAAAACTCTTCACGTCCAAATTGGCTTGCTTCAAAAGAATCATCACCACCATGTAAGATGATATCTAGTGCTTTTTGAGGGATATCTTCTATAGGTGTAGAGAAGGTAAAATTGTATTTTTTAGAGATTGCACGCAATTGCTTGAAGGTAAGATTGTTTCTAACCTCTCCCAAAGGAACTATACCCACTTGATTAATACTTTTGGTATAATCGGGAATAACTAAGTCAAGGTCAACCTCATGCACAATTCCCAAACCTTTGCAAGTACCACAGGCACCATAAGGTGAGTTGAATGAAAATGTATTTGGTGAAGGTTCTTCATAAGATAGTCCTGTATCAGAGCACATTAGATACTTACTATACTGATAAACTTCCTCTGTTTCATAATCCATAAACATAATAAAGCCCTTACCTAAGTTCAAGGCCTTTTTTAGTGAAGCTGCAAAGCGCTCTTTTCTATCTTCTGTAATCTTTAATCGATCTATAACGACCTCAATATCGTGAGTCTTATAACGATCTACCTGTAACTTTGGAGAAAGATCAATGACAATACCATCTATACGTACTTTGGTAAAGCCTTGTTTACGCATTTGATCAAATAGTTCTCTATAATGCCCTTTTCGACCTCTGATTAGGGGGGCCAAGAGAAATCCTTTTTTGTCTTGGAAGTTTTCGAATATATGATCTGTAATTTGTTCTTCATTGTAGCGAACCATAGGCTTCCCCGTTTTGTGCGAGTAAGCCTCACTAGCTCTAGCATAGAGTAGGCGTAAAAAATCATAAATTTCTGTGACAGTTCCAACCGTTGATCTAGGATTTTTGCTAGTGGTTTTCTGTTCAATAGCAATAACAGGACTTAATCCTGTAATTTTCTCCACATCTGGGCGCTCCATTTCGCCAATAAACTGGCGTGCATAGGCTGAAAATGTCTCCATATAACGACGTTGCCCTTCTGCATATATAGTATCGAAAGCTAAAGATGATTTACCACTACCACTTACACCTGTTATTACAACCATTTGGTTACGAGGTATATGTAGATCTATATTTTGTAGGTTATGGACATTAGCTCCATATATATTGATGTATTCTTGTTCCTTACTCATAAAAATTCTTTAGCACTATTTTAAATTAGTGAGGCAAAGATCGTTAAAATATTTGATTTAGTACTCAAGTAGCTAGACAAAATTCTCCAACACAAAAACGGAATATTTTTTTGTTCTAACTGCCTTTAAAAGCCTAGAAAGTAGCCTAGAATAGTTTGTTCTAACTTGTACGTATTTTTGATCCTACTTTGGTTTAGCTCACTAAAGTTTTAGGTTGTAGTGTAGAGTTTTAACTTAGTGTACTAAATTTAGATAAGCTCTTAATTTAGTTAACCACTTACTTTACAAACATTCTTAAATAGAAAAGGTTAAAGACTTAGACTATTGTTATGTAGACTTGTTTAGAATCTATTATCTCATTACTTTTGAGTGTGACTTGTCAGTGATTGATATTAAGTAGGTGGACATAATTAATTTATATTAAACCCCGAAGGGCTCTGCAACGCAAACCCCGAAGGGCTCTGCAACGTAAATTCGATCAGCTTTTGGCTTCACTAACCACCAAGTGCTCAGTGAAACTAAAAATCACCGAACTAAGGTGTATAAACAAAATTTACTTTAAATCCATAAACAAGTCTTTAGGCTTAGTAGCCTGTAATATCATGTAAGTAACTTATGTTATGAAATACCTAGCACAAAGTTATATACGTCTTTATTTAATTAATTTATTGAACAAAGTTACTCAATTATATAATAAATACTATGGAAAGAATAGAAAAAAGGGTACAGGATTCACGAACAACCATGACAGAAATGATTATGCCCAATGATACGAATCCCATCCATAATCTAATGGGAGGAAATCTATTACGTTGGATGGATATTGCAGCAGGAGTTTGTGCAGGAAAGCACTGTGAGTCTTATGTGGTAACTGTTTCTGTGGACTCTGTATCATTTGAAAAACCAATTCCTTTAGGAGATGTCATTACAATAGAATGTTCAGTAACACGCGCATTTAATACTTCTGTAGAGGTTTTTGTAGAGGTATTTTCATCTGATATTAAGGGGAAAAATACGCGTAAGTGTAATGATGCCTATTTTACTTTTGTCGGAGTAGACGATAATAAACGCCCAATAAAGATTCCTGCAGTATTACCTTTGACACAAGAAGAAGAAAATCGATATGAATCTGCTCAAAAGCGTCGTGAATTGAGGTTGATTATGTCAGGTAGAATCGAGCCCAATGAGGCACATAATTTGAAGAAATTATTTGCAAAATAACATAACTAGGGAGTTCTGCTGCTGCAGGGCACTGTGTGGTTCAGTATTAAGGGGGGGGGATCTTATCTCATCTTTTGCCATTATTATGCAGGCTTTTGCTAAAAGTATGTCTAAATCTACTTATATTAATAAGTATACTAATTTTAGACATGCTCTGAGAGGGACAAAGCACTAAAATCAAAAAAGACAATATCTCAC
>JAKVCT010000381.1 GCA_022448995.1 Saprospiraceae bacterium
AGCGGGGTAATTTCTTTTTTAACTCGTATTGTAAATAATTAATTATCAGTGAATTAATTTAATACTGAAACAGCCTAATTAGATTTACCAAATAGAGACACTAAAGTTTCCAATTGTTTTACTTATCATTTCTGGATTTTTCGTCGGATATTCATAATGACGCTCTTTTATGATAGAACCTTTATGATCATAATAAATCCAATGTCCAATAAGGCTATAATTGTAAAGTGTAGGAATTTTAAATCTTTTCTTAGTTAGTTTAATATTTCCTTCTGCCAATAGATTACCTTTTAGATTGTAAATTTGCCTTTTCCAAAGTCTTTTTTCAATTGGTGTTTTCTTTTCTATAAAAAAAGGAATACGTACCATGTTATTAGCAGAACTGTAAAAGATGGTATCTATAATTGAAAAGTTACTTTGAGCAGTATAAGGTTCTAAAGCATTATTATCAGTAGAAAAATTAAAAAGAAATAGGATGATTAAGTAATTCATTATATTATAGGTATTTGTATGATAACTATATAATTACTCAATTTCCTTAAAGGCACGATATAAATCTGCCCATTCTCTACGATTTTTTACTACAGTTTCTAGATACTCTTTCCAAACGGTTGAATCCTGTGCAGGATTTTTCACTACAGCACCTAAAATACCTGCTGCCAAATCAGAAGCTTTCAATAAGCCATCTCCGAAATGTGCTGCTAAAGCTTGTCCACTATTGATCACAGAAATTGCTTCAGCAGTACTCAAAGTTGCGGAAGGTGTTTTAACTTTTAACTTTCCATCTTCAGTTTTTCCATTGCGTAACTCTCTGAACATAGTTACTAGTCGCTGAATTTCTTGAACTGGTGCTAATTCAGCAGGAATTTGTAAGGATTTACCTAATTTGTCCACACGAGTTTTTACAATCTTAACCTCTTCTTCTAGAGATGCCGGCAAAGGCAAAATCACTGTATTGAAACGGCGTTTCAAGGCACTTGATAACTCGTTTACCCCTTTATCACGATCATTAGCTGTAGCAATAACATTAAAACCCTGTTGAGCCTGAATCTCACTATTCAATTCGGGTATAGGCAGTATTTTTTCTGATAATATAGTGATTAGAGTATCCTGAACATCAGATGGAATACGTGTGAGCTCTTCTATACGAGCTAATTTTCCTTTGCGCATTGCTTCTAAAATAGGAGAGGGCACAATGGCGTCTTGAGAGGGACCTTTAGCCAAAAGTTGTGCATAGTTCCAACCATAACGCAAGGCATCTTCATTAATCCCCGAAGTACCTTGCACCAAAAGGGTAGAGTCACCAGAAATAGCGGCAGCCAAATGCTCACTCACCCAAGTTTTGGCAGTACCCGGAACTCCCATCAAGAGTAGTGCACGATCGGTAACCAGAGTAGCTACTGCAATCTCAATAATTCTTTTGTTTCCAAAATATTTAGGTTCAATCTCAAACCCATTTTCTAAGGTTCCACCCATCAAATAAGTGACCACCGCCCAAGGCGATAAATTCCAATTATTGGGTCTTGGACGTTTATCAACTTCTGCTAGAGCTTCTAATTCCTTTTTATATAATTGCTCTGCATGTGGTTTAAGTATGTTTTCGATCTGCATATGTTAGATTTAGTTTGATCCAGTTTTGTTAAATTCTGCCAGAATTTCCTTACGGAAATCCAAAATAGCTAAAAAGTTTTCAACTTCCAATTTCCACGAATGCCATGATGGGCTTTGTTCTGGCCAGTTATATTGTACTTTGTCATATAGATTGGGATTGACTGCAACAGCAGCACGTTTCAATACAGCCTTGAGACTCCAGTGAAAAACGTAGCTGTCTCGAGCAATTGCATTTTGGATACGCTGAACGACTTCAAGTGCAAGTAGATCTGTCCATTGATACTCTTCTAAAAGTAGGAGATTCACTACAGGATGATCTTCTGAGATAGCATCTTGTCCATCCTGTTTGAGCAGATCTAAACAAATCTGATTGAGTACCTTGTTGGGCATTTCGTCATATAGAAAATCAAAATTAGTTTGTGGAGCATATTGTCTTTGAGAAGATAGTGCTTGATACCATTGATGGCATTTGATCCACAGAGCATTATCCCCAAATTTTTTGGAAGCCTTGGCCATGGCCCATAGGTATTCCATAAAATACTTACTTTGTTGAATACAGATTTGATCTACAAAATCTAAACTATTGATACTAGTATAAGTTTCCCATAGTTGAGGAGGAAGTAGACAGAGGAGTTGAATTATATGTTTCTCCTTGGGTTGATTATCAAATAGTTGTATTTCTGGAAGTATTTTGTAATGATTTAGTTTTTTTGTTGTTAGATGATCCTTAGTCAGATTAATTTCTAGTGTTTTGGGCTTAAAGATTTGAAATAAATATAGAGCAAGTTCCTTATTGAAGGCTGAGTTTGGGATTTTATTCAATAGTGTTGCACTAGTTTGCTGAACTTCTAGGGTTGGATGTTGTAGACAGTCCTCCAAAAAAGTAAGATCCAGATCTGATAAATTAACTTCAAGTATTTCTAAAAAGGAAATTTTATTCTTTTTAGATTCCTTTGACCAGTATGTTTGTATGAGTTCTAGAGCTTGCTTTGGGTTTTGTGTTCTAATTTGACGGAGGTAGCTTAAACGCTGTAGACGTTTACCATGTGTGAAAATATTAATTTGTTGTAACCCATAATTATTTACTTGAATAAAATTCCATTTTGGGTTGAATTGGCTAAGCCAAAGGCCTCTATGACCAACGGATCGGTGAAGTAAAACCTGTATTTTTTGCTGTGCTAAAGCATAGGTGAAGATATCTGGAAGCAACTCAAAGGGGATGCGTTGTTGATGCTGTTCTAGCTGACTAATGAGTTCAACAAGGAT
The DNA here is from genome assembly GCA_022448995.1 of Saprospiraceae bacterium. GTDB lineage: Bacteria > Bacteroidota > Bacteroidia > Chitinophagales > Saprospiraceae > JAKVCT01. The sequence goes on from JAKVCT010000381.1 coordinate 2,878, forward strand.
TTCATCATAGGCGTTTTTTATACTGTGAATCAAGTGTGTACGTGTCTTTGCAGAACACTCAGGGAGTTGTTCTGATTTAGCTTTGGGAGGTATAGTATTTACCTGAGTTTCTATAAATTTTTGAGGTATGCTACTTGTCTTTTGTAATAATGCATGTGTACTACTTGCCGTGAGAAGATTAGTCTCTATTTTTTGAACGTTTTGACTACCTTGTATATGATCACTTAAGAAAGATTCAGTAGATGGAGATAGCTCAGGGCGAGCAGCTGTTCCCATCAATAACTGTTCTAATATTATTTTCCAGGATTCCATATATATATGATTACAAGTTTATAATTCGTTGATCTAAAAGCACACTCAGAGGAGTAAATTTAGAGCCATCCCATTCTCCGAAAACAGTGATAGTATCCCCTCCACTTAATGCCATGAGTTTCCAAAGTGTAGCTTGTTTGAGATGTTCTGTAGGAATGATAAACCCTTGCCTATCCAATAACCAATGATTGTGCGCATCTTTTCGAATAATGACATCACTGATATATACAGGAAACTGTTTTAGCCAAGGTGTCTGTGCTATATGATGTGCATAGGTATTTAGAAAATCTTGGAAAGATAGCTTAGTAAATACAGGATAATTTTCTTGAGAGAGCAGTTCAAATTGTTTGATAATTGCTCGCATAGGAGTTTGGGCAGGATAATAATAAACAGTAGCTTGAAGAATTGATCCGATTAAAAATTGTTGTTCATAACTTTTGTTCCCAAAAGCATAATCTAAGATCAAGGCATACTTTTCTTGATGAATTCCTTTTAGCCAAACCCTGCGATAACTTCGCCCTTCAACATCGATGCCCTCTTTTTTTCCCATAACTATCCACTGATCTGTAACGTTTAGATTCAGCTCAATGACATCATTTTTCCTGAGATTACGACCAAGAGTAGAATAGAGGTGTTCCAATAAAAGAGGAGGAAGGTGTTCTCGTTTATTGAAAGCTTGGATTTGTATATATAGTCCCCCAAGGGATAAAGCTAATTGCTCAATCCAGTCTTCTTGTCTCCGTACTTGTTCACTAATTTCTTTGAGTTGAGTACTCAAGCCCGAGAGCTTTGCATTGGTCATTTTGCTAGCTACTTGATCCCAGTAATGGGGTTCCATTAAGTTGACATTAGCAAAACCTTGTCTAATGAGATCTCCAAGCCACTGCTCTAGTTCGGATATGCCATTTTGCATCAAGGAGAGTCGATCCTGCCATCGTTTAGCTTTGGCTTTGGCTGCTTTTTCATCTGTAGAGCTAGTTGCTTTTTTCTGTTTGGAGGCTTGTGTA
>JAKVCT010000382.1 GCA_022448995.1 Saprospiraceae bacterium
TTTTTTGATACTTGTATTTTCTGCTATTGAAAAGATTTCGTAGAGTTCCTTGTAATCCTCTTCAAGCACTTCATCAATATTAAAGTCTACCCCATTACTAAGTTGATACGCCAAATTGATATCCACTTCATTTCCAGTTTCTAGGAGTGCTCTTATTTTGTAAAAATATTCATTTTTGTGTGGTTTCATTTGTACTATATATTTGAAGTTAATAGTTAACGAAACTAAATAAAGCTTTTTGATTTTTCAAAAAAGTCACTTTCTTTTGTTTGAGTATAATAATCTGTGAAGTGTATTTCCAAAATGCATTATAATCTAGATAAATACTTAAATTACATAGATTTACATTTTCTATCTAATGGGAACACTCAAGTAATAAAAATATCTATATATTGTCGATTGTCATGTAAGAAATTGTTTATCATTTTTTTAAACTTTAAACAAATAAATAAATTAATATATAATAATAACTTTATATAATAATAAATCCCATAAAATTTTCCTAAAATATAAAAGTCCTTTATATTTTTTAGTAAATTTAAAATGTCTATAAAACCAAGCTCAAATAGCTCAACAAAGGTAAATGTTTAGCCTTTTGCTAAATAATATTTTCTCAAACTCCAAAGGACACAGCAGAGCTAAACGAAGTTAAAAGAGCTTTCATATTACATATTATAATAAATTTGGACATGTTATTAGATAGTACCTACAAATAAGATTTTAAGTAATATCCAAAAAATATTATGCCTACTTTGTTATACTTATTACACTACCCCTAAAGTTAGCAAAAACACAATCAGATGGAAAAATCATATATTAATAAAGAGAAACTTTTGGAAGCCATTAGTTATGTACAGAGTTTGTTTATCCAAGAAAAGTCTATTGATGACATTTTTAATAAAATGTTAGAGGTATTACTAGATGTTACAAAGTCAGAATATGGATTCATTGGAGAGATCCTAAATGATGGACAACAGGATTTTTTAAAAACACATGCCATTACAAATATTGCATGGAATGACGCTACACAAAAATTTTATGACGAAAAAGCTCCATCTGGTTTAGAGTTTAAAAATCTAAAGACCCTTTTTGGGAGAGTCATTACTGATCGAAAAGCAGTTGTTTCCAATATGCCTAATCATGATCCTAGGCGTGGTGGTTTGCCTGAAGGTCATCCATATATGAAATCATTTTTAGGAGTGCCCATTTTTTATATGGATGAATTTTGTGGTATGTTTGGTATAGCTAATAGGAAGGGAGGATATAATGATGCCTTAATTAAGGAGATTGAACCTATTGTTGTTGCCTGTGGAAATTTAATATGTGGATATAGATTAATTAAACAACGAAATGAAACTAGAGACTTGCTTGAGCAATCAGTTACTGTCCTCAAGGATAAGAATGAACGACTCAAAGAGTTTACTTATATTGTGAGCCATGACATACGCAAACATTCTGCTAACCTCAAAATGATCGCTGAACTTATTGATTTTGAAGATGATGAACAAAGAGATATGTCTTACAAAATGATGGTAAAATCTATAGATCACTTATCTATGACTGTAGATTATATTTCAGAAATCGTTGATATAGATAAAGATTCTTCAATTCCTGAAATAGAAATTAACCTCGCTGAATTTGTTAATAGAATTATTGATTCGTATACTATTCAAACCCCAGATATAACCATTCAAAACGCTATTTCAAAAGATGTTCAAATTAAAGCAAAAGCTGGTTATGTGAACAGTATCTGTGAAAATTTAATCTCCAATGCTATTCAATATAAATCAGCTAATAACGCACATTTAATAATATCTGCAACAGAAACAAATGAAGACATAACCTTTATTTTTAAGGATAATGGTCTAGGGATGGATTTGGACAAAATAGGGGACAGATTATTTAAAATGTATGCGACCTTTCATGGAAATAAAGAAGCCAAAGGACTTGGACTATTTTTAGTAAAAAAATATATTGAAGCGCTAAAATGGAAGATTGCTGTAGAATCTCAAGAAGGTAAAGGTACTGAGTTTAAAATATTAATACCCCAAAAAAGCTATGAATAAATTGTGGATCATTGACGATGACGAGATTTTTACCTATCTAGTAAAAAGCAAATTAAAAAATGCTAAGGGGTTTGATTTTGTAGAGAATTTCTTTTGTCCAGAACATGCATTGGAAGTCTTGGAACTTTCTGTTACAGAAGGAAGAGAACTTCCCTCTGTAATTTTTCTAGACATTAATATGCCTAAAATATCGGGATGGGAATTTTTAGAAAAAATGAAAAAACTCAATATTAGCTTTGAACATACTAAAGTATTTATTATATCCTCATCCTCTAGTTATAGTGATCAAAAGAAAGTAGAGGAATATCCTAAAGTTGACTATATCTCAAAACCCTTGACCAATGAAAACATTGAGATAGTTCGAAAATATTATTAATTTTCAAAGCTCCTCAATATACGCTCAAAAGAATTATAAAAACTTTGTTTACTTTTTATTATCATGAGGAGGAATAGAACTAAATCCATTGTTATTGTTATTATTATTCAATAATTCTTTAATCTCTTTAATCTCATTCTCAAGAGCTGTTATTTTTTCATTTTGCTGTTCAATAAGATCCTGTTGTTCCTTGGTAGCCTCAATCAAGACTGGAATCAAACCACTATAGTTGACAGTAAGATTATTATTTCCATCTTTGTACACTAATTCTGGATATAATGCCTCTACCTCTTGTGCAATTATACCAATTTGCTTGTCCGCCCCTCGCTTTTCTATATCTTTCCAATGATAGCTGTACCCGCCCAATTCTAAGACATTAGACAAAGAACTTTGGAGTGGTAAAATATTCGTTTTTAAGTTTATATCTGAACTCTGTGTGAGTATTCCTGATAAGGTAGCATTTCCGTTTTTATACAATACAAAGGCATCACTTCTAGCACCATGAGACTGACCATTACCCACGACAAATAATCTGTCTGAATAATTCCAAGATGTTGTAGAAAAAGGTACATAATCTGTGTTGTAGGAACCAATTGCAGTTTCAACAAATGATTCAGCAGTTGTATTTCGCCCCATTGTAGTGGAAGCCGATCCTAAAGCTTCTGTATTCCAACCCATCGAAGTAGAAACCCCTCCTGATGCAACTGTAAAATACCCCATGGCAGTAGAGGTATTTCCACTAGCATAATTTCCCCAACCCAAAGAGGTAGAGCCATTACCTGTAGACCAATTGTATCTGCCTATTGCTGTAGAATGATCTCCTGTTGCTTCTGTACTCCAACCAATTGATATAGAGTGATTTGCAGTGGATTTAGCGTAGGTGCCCATAGCAGTAGAATAATGTCCCGAAGCTTCTGTATTTTGACCCGTAGCAGTAGATGCCCATCCTGTTGCATGTGTTGAAAATCCCGTGGCAGTAGAATAATGCCCTGAAGCTATTGACTGATAGCCTCCTGCATTTGCATAGTCTCCTGAAGCAATACAACTGTCACCGGTGGCTATACTCCAATGTCCCGAAGCTATTGACTGGTATCCCATTGAGGTAGATGCCCATCCTGTTGCACGTGTTGAAATTCCCATGGCAGTAGAATAATGCCCTGAAGCTTCTGTATTTTGACCCGTAGCAGTAGATGCCCATCCTGTTGCTCCACACACAGTACCCAAAGAAGATGAGTAGCTCATATCCACAGCATTATTGCCAATATGACCATATTTTGTTGAGTCAGCTCCATACAAGCGCCATCCTGTGTTTCCACCTTCTGTTATTTGCTCAAGCCCAGTAGCCGTTGTTTCTGAACTCGCTGTAGCCCATAACAAAGTTCCAGAACCATTGGTGGTTAATACCTGACCGTTTGTGCCATCTGTATTGGGAAATGTTATCGAATCTGAGCCATTACTTAATGTTAGTATTCCGTTCAATATGGTATTTCCACTCTTGTACACTATCATTGCGTCACTTCTCGTACTTAACGTTCCGTTACCAATGACAAATAATCGGTCTAAGTCATTTTTAGAACCCGTCAAATTGGGGACATAGTCTGTATTATATATACCAAGAGCTGTTTCACCATAGGATCTAGCAATGGTACCATCACCCATTGATATGCTCACAACACCTGAAGCTATAGAGTTGAAACCTAATACTGTACTTGAATAACCTATGGCTGATCCTCCATGCCCCATCACTGTAC
>JAKVCT010000383.1 GCA_022448995.1 Saprospiraceae bacterium
CGCAAAAAGGCTGATTGAATTTACTTCGTAGAGCCCTTCGGGGTTAAATACAAATTAATTGTGGCTATCTACTTACCCATCAATTCCCCATTCACTTAGATAATCCTCCAGAGAAATCAGCCCCATTTTTAAACATCTTTTATTAATCCTCCTTGCTGCTTTAAGAAGTAAGACATAATACTCTCCCAAATCTTTCTTTCTTCGAACTTGACTACCATAGATTTACTTTCTGTTGTTTCGAATAGCTACTTGATCACATAGCATAGCAAAATGAGAAGCCATAGCATTTCCTTTTTTAACTGCTCGTTTCTACCTCCCTACCTAAAGTTAACAATATCAACTCATAGATAATTATTATGTGGTTAAATGCGGTAGTAGAGGACATACTATCATTGTAGAAATGAAGAGTGTAAAAGGGTAACTTCCTCTCGAACCTCCATTGTCAACAAGAGGAATGATTCTAAGGACTATACCAACTTTATTAAGATGTAGTTCCTTAAAAACTACTGAAATCTATACACAGATATCTAGTAAAATGTATAAAAGATTGGGAGCCCTTTAGATTTTTTAGTAGTTTAAAAATGTAAATAAAAAATAAATGTAATACGTTTATTGATAAGTTGCTTGCAATTATAAAATACAAACAATTCTTTTTAGATATGGGAACTTACTGGACTGGAATTAAAACTAAGTTTTCTGAAATTGATTATTTAAAAAACAGAATAGAACAATTAGATTTTGATTATATAGAAGTAATCGAGCATCCTGCCTCTCAAAGAATAGATTTCACCATAAAGACTACAAAATTGATTAAATATAGCACTCCGATTGAATATGGAATAAAGTTTCTATCTGAAAAAGAAAAGAAATTTTATGGTACTTTCTTTTTTAACATATTTTGGCAAACATTTGATGATGAAGACGAATTTTACATTGATACAAAAAAATATCCAAATGATGATTTAGGATGGTTGAAATTAGATTCTAGTGCATATTGGAGAGCTTTTAACTATAAAACATTAGAACTAATTGTTACTGATTATGAAAAAATAAACTTCAATTTAATCAGAAAAATGTACGAATTGAATAGATTAGAGTCGAAAAAACAATTTGAGGTTTATTCTGATTTCAACCCTTCTAACTATCAAAAAGATATTGAAGAAACTTTCAAAAATTTTACAACACTCACCCAAAATATTATTGAAATTTTTAAAAATTGTATAAAAGAAAAGAAAGACTTAATAGTTGAATTTATATAAAATTGCTAACAATATGTATAGTGCATAGCTTTTTAACGACAACTACGACAACATACATTAACTGTGACCTGCAACACCTTCCTTGTACACAAATGAAGAATAATCATGAATTTCGAACAGCTTAAAGAAAAAACAAGATCCATAATCAACAAAGTATCAACTATATCAGAGGGATCCTTAGATCTAGTGAGTGACTTGATCGTAATTGAAATTTATGAAAAAGGAGATGTATTTATTGATAGAGGAAAAAGAAATCACAAGGAATACTTTGTTTTCGAAGGCGTTTGCCGGAGCTTTTTGCTAAGCCCAGAAGGTGAAGAAGTAACCATATCTTTTTTTCTTGAAGACAGTGTACTCTCCCCGAATAAAACGAGAACAGCTAATCAAATATCTCATCTGAATTTTCAAGCCCTTACCAAGCTAACTGTTGCTAGTTTAAACGCTGATAAGTTTGAGCAGCTAATGATAAATCACCTTGACATACGTGAGTTTGGAAATATGGTTTTACAAAATGAACTTCTTGCAAAAGTTGAGAAAGAAATTGGTCTTGCTTCGCTGAATGCTAAAGAAAGACTCATTCTTTTTAGAGAAAAATATCACTTTCTAGAAAATCTAATCTCACATGTTGACATTGCCTCCTATCTAGGAATTACAAATGTTTCCCTAAGCAGACTTCGTAAATCACTCATAGCGTAAATCTCATCCTTTAACAAATGTTAATGGATTTGAAGTCGGTATCATCGATCTTTGTAGAGAACAAAAAATAAAGAAAGATGAAAAATTTATCAAGTACTCTCACTCAAGGATTTAATGTTAATAAAGTTAATCCACTTTGGTATCTCGTAATTGGAATTGTTACTATGGTTCTTACTCACATGACCTTTAGTATTGAAGTCATGGCCTGGGTTTCAAGTGTCCCATTTTTAATTTACCTAAATCTCACAAAAGGTTGGAAGTCAAGGTTAACCTTTTTTCTTACTCTTATTTTGGCCTGGTCCCTTATTGTAAGCAAAACTATTAGCAATCCAATTCCATTGCTGTTGATCTTCCTCTACTCGATCCCAATTAGTTTGTTTCACCTGCCGGGATACTTGATCTGGAGTAAATTTAAAAACCAAAAATATGCGCTGTTTCTATTTCCTGTTATCATGATCATTATGGAATGGATTCAATGCACCTTTACACCTTTTGCCAGTTGGGGAGTAGCTGCATATACCATGCACGGTAGTGTATCACTTATTCAAACAGTATCCTTGTTTGGATTGGCTGGTCTAAGCTTTATGATTTATTGGGTTAATGTCTCTATTGCTAATATCATTATCCAAAGAAAAACATCTATTTCTACATTTCAGCTTCCCTTAATTATATTGTTTTGTTTAATTGTTTTTGGCTCCATCCGTTACGACTTGAGCAAAGCCAATGACATTGACACAGTAACTGTTGCTGCAGTTGGAACAGATTCGGAGGTAAGTGGTTTACCATTGCCCTCTAAGGAAAGTAATGAACAGGTTAAAACAGCATTGTTTAAACGAACAAGAATAGCATCAGCTGGTGGTGCTAAAATAATAGCATGGAACGAAGCTGCCTTATTTATAATGCCTGAAGAGGAAAAGGAATGGATTAACTCCATCAAGAAACTAGCTGCTGAACTCAATATCACTTTGGTAGCTTCTTATGTAACACCTATTTCACTATCTCCCTTTAGGTATGAGAATAAGTATCAGTTTATTGATTCCTCCGGAAAGATTATGCATACATACCTCAAGCATCAACCCGTACCAGGAGAACCAGCAATACAGGGAAAGTCGCCTTTAAAAGTGGTTGATGTAACAGGAACAAAAACTGGGGCTGCAATTTGTTATGATTATGATTTTCCGTATCTGGCGAAAGGATATGGTGAATTAGGAGCAGATATGGTTCTTCTTCCGTCAAGTGATTGGAGAGGTATCGACCCTGTACATACGGAAATGGCTGCCTTTAGAGCAGTTGAACAAGGTCACTCTTTGCTTCGTTCAACACGTTTTGGACTTTCCGCAGCAATCACAGCATATGGCGAAATGGTTTCACAAATGAGCAGTTTTGATGAAAATGACAAAATCATGTATGCACAATTGCCTGCTAAAGGTGTTACTACATTATACTCCATTATTCAAGATAGTTTTGTCTATTTGTCTATAGGGTTTTTGCTATTTTTCATGGTGATTACCATTCAATCAAATAGACGTAAACTGACTATGCAATTGTAAAATCTTAATAAATTGTATTAATCTTTAATTATATTGAATAATGAGAAAGAAGCCCTCAAAATCCACAATTAGAATGGCTTCAATATTACAACCATGATGAACTCAAACGCCAAGGAGGAGATGCCATATTTGAAAACCCATATATCAAAGCCGAGCGATTGTGTGGAGGTATATTAGTACAAGTGGGAGAAAGTTTAGAAGAAGCTTATAGCCCTGAAGGGCAAGAGTTATTACTCAAAGCCACTAAGGCTATGCCGCCTGTACTGCAAATTTAGGATATTGTAAATAGGAAATATAGATTACGAGCAGTCTACTTTTGGTGGGCTGCTTTTTTTGTGGGGAAATAGATAAAACAGTACTTTTAGATAATCATTATGTGGTTAATGGTGGAGGTAAGGAACATACCATAGCTGTAGAAATGAAGAATGTCACAGGCAAATTAGGTCCAGAACCTCAAGCTCAAATGGAGCGTTATAAGGAACTAATAGATGAAGGAAAATTAGCTAAAGTAGAGTATGTTTTTAGTAGTGAGAAAGCTGCTGAGGCGAATGTAGATTTACTAGATGAAATACTAGGAGATAAAGTAACAATATTTTTTATCAATGATAAGGGAATTATGCAAACAATTTAAAAATAAGTTATGTCTAGAATCAATTATG
>JAKVCT010000384.1 GCA_022448995.1 Saprospiraceae bacterium
TGGTAGGTTCTTTAACACAGTTAAATTGAATAAAAGGCAATTTATCGCCTAAAAAACTACTTGAATAAGCTTTATTAGTAAGAGGTAAAGGTGTAATTTACTACAGAAAAGTAAGCTCACACCTCTACTTGTTATAATGTCATTAGTTTGTAGTTAAAAATCAATAATCTATAGGTTAAATATCACCTAATTGAGGACGCAAGATGATTTCCTCTACCACAGTATGTTTACTCAAAGCATAAATTGACCAAACTGAATTAGCAATATCTTCTGGAGTCATAAAGCGTTCTTTAGGCATTTCTACACCATCCCAAGAAGCCGTGAGTGTTGCACCAGGCATAACTGCACATACACGAATACCTTTGTCTTTAACTTCATCACGTAAGACTCTAGAAAAACCTAACATAGCATGTTTAGAAACTGCATAAGCACCATAGGGCATAATACTCGCAATAGAACAAATATTAAAGATGTCTCCTGATTTTTGCTCAATCATTTTTGGCAATAAAACCTGAGTCATGTAATAAGCACTGTACAAATTTGTATCCATCATTGTTTCAAAAGCATCTTCATTAGCTGCATCCGCTAGGTTACAAGGCATAAACACACCTGCATTATTGATTAATACATCTATAGCTCCCCATTTTTCATTAATTGCCTTTGCAAATGCTTTAACTTCTGCTTTTTTGGACATATCCACTGTTTGGATCATGACTTCCTGATTGGCATTTTTCGCCTTTAATTCAGTTTGAAAAGCTTCCAAATCTGCTGTGGTACGTGCGCAAATGGCTACGTCAAAACCATTGTCAAAAAAGATGTTTGTGATTGCTCTACCGATTCCTTTGGTAGCTCCTGTGATTACAGCTTTCATATATTTTAGAGTTATATTTGGTTTATAGTTCGTTGATTTCTTAATTATGAATTTTGAAAGGCTCAACAAAGTTAAAAATTAATGAACTAAGGTTCTAAATAAAAATATAATGATAGTTCGTTTATTTTTTGGGTGTAAAATTAAGATTTGCCTAATAAATAGACATAGTCCATTTAATTAATTCCTAAATTTCTGTGGACTATCACCACCAAAAGTAATAAAAAATATAAGCGGAGATGAAACAACTTCTTTATATTCCAAATGAATTTTTAACTTTGCAGCATTATTTATCACATTAGGATGTAGGCTATTAGTTTAATAGTTCGTTGACTTTTTAATTTTTAGTCAAAAAAATTAAAAAACATCTTTTTTTACTACTGGATAATTAAGGTTTTATGGAAAAAATAAGTTTTGTGTATTATTTTGATTATCAAGTAATTATGAAAAATTAACGAACTAAGGATGGTTTATATCAATTCACAATAAGCTCATCATATGATCTTAAAAGGAAAAAAAGGGATAATTTTCGGCGCATTGAATGATCAATCCCTAGCATGGTTAGTTGCCGAACAATGTGTAGCTGAAGGCGCACAAATCGTTTTGACAAACGCTCCAGTTGCTTTCCGTATGGGAGGTGGTATTCAGCGTTTGGCAGAGAATCTTAATTGCAAAGCTATCCCAGCGGATGCTACCAAAGTAGAAGATTTGGAAAAACTGATAGATGAAGCAACAGAGACATTGGGTGGAAAAATTGACTTTGTTTTACATTCTATCGGGATGTCCCTTAATATCCGCAAGAATCGCAAGTACACTGATTTACAATATGGTTGGATGCAGAAAACAATGGATATCTCTGCAATGTCTTTCCACAAATTGATGCAAGTATTGTACAAGAAAGAGGCGATGAATGATTGGGGATCAATCTTAGCATTGACTTATATTGGTGCACAGCGTACTTTCCCTCACTACAGTGAAATGGCTGAAGCTAAAGCTTTATTAGAATCTTTTGCGCGTAGCTTTGGTTACTACTTTGGTAACGAACACAAAGTTCGTGTGAATACAATTTCTCAATCACCTACACGCACAACTGCGGGTTCTGGTATTGATAGCTTCGACAAATTCTTTGCTTATGCAGAAGAAATGTCACCTTTAGGAAATGCACCTGCATTGGATTGTGCTAAATACTGTATCTCTTTGTTCTCTGATTACACGCGTTATGTGACTATGCAGAACCTATTCCATGATGGTGGATTTTCTAACATGGGAATGAGTGCAAATATGATGGATAATTTCAATTTTGAACCTGCAAAGGAAGAAGAAACTGTAGAAGAATAGTCATTGTAAGTTATAATGATCAATAACTTGCATGGATTATAGAAATAAAGATTAACATCTGTAGTAAAACAGAATATGTTAATTGTTGGTGGCGGAATTACTGGCTTGGTAGCGGCTTATTTGGCAGTACGAGCGGGTAATTCCGTTACTGTTTTAGAGGCGAATGCTCAATTTGGTGGTTTACTCAATACTTTTGAAGTAAGCATATTTCTTCTCTCACTTTTTGCTATTGCTGTGTGAGCTTGTGCCAAGAGGTACATAGGCAAAGCAAAAAGAAAAGGTGACTAAAACCACGAAGTATTCTGCGAAACAGCCTCACTAAACACCCCCAATACAAAAAAAGCGATGAATCCTGAGATTCATCGCTTTTTCATTATCCAATAAAACTATATGATTATTTAGGTTCAAAACCTAATACAATATTAAATGCACCATAATCAGTAAATTTGCGGCTACCATTCAAGTGCGGTTTATCAAAGCCAATTCCGTAATCGAAACCAAGCGTACCAAACATTGGTAGGTATACACGAACACCTAATCCAGCAGAACGCTTCAAGTTAAAAGGATTGTAATCCTTGAAACCAGACCAAGCATTTCCACCTTCCAAGAATGCTAATACATAAACAGTTGCACTTGGATTTGGAGAGATTAAGTATCTAAATTCTGCGGTGAATTTATTGTAGATAGCAGCTCCTTGTTCGTTAGCAGGCGAAACATCAAGAACTGGATCACGATATCCTCTCAAGGAAATAATATCACGACCTTGGATACCCACAAAGTTAGAAATACCATCACCACCTAACTCATAACGCTCAAATGGAGATAAACCTACATTTTGATTATAATAACCCAGGAATCCCATTTTAGCACTTAGTTTCAATACAAAATGTCCATTTTTATTAAGTGCTGTATACCACTCTGTCAAGAAATCCCAACGATGATATTCTACAAAGCGGAATTTTTCAGCAGGATCTAAGCTTTCATAGTCTCTATTAGGTGTGAACAAAGAATAGGGTAGTGTTAGTTTTGCAGATAAGGAAATATTAGAACCATCTTTCGGGAAAATAGGATTTGCAATATTGCTACGAGAAATTGTTTGGCTCAGGCTCAAGTTATGAAAAATCCCTGTTGGAATTTCAAACTCTAAACGACGCAATAAAGCCATACGCTGATAACCTAGAGTAGTTTGAGAAACAAAGTAATCATCAGGCCAACGTAAACGAGTACCTACAGAAACAGAAGCACCTGTGATTAACAACTGAGAGAAGCTACTACTCTCTTTGCTAAATCCGTTACTAAACGCAGAGTGATAAGCTGCTACTGTGAAGGAGGTTGGTTTTTTACCACCTAACCAAGGTTCTGTGAAAGAGAAGTTGTAAGATTGATAAAAACGACCATTGGTCTGTACTCTCAAGGACAAACGCTGTCCATCACCTTGTGGTAATGGCGACCAAGTCTCTGGCTTGAACAAATTACGCAAAGAGAAGTTATTGAAAGTTACCCCCAAGGTACCAATAACACCTTGACCAACACCTCCCCAACCAGCAGATAATTCTAACTGATCTGAAGGACGCTCTTCTACACCAAACTCTACATCTACTGTACCACGTTGTGGGTTAACAGGGGTATTCACAGTCATAGCTTCTGGATCGAACAATCCTAGTGCGGCTAATTCTCGCTGAGAACGAATAATTGCCGAACGGCTAAACTTATCACCAGGCATTACACGCAGTTCACGACGAATTACATGTTCATGTGTACGGTCGTTACCAAAGACACGCACTTCGCCTACTCTTGCAATAGGACCCTCGGAAATGCGAATCTCGATATCAACAGAGTCTTTATCAATACCTTTTTCGATTGGATTTACTTGGAAGAATAAATAACCATTATCCATGTATAGTGTACTAATATCACGACCATTTTGGTCATAATTTAGACGCGTTTGCAATAAA
>JAKVCT010000385.1 GCA_022448995.1 Saprospiraceae bacterium
AGTCCCACTCCTGTCCCACCTTGTTCATTATTACTAGATTGATAAAAACGATCAAAAATATAAGGAATATCTTTTTCGGGAATTCCTCCTCCAGTATCCTTAACCATAAAGTGAATTTGTTCACGATCCTCTGATACGATAAACTCGATTGTTCCATCTTTAGGTGTGAATTTCATAGCATTACTCAATAAGTTAATGAGTACTTTTTCAGCTTTGTTTCTATCAATTTTTAGAATAAAATCTTCCTTAACCTGATAATCTAATAGAAAATGAATATTTGCTATTCTCGCACTAGATTCAAACATGGAATAAATAAGTCTGCAAAAGTCTGACAGCTTTACATTATTTTCCTCAACTGCTATCTTTTGCCCCTCTAGCCTTGACAATGCTAAGATTTCTTCTACTAGGTTGAGCAATCGATTACCATTTCGTTTCATAAGCTTGAGCTGAACTAACTCCTCTAAATTCGATGGATCCTTATTTGCAATTAAATTAGCTAAAGGTCCTAGAATTAAGGTTAATGGAGTTCTAAGCTCATGGGATATATTGACAAAAAAACGTGATTTCATCTCATCTAAAGATTTCAATTTCTTTGTCTGTTCTTTGATTGTTGCCGTCTTACTATTGACGAGTTCTGCTAGTTTAACTTTTTGTTGTTCTAAGATTCGAGTTCGAAACTTCAAGATTGTAAATACAAAAAATAATAGGCTGAGCATGCAGCTAGTGACAAATATCCAAGAAAAATAAAAGGGCAAATGGACAATAATCCGAACTTCTAAAGGGATCTCTATCCATCGTTTACCTATCGCCTTTGATTTGAGTAAGACGGTATACTCTCCATAGGGCAATCCTGCAAGGCTAACCTCTGGTTTTTTCAAATACGTCCAATCCTTATCCAGCCCTTCTATCTTGTAGGCATATTGGGTTTGTTCGGGATTGTTATAGTTCAAAAGAGCAAATTGCAACTTTACTTCACGGTCAGAAGGAAGGATATTTAATATTTTTTGTTGCAGAACCTTGGCAGTAATGTTACTATATTCTTGCGTATTATTGTTGTATTTAGTTACAGATACCAAGGCTAAAGGAGCATCTGTACTTCTTGTAACCAGGTCTTTGGGATGAAAAGCAGTTACTCCATTCAAGGAACCAAAATAAAGTTTACCTTCCTCATCTTTATAATGTGCAATGGTATTAAACTCATTATCAGAGATGCCATTTTCTTCTGTATAAATGATCATCTCTTTATTCTTTTTGTTAAAACAAATCAGTCCATGATTACTACTCAACCACAAATGATTATAATCATCTGGATAAACAGCATAAAAAACATCATCTGAGTTTTCTGTATTGATTCGATACCTTTTTTGTTGTCCTAACTTAGGATCCCAATGAAGAAGTCCTCCTCCTTTGGATGCCAACCAAAAACTTCCATCCTTATCTTCATACAAATGCACAATAATATTATGGGAAAGATAATTTCTTCCTTTTCCATTTCTATGATAATGTCCAATGATGTTATAATCGTAGTCCATTAGAAATAATCCTGAAGAAGTACATATCCAGATACCTTGTGCATTTTCATAAAAATGAAAAACCATTTTCATCTCATCAGAATCAAAATCAAGTTGATTCCCAGTTTTAGCATCTAAATAAGACAACCCACCTTTTCGTCCTATCCATACTCTTCCTTTTTTGTCGCGATAAATCGACCAATACATACTATGAATAGTATTCTTTTTATGGGCTACAGACCTATCTAGAAAATGTTCTTGTATATGCTCTGTTAATGGATCATATTCTAAAACTCGTCCATTGAATGTTGTTGTCCAAATATGTCCATTCTGATCTGCAAAAAGAGCTTGTTGTCGATCTGGCAACCGAGCCAAACGCCTAAAAACACTATCGCTCTTATTGCGCCGATATGTCCAAACACTATTGATAAACAGATTACCATATTTATCTTTGGTAATCCCTCTGATAGGATTAGCTGTCTGAGGATATGCTCTACGAATGATCTTTTTGGCATTTGACCTATGAATGTATCGTTGGAACTTATTTGGAGCTAATTGCAACAGCCCTAATCTGTCCTTGTACTGAAACCATAAACCTCCATTATTGTCCCAATACCAAATTGCAGAATGCAATAACATAGATGGTCTAAAATTAGGTTGATTGACTACAGCTGACAAAACTAATTGTCCTCTATGATCATAGATATCTATACATTCTGGCTTTTGCACGGATATTGACCATATTTGTTTCTGATGAGGAACATAAAAACGAAGATTCTGAGAGCTCGTATCTCCGAAAATAAGCGTATCTACAGACAAACCATCATGAATATATACTGTACGACTACTTGTACAAATGAGTTCTCCAGAAGTACAGGCACTGAAGGTTCTCTTGGGATATTTATAATAATATTCTTTGACAATTTTTCCTTGTTGATTGATATAATAAACATTAGAACTAATAAGATCTGTACTAGATTTAACAATCCAGTAATGGTCTCTAGGTCCTTTATATAAATCTCCATTGGTATAAAAATCAGGTATTTTAGCATAACCTGATAGTGTTTTATTTTTCAATTCCCATACAGAGTCCTTGTTGTAAAACCAAATTGAGCTATCTAGATTTTGGATAACATTAATGTCTTGAGCAAAAATGTCAAACGGAATCCTTTTCTTCATGTAATCTACAAAAGAAAATATTTCGTGAGTCACTGGATCAAAAAACTCAAAACCTGAAAGATTATTATAATGGTCCACATAATGCAATAATAACAGACTATCGGGCATTGCTATAATACACTTAATATGACGATTAAATAAACCATTACTCTCTTCTGTAAAACTTTCAAAATTTGTCCCATCAAAACGAGTTAATCCATTATAGTCTGTTCCTACCCAAATAAATCCTCGATGGTCTTTACATATTCCCTTGGGACTCTTATCTGGAAAAAGAGATAATCCAAATTCAGCAATTTGTACGCTAGTTTCTTGCCCTCTACCTACATTCCCAAAAAGTAGTACCATCCATAGGATAAGCAAACTGGTATAGGGTATTCGTGTAAAAGAAAAATAATTAGAAAGAAATAAACACATACTGTTTTGGATATTAGAATTTATTGAAGCTAACAAAGTGAGAACTCTGCCTAATAAGTATCGCTACTAGGCTAAATTCTTTCATACAGTTAGATTGAATTGTGCACAAAACCAACGCATCCTCACAAAACACTGATAATCAATTAATAATTAATTAACAAACCTTTAGCAAGGCTAAAATTTATTTTGTTTTTTTTAGCAAAAAAAGAAAATAAACGAACTATTATCAAAAATGACCGCTCATTTAAGTTCCCTTGACTGCTGATTTTAGGGGGTAAAAATCAGCTTGTACTACCTTTGTTTTGTAAAATTAATTATGTCCATTAAGTATGATAGTTCGTTAACTTTTAGCTTCGCTGAGTCCTTCATGGTTAGTGAAACTAAAGATAAATGACTTATCATATATAACAACAAAAGCAAAATGTACAAAAATTTATTCCTGATCTTAGTATTACTAAGCATATTAGTTCACCAACTACAAGCACAAATTTGGAATCAACTTGGAAATGATATTAATGGCACTGCTGTTGAAAATGAATCGGGTAAGTCGGTATCCATCAATTCAATGGGTTCTATGATAGCTATTGGTTCACCTGGAGGAGAAGTTCCCGGACATGTTCGTATTTTTGAAAATCAAAATAGTTCTTGGACGCAGATTGGTAACGATATTACAGGAGAAAATGATTATGATAAATTTGGAGAAGCGATAAGTATTAGTGCAAATGGGTCAATTATCGCAATAGGAGCATATAAAAATGATGGTAATGGTACCGATGCGGGGCATGTTCGTATCTTTGAAAATCAAAATGGTTCTTGGACACAGATCGGTAATGATATTGATGGGGAAGCTAGTGGTGACGAGTCTGGCTTTTCCTTGGATCTGAATCATGATGGTTCTGTGGTAGCAATTGGAGCAAGAAATAATGCTGGAACAGGAAATAATGCTGGACATGTTCGTATTTTTGAAAATCAAAATGGTTCTTGGACACAAATCGGTAATGATATTGATGGAGTAACATCTGGCGATGAACTGGGAGAAGCGGTCAGCATCA
>JAKVCT010000386.1 GCA_022448995.1 Saprospiraceae bacterium
GTGTACCAATTGAGTTTGTTGTCTGATTCTGCTTGAAAAAGAACGTAAAGAAAGCATCATAAGTAGTATGAGCTACTCGATTATCTTTGCTTGGTTCTCTTTTTTTGAAAAAATCTAAAAGACCCATAAGGCGTTTATAATGATTTGTAAATTATTTATATTATAAGAATATACTTATCAAACTATTAATAAGAATTAGCTTTGTTCTCTCATTAATTCCAAACCTTCTCTCAAGATCTGCTGTAAAGGCTGTTTGGACACACAAACATACTCACACAAAGCGATATCTTCTTCTACTAATTCTAAAAGACCTAAACCTTCCATACGCTCAAAATTTTGTGCTTGAATAGCACGCATCAAGTGCTGAGGATAGATATCCATTGGCAAGACACTCTCATAGTCTCCACTTGCTACAAAAGCTCTTTTCTCACCATTACTATTTGTATCAGCTTCATATTTTGCATCAGCAAAGAAACCACCTGGGAAAGTTCTAGAAATTGATGGATGACCTTTTTGAGGAACCAACCATCCCAACATTTCGAAATAATCTCCTTCCTCAACTCCTGTAATTTGATCATCAAAGAAACCTAAGAAACCGTTGAATTTAACTTGCTTACCTGTAAGCGCATCTCCAGCTATGATTCTCATGGTAGGCTTGCTCACTGATCTAAGTTCTTTTTTCTTGACTACCTTTCCCTTCTTGTTTTTCAAAGGATTACCATCTGCATCCTTCTGCTCAACCCAAACATAATCTTCTATATCTTTAGTCAATTGAACTTCCTCGTTAACTAGCTCGGAGATATTAGCTCCTTGATAAGAAAACACATACTTATTGCTCTGGAAAGTTGCACCAGTAACAGCAACTAAGCGTTTGGTATCAAAACATCCATTCATGAATAATTCTCCAAGTAACAATACTCCATGTACACTGATATGCCAGTTGATATTTTGCATACTCACAGGAGAAACCTGATGCATGTGTACACCTACATTACCTGCAGGGTGTGCACCCTTGATCCATAATTTTTGAACCCCTTTTGCCTCAGTATATTCTGCAGCTGGTGGATTGATTGGATCATTAGCATCTAACGCTAAGAATACGTTTTCTGCTAGCTTATTTAATACATCTAATCCCTTTTGGAAAGCTTTTCCTCTTCCTGCAACAGCTAAATTTAAGTCTGGTGCTAGAGGTGCAGTATCAAAAGAGGAGACGAAAATAGCGGTTGGTAACGTGCTAGGATCAGCAACAGTGTCAAATGGGCGCTGGCGCAAGAAAGGCCAAGCTCCACTTTCCAATAAAAACTCTACCAGATCCTGACGACTAGCCTCTAAGCTAGGTAACTCATATTGACGAAATTGCATTTCGCCTTGATCCGCTAAAATCACAATCTCAGCAATCGAGCGTTTTTCAGCACGTCTAATTTCTATTACCTCTCCACTCACTGGAGCAGCATAGATAACATCTGGACGCTTTTTGTCATAGAATAATGCATCCCCTGCTTTTACACTATCTCCTGTTTCTACCAATAATTTTGGAATAGGTATCATACCAACAAAATCTTTTGGTTTGATGGCATGAGTTGTAGTACGAACAGTAGGAATTTCTTCTCCCAGCGAAGCTGTCGCTTCACCCACCAAAGAGATGTTGAATCCTCTCTTGAAAGAAAGATAAGGATCGGTATCAGGGATGTAAGAAGGCTTTGATTTTGATCGTTTGAACACAGATTCCCATGTACTAGGTACTACAGAAAATTTCTCAAGGTCTTCTACCCCTTCCTGTTTTGCAGAAAGCTTGACTAAGCTTTCTCCCACGGTCATCAAAATCAGTACAAATAGAGCTATAAGTACAATTGTAATAATAAGTCCCCAGCTAAGCATCTTTATTTTTGTTTATTAACAAAGAAATGAATTGCGAATTACCACACTAAAGCATTTGAGTGTTTACTTTAGGTCGATTAATACGATTATATATTGTGTCATACAAGAGTAATCTTAAGCGCAAAGATATAATTTCGTTTTACATTATGAACACGAAAAATTAGCTTTTGTCTATACTTCTTTTTATTTAGAATGAATCTAATTAAAAAACTAAAACGTTAAAGTATTGTGAAAGTTTGATCTACAGCCTAAAGCGACGTAGAATCTGCCGAAGTCCGCTATATTTTTTTTATTAAAAATTTATTCTTTCTTTCGAGATTTCCATGTTTTAGCACCAAGCAAGACCGCAAAAAGTAGTGCAATAGATTCTAAAATTGGTTTTATTATGGCGATGGACAAAGTAATACACATACTCAAGAACAAAAGTACTGGATTTGTAGGCGATTCTATTGCAGCATCCTCCTGTATTAGTCTTGCATATTGTTGTTCATAGACCTTGCAAGGATATAAATAATAGTCTGTGAGGCTCTCCCCAAATAATGGTTCTATACTGTAAGCGGGAGTCTCCATAACATGATAACGATACGCATCGTAATTGGCATCAGATAAGCCCATTCTCTTTCTAAAAATATTAGGAATAACTCTCCTAAAGTACCAAGCTAAATACCATCGAAGAAACTTGCGAAAAAACCCAAATGCAAAATAACTATTCATGCTCTTGGTCTCATGATATTGCAAAACATGAAAAGCCTCGTGCACTAATGTAACTAACTGATAGGGTTTCTTAGGGTCAAACTCCTTAAAATGTATATGTACATGATTAAAGGTGTAAGTACTTGGTATTGCCATAGCTGAAGCAAAACCCTTTTTTGCAAACCAAGGAAGCCCTTTAAAATAGCGCACTTTTGACCAATCTACCTTTGGATATAGGAATGCTAGAAGTTGTACCTCACGTATATCTAAAGCGAATGGTTCTGCTAAAATAGAATCATAAATATTTTGAGCAAAAACACGAATTTTTTTGAGCATATTAATTTATGATTTAGTAAGCCTTAGTTTGTCTATTTTTAACTCCGTTGATCCCCATAAGATCTACAACTAATTAAAAGACATTTTTTTTTAAAAGTCAACAAACTATTAAAGATTTTTAAGCGAATCTTATTATAACTTTCTATATCTTATTCCCAGCTTTAGTTCCATCAACCAAGTACACTGTAATGTAAAGTTTCAAGTATTTTTGAATTACAGATAGATCAGATACTAACCTTTTGTAATTAACACCTTCTGTTGAAAGCGTTCAATCTGTTGATTATCTCCCAATATAATCAAGCGCATTCCCTTTTCGATGCATACATTTGGATTGGGATTTACGATATATTTACCTTTTTTATTGCGCACTCCTATAATATTAACTCCAGTTTCCGCTCGTAGGTTTAAGTTTTGAATCTGTTTATTCCTAAATTCTTTCTTTAAGTGTTCAAAATCTATTTCTTTGAACAAAATACTGACCTCTCCCATATTGGATAAGATATTAAAAAACTCTACTACATTGGGTTGGTTCACCAAGGTAGCCATATAGAAGCCACCAATAATTTCGGATAAAACAACATAGTCTGCTCCTGCTCGCAATAACTTTTGCTCTACTTTTACTTCAGATGCTCTGCTAATAATTCTAATTCTTGGATTCAGCTCCCGAGCAGTCAATACCGCATAAACATTCGAGGCATCTTCTCCAAAAGTGATGACAATAGCCCTAGCACTTTTAATACCCGCGTCGATGAGCAATTCATCTTGAGTAGCGTCTCCTTCCAGAAAAATACAAGAATCTCTACGCATCTGTTCTACTCGATCAGTATCTGTTTCTATAACAACAAAATCTTGCCCTGCTTTTTTTAATTCTCGAACAATTTCCTGACCATGACGTCCATATCCGCAAATAATAGTATGATTTTCCAAACCTCGTATTTTTTTATAAATCTTATAATCTTTCCAGAATGCTCTCAATTCACCATCAACGAAGAAAGAAGAAATAAGAGATACCGCGTAAGCAAAAATACCAATATTAAAAATAATCAGTAACGCTGCAAAGAATTGTCCTGTGCTTGAGAGTGCCTTCACCTCACCATAACCTACAGTAGATAAGGTAATTATAGTCATATAGAAGGCTTCACTCAAGGTATAATCGTCTATCAAGACAAAGCCTAAGATACCAATAATTAGGGTAAAAAATAATAGAAGAGCTGATG
>JAKVCT010000387.1 GCA_022448995.1 Saprospiraceae bacterium
ACTGATAAAAGAAATAAAAATCCAAGTAGTCATAGGTAATTTTAGAAATATAAGAAGGAATCAAATTGAAGTTTTCAGACGGTAATAAGGCAAACGCTCCAAAGGCACATCGATCTTAATTGTGACTGGTCCTTTAATCTTAGAGCCATCATCTCCTTCCCAAGTTCCTTCTGGAATGATTACTTCTCGAGAACGTGCACCTTTTTGTATGACAGGAGCAACTAGGAGATTCTCTCCTAAAATGAACTGGTCCTGTATAGTTTCGTATCCAGCATCTGGCCAAAACCAGGTCATCGGTTTAACTATGGGCTCACCAGTTAGGGAAGACAGTTTAGCGTATCTTAAAATTTCCTCACCAAACTGCGCATGTAAAATCGCCATATCTTTACATATAGCATTGTTGGATGGACTTAAGACGCGCCAAGGAGCGACTGAGAACTGCATCATTGGCATAAGTGCGTGGACTTGAGCGGAACGAACGACTAACTCTTGATCAATAGTATCCAGTTTTATAAAAGATCCATACTCTCCTCCACCAATCATATCTGGGCAAGTATACGCATAACCCATTAAACCCTGAGCAATCATTCCTGGAATCAGCTGAGTAAGATCTTCCCAATCGTGCGTTTTATCACGTAAACGCTGCGCCAAAGGCAACCCAGCCATCTTCCATGATGCTCTATATTCATTTAATGGATACTTAAGACCTAATCTGCCAAAATATTCAGTGTGATCATTTGCTATTGAATTTTCATTAAAAGAAACAATGCCAGATTTGTAAAAGCCAGCATCTCCAGCATCTAGTTTGAAGCCATCGACTCCATACTCATTTACAAGGTAGTCAAGTTCTCCCTCTATCCATGCAAACGCTTTTGGATTGCTAAGATCTAGCATTGCACTTGCACCATTCCACCAACGAATAATCGCTGCCTTATTTTTAGTATTAGCCCATAGTATTTTTTGGGTACGCTGTGGATCAAGATGAAGCATACCTTCTGCTGCTAAATAACGAAAAATCTCTGTATCTGCTGTAACAAATGGACAAACCCACATCATCACCTTGAAACCACTATTATGGAGATGTTTTATCATTCCCTTTGGGTCTTCAAATCGATCTGCTCTAAACCTCCAATCCCCGTAGCTTTTTTGCCAATTATCATCAATCATCATAACTCCGGAAGGATAACCATTATTGATGATAGCATCTGCATAAGCACGAATATCCTCTTCATTTTGGTTATAAATTAATTCAATCCATGTATTGTACTGTGGGGCTGTAAACAAAAGAGGATCTGGTATTTGCCCGTTAGGTGGAAAATAATTTTTAGAAGCAGATTTAAAGGCTTGAACAAGATTATCTCCAGCATCTACAAGCAGCACTTCTCCTACAGCATTACTAATTCGAAGAGTGCCTAAATCATAAGTATACTCGTAAGGCTCTTCAGACCAAATGTATCGGCCTTTAGATGAAATTAAAATGGGACTCGCTTGATTCCCCCTGTTGTCGCCAAGAAGATTTCTAGTCAGTTGTGTCTTAATGCTGTAGGGCATTCTAAATCCATCTACACTTAAACCGCCCCACCAAAATTCATCCTCTTTTAAAACAATTTCAAATGGCTCATGTGGCTGAATAATTTTTACACTTTTTGATGTGTAAGGTGTGGATCCATAGATTGCAGATAGTAATAAAAAAGTAGAGATCAGGAATAAAACTTTAATCTTCTGGTGACAATTTTCAAAAATCATACAAAGGGGGGAGGGATAAAACTAATGTTAGGATAAAATAAGGAGTAAGCACGTATAAATATAGAGTTAGTAGACATAGCAACGATATACTAAAAATTACATAAAAACTATACTTATTAGCGCTGTAATTCTTATACTATGCGTAGATAATTTAGCGCTAATATTGCTTGAATTAAAAAATTATTATAACGTCCACCTTTTGGATCAATCGTATGTCGGTAGGGCTTGCTTCCATCCACTTTTGAGAACACTAGCCAATTGCGTTTGCAACGATACATAATCCGATTTGTCCGCTAAGTTATTTTGCTCAAAACTATCCACATCTAAATTATACAGCTCGGTAAAGTGCGGGCGGGCATTGACCTGATTTTTCTCTTTAATATCTACCCATTCTGTATAACGGTGAGACTTTGTTCGTACTGAGCGTCCCATGTAAGAGCCTTGTCGACAACTGGAGAAAGCAGCCTTTTTCCAACTTTTTTCAGGATCTTCAATGAGCGGCAAAAAAGAAATTCCTTCTAATTTATCGTGCGGTAAGTCTATTCCTAAGATATCACAAAAGGACGGATATAGATCCACCAACTCAACAATTTCTTCACAGATAGAACCACTTGTTACTCCTGGAATTCTAATCATTAATGGGACGCGAGTCGATTGTTCAAATAGACTAATTTTACTCCACATACCATGCTCCCCTAGATGAAATCCATGATCAGAAGTAAATATCACGATAGTATTGTCAGCTAGACCTGATTGTTCTAAAGTGGATAGAATTAGGCCAATTTGATCATCGATAAAACTCGCACAAGCGTAGTAAGCATGTATAGCAGCTTGAGCAGTTTCTGTAGTTTCATCGCGTAATTTAAATATGTCCCAATTTCTACCAAATCGCTTCGCGACTGGTGGTATGTTGATATCCTTATCCTTGGATGCAGGTGAAATTTTTAGCTTACTTCGATCATAAAGATCAAAGTACTTACGTGGAGCTATTAGCGGAGTGTGTGGTCGACTACTTCCGTAGGTAATGAAGAACTGTTCGCCTGATTCACTACACTCTTGGATTAGTTCAGCGACAACACGGGCTTTTTTTCCATCTGGATTGCGCTCCGCTATGTCACCGCTATCACCTATTACTTCAGCCTGTAGACTCTGAAAAACTTCGCGTCCCCTATCCCATTGTTTGGATCCCTTTTCAGAGTTAGCCCACAATTCTTTGCGAATTTTCATAGCTTCAATCATTTTAGCATCCCATTCTAAATCGGAAGTATAAGTCCAATTTTTGGGAGGATTCTGAGGTGTTCCCTTTGGAACAGAGTACTTCAATACTCTACCTTGATATCCATCAGGTGGACTACCAAATATACCATCATACGCACCAGATTGCCGAACTGCTTCCCAATTATGATGGAATAACTTACCAACCATGTAAGTCTTTATTGGATGATCTCTCAAAGTTTCACCAATAGTGGTAGCCCATGCTGGGATCACCTTCTCGAAGTTGTATGGATTGCCATATACACCTGTTGTTTCCGGTCTTAACCCAGTATTAAAAGAGCTACGTGAAGGATTGCATACTGGATTTTGACAATATGCTTTTGTAAATAATATACTACTTTTCGATAGTTCATCAACGTTGGGAGTTAGTACACTATCATTACCATAAGCTCCTATTGCAGCAGCAGACCAATCTTCTGGACAAAGGAACAATATGTTCATCTTTGAAATATCAGGTAACTTCGCGTGCAGCATACCCATAAAAATGAGCGAAACAATATAAGCAGGAAGTAATAAAGGCAGTTTATAATGCATAATAATTATTATTATATAGGCACAGTATGAGCAAAGTTAGTGAAATATTTATTAGTGAGGTAGTTTCATTTTATTGAAACGTATCGTATTCTGGATTAATTTTAGCATTCTTAAAAATCTCGCGATCTTTCCAGAGATCATAAGTTGCTTTGAGCTGTACTTCGTCTTCTGGATAACGACCTCTATCGTTGGCTTTTTCTATCCAATCTAGCAAGATATTACGGTGTTCTATTAAAACTTTATTATATGCATTGTTCTTAGATAAATTTATCATTTGGTGTGGGTCAGCTTGCATATCATATAGCTCTTCGGTAGGTCGTATACCAAACCAATGATCTGCTTGGTACTTCGTAAGCTTATCTTGTTTAAAAAGACGGTGCATATCAACTGATGCAGGTCTTCCGTCACGGTAACCAGGTTGCATGAGTGGTCGTTGAGGGTAATAATTACGGATATATCGATAACGCTTGCTTCGAACAGTTCGTATGCGATCAATGGTATAATCACAGCGGTCACGAGCACTGATCACATACTTGACAGGTGT
>JAKVCT010000388.1 GCA_022448995.1 Saprospiraceae bacterium
TAGTGGTTTCTACTTTATCATCTTTATTTGCGACCGTTCCATCTTGAGTCGGTTGTAAGTATGTTGTTTTTTTAACATAATTTTCTGTGGTAGTCTGACCAAGGACTAATATTGGCGCTACCAATAGGATTATATAAATGAGTTTTTTCATTGTCTTAGTCATTGTTTCTGTAGTTATATTCGTTTTTAGAAAGCATGTTTCCGTCGGCATCTTTCACCGTTTTGAGTCGATAAGAATCATCATACTCAAAGTAGCTTGTGTATCCTTTGACATCAGTAATACTGGTGACTCCAATTAATGGATTGTAGGTATAGGTACTTACCATAGCATTTGGAAATGCAGTCCGAAGCTCATTGAGTTTGGTTCTCAGAAATTCCTCTGAAATAGAGTCTATATCAGCATTAGAAGCATTTATAGCATTGTTGATGGCTATGGTTTGTGCTGAAGTCATTGTTGAGTAACTTGTGTTTTCTAGTTGGGCAATCGGATGTTTTGAATTGTATCCCCAAACATAACTGACTCTAGTACCATCTTTTTTACTAACTTCCATTGGAAGCCCCAAAAGGTTATAACTGTGATATACCAGGCGATCTTCTAAATTGGCTAATTCATCAACTAATCCTCCTGTAGACGTAACTTCTCCTTTGGATGCAGCTACTTTCTTTACAAGAATTAGATTTGGTGAAAATTCATGATAGGTATTTACTAATGTGCTTATTTTTTCTCCGTTTTTATACTGTACTATTGCCAATACCTCATTTGCCTTATTAAGACTTAAAAGTTCTGCTACATAAGAACCATAAAAACTTGGATCTGTTGGATAGAAGTATTTGGTTTGCTGATGTTGTTCTACCCCATTTTCTTCATAATACACATCTTTCTGATTTATTTGAAAATTAGTAGTATCATAACTATTTACGGATCTTGAATTAGTTTCAGATGCAGTAGTTGAAGTAGTTCCTACATAAAAATATTCGGTAGTTTCTGTTTCTTTGAGTTTTGCCCAGCCGGATGATAGTGTATTTGATATAAAAGCAAATGGAACACTTTCACAATTGTAATATGATCTTGGCCAAATACAATCATTATAACAACCTCCACCAGGTGCGCCTGCTCCTCCAAGTTGACATAGTAATACAGGGTCTGTTACTATAATATCTCTATATGCAGTATAGCTTCTGTAAAATTGCAACCACTCACAAGAAAGAGAATAAAGGGTATAATTTGTACTTAATGCAGTTTCTTCATGTTCGTAAGTATTGATCAAAGATGTTAATTTTCTCTCCTGATTATCAAATACTTCTTTTGATAATAGCAATCCTCTTTTAAAATCTAAATTTGGCGCAGGTGCGTACGGATAGGTAAATACTGCTGAGGGACTCGCATAATCCTGAGGTGATGTATAGGTATAAATTGTATGTCCATTTGAACCTAAAGTCCCTCCTGCTACATTTTCTTGAACTACTTTTACTTTTTTGTATCCTACATAATTACCTTTCGTTAATTCACTATTTATCCCATCAGTTTCTACAGCATAACGAATTCTGTGTACATTAAAATTATGGCATATATCTTCTTGTCCAAATAAGTACTTATCGTGAACAAAAGTGTAGTTCTTACGCAAACCATGCATTGTTCCATCTATGGCGCCTGAAGAACGTGTGCCAGAGAGAAGCCCTAATCCAACACCATCGCCTTCATCATATAAATATCGAACTTTTGTAGACGGATTTGTTGCAGTTGGTGTTTCTTTGAATAGAATATTTTTAATACGAACGCCACCTCCGTAGATATATCTCTTAAAATTTGTTATATAATCTTTATATTTTACTTCAATATCTGCTTGAATATTAGTAATTGATGAAACATGAAAAGATATAAATCGAATCTCATATGTTCCAGCAGGAATATTAAACTCATTACATGATTGATCTAATCTTACAGGATATTCAAAAGTTTCTGTTCCATCAATGCGAACAAAACGAACCTGAGAGTTAAATAATACATCCTGTATTGTTTCTCCAATACCAAGTGTCCCAGTGACAGTTGGATTTATAACTTCTAATGAAATACGTTGATCATTAGCTATGGTAAAGGTATTTGACGCTCCAAGAGTTGAAGAGGAAACTGTGAAATTGACGGGACTGCCAGTGGTAGCATAATTATTTGTAGCATTGTTTACTCTAAAATCAACTGTTTGAATATCCCAATTGTCAGGATTTCCCTCTTTAAATTCCCAATCTGTTAAGGAAACTGCTCCATGTCCAGATGCAGTACTTCCCCCAAGACCAGTTGGTAGTTCCTGACTTTTATGATACGATATGGTATTGTTTTCAAAAATAAATTCTTTACTACCTCCAGTAGGATATGTAATCTGTTTTAAAAGACCTGTTAATATGGCTTCTTTATCAAAAGTAGCTGTATAACCACAAGCATTCCCTGTTGGTGTCATCCAACCACTAGTGTATCCCCAATCATCAGAAATAGAATCAAAAGGCAATAAATCTTCCTTGTTGTTATATTCTAGATTATATATCATTGGTTGACTTCCTATCGCCTTAGTTTCTGTAACACGTGTTAACCATAACCTTGAAGTAATATCATAGTCTAAATGGATTGTTTTGTATGTAATACCATTTTTATCCTTCACTATGATATCTTCTAAAATTGCTCCTGTAGCCTCTTCTTGATTCGTTTCTGGATGTTCTGTTTTAGAAATACCAAAAGAGATAGTTGATTGATCTCTAAAGGTTATTTGCGATACTTTTTTTGTAATTCCTGAAGATGTATTATACGTGTGTTCTTTTTTGGGAAGAATAGCCGTTGGATTGTAACTATTTCGCATCATATCATTCCAATTTGATGGTGAATTGACAATAGTTCTTTTTGTTCTCGATACATACGTAAGATATTGTTCACTTATATCAGCATATGTAAATGTTGCCAAATCAATATTGTTAGGAGATGTAATTTTAGCAAGGTACCATGCATTCGTAGTTACTTTTATATTTCCTTCTCCCAGTAAGTTTTCGCTATTATTAAAATATCGTGTTGCAGTTAAAGATTGTGACTGTAATGTTTCCTTAACTTCAAATAAGTACGTATTCCCAGAAGTATCAGTCAAAGTAAAGCTATGTAACTTATATGTGGTAGGATCATAGTTGATCTCTATAAGAATTTGCAGGTTTTTTGTTAACAGTTTTGGGACAAGATTCGCTCCTTCTTTAACGATAATAAATCTTCCCGAAAGCCCAAGAGCACTAAATTGAAAAATATCGGATTGATGATCCAATTTTTGGTATGTTCCTTTTCCTGCATTGAATAAAAACTCTTGTCTATCATCAGTTGATAAACTACTATAATTCCAAAAATCATCTATGTGAAATACTCCAATATCTGAACCATTCAATCCACCTGCTTGCTCTTCATCAGCAATTCCTCTTACAGTTCTAGAAATAACACCACCCGCTTCCAAACTCCAACCAGTTCCTGTCCACCCGGAACGTGAATCTATTCTCACGCCCATAGTATTATAGCGTAAGGCTAAAGGCATTTGTATACCGAACCCTAAATTTTTAGTGTATAATGGTATTGAGATATCAGGTTGACCACTATAATGATCAACAGGTACTTCTTCAAAAGTCATCAAATTCGCGACTGTCGGCGAAGGCGGAATGACTTCGGGCAGATCAAAGCGGTCTTGATCTTGGGCATAAAAAATAGTAATACTAAAAAGTCCTACTACAAACAGTAATTTTTTCATAAAATTGTTCATTTTTAATTCGTAAAATACTTGTGGTTATATATTGGCTGTTAGGTTCGATGTATTTAATTTTTGAATGTATCTTTTATATTTTAATTTTTGACAATTACCGTATACAGCAGTTACAAATGATTTGCATTTTCTAAAACTCACAGTGAGTTGGAGCTTGTTAGAAAGGATGAGTTCTCGGGTGTCAATATGAAAATAAGTGATATAGTTTTGATTGATTAGAAACGATCTATTGATCCTAAAAAAGGAAGCTTTGGCGAAGAGCTGTTCGTAATATTTTAGCGGATGACAACTCACATATATGTTATTATTTCTTGTATG
>JAKVCT010000389.1 GCA_022448995.1 Saprospiraceae bacterium
CAATTGAATCAATTTTATTTTCCTGATAGTATTCTGCAAATTGATTCCAATTTAGTTGATGAGATATTGTTCTTTAAGAGTGGTAAGAAGTCGATAAAGATTGAGGTAGATTACACTTACGAAAATGATACTTCTGTGCGAAAAGCTTTTATTTATCGTAGATAGAATAAGAAATGGATTAAGGATAGAGAACATCCAATTGGAAGTATTTATGAATTAATTGTGATCACTTACTTATTTTCAGAATAGATATTTTTATTACAGAATTACAAGTTGTAGAAATGCTTTTAATAGGTGTTTTTAAAACGTAGAGCCTTCGTGCCAACGAAGGCGTATCTAAAGAGTATGAAATAAAGTAAATAAATATTTATTTTAACAGGTTAATTTTTATATAAATAAATATTTATTGTATTATTGCGCTTTGTAACTAGTAGTGACAAAAAACTCTAGTTTTTCGATCCCAAAAAGTCGAATTTAAAATTAATAAGCAATTGATACCTATGATCAATAAATACATTTCATTTTAAAAACTAAAACTAAAACTAAAAAGAAAATGAAACTCAAAAATGTACTATCCATTTCATTTTTAATTATTACAACAATACTCAATGCACAAGATTTTAGATGGGGGAAATCCTTTGGGGGTTCTTCGTATGACGAAGGCAGAGCTATCAAGGTGGATGCCTCAGGTAATGTATATACCACAGGAACTTTTCTAGGGACAGTAGATTTTGACCCTGGAGTAGGAGTAGTGAACCTTACTTCAACAGGAGGTGGTGATGTTTTCGTGCAAAAAATGGATGCTTTAGGAAATTTTTTATGGGCAAAATCCTTTGGGGGTACAGGGTATGATTTTGTTGAATCTATTACAGTAGATGCTCAAGGTAATGTATATACTACTGGAAGCTTTATTGGGACAGTAGATTTTGACCCTGGAGTTGGAACGGTAAACATTACCTCTACAGGAGGTGATGATATTTTCGTTCAGAAATTGGATGCCTCAGGAAATTTTTTATGGGCAAAATCATTTGAGGGAGCTTCGGATAATATTGGTAATTCCATCACGGTAGATACCTCAGGTAATGTCTATGTAACAGGAATTTTTGAAGGGACAGTAGATTTTGATCCTGGAGCAGGAGTAACTAATCTTACAGCTGTAGGAGATTATGATATTTTCGTTCAGAAAATGGATTCATTAGGGAATTTTTTATGGGCAAAATCCTTTGGGGGTCCAATGTACGATAATGTTGTATCTATCACAGTTGATGCTTCAGGTAATGCATATACCACAGGAGATTTTGAAGGGACATTAGATTTTGATCCTGGAGCAGGAGTAACTAATCTTACTTCAGTAGGAGGTATAGATGTTTTTGTACAAAAAATGGATGCATCAGGTAATTTCCTATGGGCAAAGTCCTTTGGTAGTTCCTCGTATGAATATGGTTTATCTATCACTTCAGATACTTCAGGTAATGTATATACCACAGGAATTTTTGAAGAGACAGTAGATTTTGATCCTGGAGCAGGAACAACTAATCTTACACCCGTAGGAGATTATGATGTTTTCGTACAGAAAATGGATGCCTCAGGTGATTTGCTTTGGGCAAAGTCCTTTGGGGGAGCTTTGGCTGTTGAAAGTTATTCTAGTACAATAGATGTCTCAGGTAATGTATATACCTCGGGGTATTTTGAAGGGACAGTAGATTTTGACCCCGGAACGGGAACAATGAACCTTACTTCTGTAGGAAGTACCGATGTTTTTGTACAGAAAATGGATGCCTCAGGTAATTTTCTATGGGCAAAGTCCTTTGGGAGTACAGGGAGTGAGTATGTTCAATCTATCACGGTAGATGCCATAGGTAATGTATATACCACTGGAAATTTTGAAGGGACAGTAGATTTTGACCCTGGAACGGGAGTAACTAATCTTACTTCTACAGGAGGTTTCGATGTTTTTGTACATAAACTTTCTCATTGTCAATCAACAGTAGGAATAGATGTGCGTACAGCATGTGATTCACTAGTATGGATAGATGGTAATACCTACTATGCCTCCAATAATGTAGCAACACATACACTACAAAATAGTACAGGATGTGATAGTGTAGTTACTTTGGATTTAACAATCAATACTTCTAGTTCAAGTACAGATGTGCGTATAGCATGTGATTCACTAGTGTGGATAGATGGTAATACCTATTATGCCTCTAATAATGTAGCAACACATACACTACAAAATAGTATAGGATGTGATAGTGTAGTTACCTTGGATTTAACAATCAATACTCCTAGTTCAAGTACAGATGTGCGTACAGCATGTGATTCACTAGTATGGATAGATGGTAATACCTATTATGCTTCTAATAATGTAGCAACACATACACTACAAAATAGTACAGGATGTGATAGTGTAGTTACCTTGGATTTAACAATTAATTCAGTTTCTGATTTGACAACTTCTGTAAGTGGAGCAAGCATAACAGCAACCAATACAAATGCAAGCTATCAGTGGTTGGATTGCGATAATAACTATGCTCAACTATCAGGCGAAACCAATTCAATCTTCATAGCTACTAGCAATGGAAATTATGCTGTAGAGCTTAATGAAAACGGTTGTGTGGATACTTCGAATTGTGTGAGCATTATAAATGTTAGTATTGATGAATTGGAAAATAGTTTCAGCGTTATGGTATATCCTAACCCAACTTCAGAGATACTTACTGTTGTACTAGAGCAAAGTACGCATAATGTAGGATTGCGTATGACGGATTTACAAGGAAGGGTTGTTTTTCAAGAACAATTTGATATATTACAAAATACTTCTATTGAAATGCCAGAAACAGCAGGCCTCTACTTCTTAACAATACTTACCGATCAGGGGCAAAGTACAATTAAGCTTGTAAGGGAATAAAGAAAGTCAATGTTGAACAAACTCTTGCTTATTGCTTAGCTGATAGTATCAGTTATGAGTAGTAAGAAAGGTATATGGACGCCAAGAAAGATGTAGGTCTTTCTTGGCTTTTTTGTGTGGGATCACCAGCATTTCAAAATGCTTTTAATAGGCGTTTTTAAAACTTCGATATGCGCACTAACGAAGGTTTGAAATATGGTATTAGGATGCTTTATACCTTGTTTCAGTAATTAATATATGGATTGTTTTTAAATTAAATGAGTGATTGTTTTTATAGTATTTGTTTTTTTTAAGTTACAAATATATGTGTTATTTATATTGATTGATGGTTGGACATGGAATGTGTGGTTGTTGCTTGTAATACCTCCCTATGATCGGCATTGCAAGCAAGGTCAGTCGTTTATACTCATCGACCTTCGGTCGCTACGTACAAACAACAGCAGCTAAAGACTCTATTTATTTCAGATATTTCATATCTTACATGAATACAGCCTTTAGCTGCTTCAAATTAGATGGATAGTGATTTGTAGCAGACACCCAACAATATGTAGCAGTCATGGTTTTCATTACATCAATTACATGGTAAAACAAAAAAGATGAAATATAGAATTATTATAATAGCACTATTAGTTCTTCCCTTTTTCTCTTGTGAGAATTCCTTAGAAATATGTTTCACAAATCAAACTGGGACAGATTTTGATAGTTTATGGATTGATGGACGATTTATTGGAAAGCTCTCTGATCAAGGTTCTACCACATATATTAAATTTGATTCCTGTCTTGCTTAAAATAATCGTCCTATACTATTTGCAAAAGCAAAGATTGGAGATAGTTTAACGAATGATTTTATTCTCAAATGTGCTACAGGAACAGAATATATTAGAAATGGGAAGTATGAAATGTCAATTTATATTGGAGATAATTATAGTAGTGAATATCAATCACTATTAGTGGAAATTGATAATTAAAAACTACTGCATCCAACATCGTATAGTTGTCGCCAACGTTAGTTAGCAGCAAGCAAAAGAAGAGAATCCTAAATGAAAAGATTACTTTCAAATATTAAGAAGTTGTTTAAAAATCATCTTCACTGCATCAAATCCATTGATTTTGACCACTTTTTTATCGCCGATAGCGCTGGTGGCAGCAGAGCTTGCCACTAGTCG
>JAKVCT010000039.1 GCA_022448995.1 Saprospiraceae bacterium
ACGAGGCTTTTTAACAAAGTGCAGCGCAAAAAGGCTGATTAAATTAAATATAAATTAATTGTGGCTATCTACTTACGATAACAAAAAAACGCAATACTTAGCTTTCAATAGTTTGTGTAGCAGCTAGTTAGCTATTCTTAACAACTTTATATATTGAATCCGTATTATACCAAAAACTACATACTTTTATCATGACTGATGTAAAACTTTTCTCAGGTACAACTTCCAAATATTTAGCGGAAAAAATTGTAGATTATTATGGTTTGCCTTTGGGTAGGCTCAAGACGCAACAGTTTAGTGATGGTGAGATGCAGGCAAATATCCAAGAATCTGTCCGAGGAGCTTATACGTTTTTTATTCAATCTACTTATGCACCATCAGATAATTTGATGGAACTATTGTTAATGATCGATGCTGCTAGGCGCGCATCAGCGGGGTACATCGTAGCTGTAATACCTTATTATGGTTATGCTCGACAAGATCGTAAGGATAAGCCTAGAGTAGCAATTGGAGCAAAGCTCATTGCTAATTTACTGATTGCAGCTGGAGCTAATCGTATTATGACAATGGACTTACATGCTGATCAGATCCAAGGATTTTTTGATATTCCAGTAGATCATTTGCGTAGTGAGGCTATTTTCTTTCCATATCTAGAAGAGCAAGACACCAGCAATGTGATTTTTGCTTCGCCTGATGTAGGAAGTACTAAGCGTGCTAGGGCTTATGCACAGCATTTCCAGACAGGTCTGGTCATTTGTGATAAGTATAGAAAGAAAGCCAATGAGGTAGCTGAGATGACTGTTATTGGTGAAGTCACAGGAAAGGATGTAATCTTGGTAGATGATATCATAGATACTGCGGGAACCTTGTGTCGTGCAGCTAAAATTCTGATTGAAAAAGGTGCAAACAGTGTGCGTGCTTTTTGTACACACCCTGTGCTTTCTGGACCAGCATATGACCGCTTAGAGGCTTCTGAGCATTTGTCTGAGTTGGTAGTGACAGATACTTTACCTTTACAGAAGACCTGTTCTAAAATCAAGGTAGTTTCTGCTGCTAAACTATTTTCTAGAGCTATTCGTAACACACACGAACACCGTTCTATCTCTGCTTTATTTATTGAAGATTAGGACTGTATCTACAATCAAGGTTTATCTTTTTCTAAACTAATAAAGGTTATACAGATAGTTTTTTAGGGAATAAATCACTTCTTATAACAATTCACTAGAGTTTAACTTTGTTGAGCCTTTCAGAGTTTTGATGCTGACTGAGGCATAAACTACAAAATGCTTAGCGATGCTAATTCTAATGATTTGGATAAAGTTGTCTGAAAAGGTAACTCAAAAAAAAACGAAGCCCAAATAGTATTTGGCTTCGTTTTTTTTGGCGCAAAATTCAGCTCGAAGAGTTCAACAAAGATAAAATTATGCGCTTTAGATGAATGCAAATCTCTCTACTTGCTAGACTCACTTAGCAAAGTGAAGAACACTTTTCGGCTTAACGCCAGTCATTGATAACCATGACTGCTTCTTCTAGATAAGCATCTTTTTTCAAATTTTTATGCCAGTTATCAATGCTTTCTTTTCTAGACTTATCTTGTTCTAGTTGAGCTTCATCTGCTGCCAAAACACTGATGGCTAGGTCGTCAATTTCAGTATTAATTTCCTTGAATTTCTTAGACATAGCTTCTGCTTCTTCTTTTTCTTGAGTATAGGTGTCAAGATTCAATGAATAGGAGCTATTTTCTTGTTGTTTCTTTAGCCAAAGTGCATTTTCTTCGATCAACCTAAAGGTTTCGTTGGTAGAAATTCGTTTAGCACTTTTTTTCTTAATACGATCTAATTTAGGAATAGTGTTACTAGATCTATAATTAGCAGGATCAATTTCTGTCCATTCCAAAGGATATTCCTCATCTCTTTCACCAACCTCAGCATAAGTATAGACACCAGGTAATATAATATCAGGAGTTACACCTTTTAGTTGAGTAGAACCACCATCGATTCTGTAAAATTTTTGGATGGTAATCTTAATTGAACCTAATTTTCCTAAATCTTTTAAGCGTTGAGGAACGGCATCATCTAGACTAAAGAAACGTTGAACAGTACCTTTTCCAAAAGTAGTAGGTGCAGAACCAATAATCACGGCACGACCATAATCCTGCAAAGCTGCTGCCATAATCTCAGAAGCAGAAGCAGAAAAGGAATTAACCAAAATCACCAAAGGACCATCATATAATACATTAGCATCACGATCTTCCAATAATAGAGGACGACCTTCACGTCCTTTGACTTGTACAACAGGCCCTTTATCAATAAACAAACCTGTCATATCGACAACATCACTTAAAGAACCACCACCATTGAAGCGTAAGTCAATGATAATACCGTCTACACTTTCTGCAATTAATTTCTGAACTTCTTGTTTTACATCTTTTGCACAACGACGACCTTTGGGGTCTTGGAAGTCCGCATAGAAAGAACGAAGATCGATCAATCCAATCTTATTTTTACTATCCTTATGTTCAATAATTGCTGATTTGGCATAGCTTTCTGATAAAACTACTACATCTCTAATAATAGGAATGACTTTTTCTGTACCATCTACTTTTTTTACAGTCAAACGAACTTCAGAACCTTTCTTTCCGCGAATCATAGGAAGAACATCATCCATTTTCATATCCACTACATCTACAGGTTCACCATCAGCCTGTGCGACTTTGACAATCTTATCATTTACTTCCAAATCACCTTGTCTATAAGAAGCAGAACCAGGTATAATTTTTACTACCTTAATATAACCATCTTCTTGACGTAGTTGTGCACCAATTCCTTCCAACTTACCTGACATACGAATATTAAAGTTTTCCTTTTCTAATGGAGGAAAATATCCTGTATGTGGTTCCAGTACATTGGTAAATGCATTGATATAAACCGCAATGCGATCATCTCTATCTTCTTGCTCAAAGTTTTTAGACCAATTTTCCCAGCTTTTCAGTACTTTTTCTCTTGCCTCTGTTTCTATTTCTTCTAATGTTTGAATTTTAACCGAAGTATCTTGCTTTTCTACTGCTTTCTTTTGACGGTTTAGCTTGGTTTGTACGCGACTTAACACCTGATATTTTAGATGTTTTCTCCAACGTTCTTTTAGGTCTGTTGAATTGTCTACATATTCTACTTTATCACCATCTGTTTCCAAATCCTCATTTTTGGTAAACACAAAAGGTTTAGCCAGTATAGCTGTATAAAACTCCTTGACTTGCTTGTAGCGTTTTTGGCGGATTTCATTCACTTTATCCAAGAAGCTAAAGTCACCTACCAAAGCAGCATCATCTAGCTTAGATCTGTATTCTTGTAATTTATCGACATCTTTTTTTAAGAAAAAGCGCTTGTTGTTGTCAATACGCTTCATATACATATCAAAAACCTTATTAGAGAAATCGTCATCAACTTTTTCAGGAGCGTAGTGGTAGTATTTCAAACTTTGTAACATAACCTCCATTAACACTTGGTCTTTATTTGGAT
This sequence comes from Saprospiraceae bacterium, assembly GCA_022448995.1. GTDB lineage: Bacteria > Bacteroidota > Bacteroidia > Chitinophagales > Saprospiraceae > JAKVCT01. Next base: position 3,519 of record JAKVCT010000039.1, read on the forward strand.
CAGTATCTGATGTTTGAAAAGCAATCAGAAACGAGGATAGAAATAGGAGGACTATCAAATTTCTTGTTCTTAGCATATGTGTTTAGATTTAATAATTCACTAGTAGGTGAAATTTTTCAGTAAGTAGTTGATAATTAGATCTTTGTGTAGATTGTTAATTGTCAATAGTTAGTGGCCAAAAAAGGGCAATAAAATTAAATATTATACCTTTTAGGAGATTAAAGATTATTTAAGTATTTTTTGTATGGTAAGAAATTAGCGTTTTTTTAATATAACAAGGCAAAGGTTCTACCTAATACCCATAGGTATTATGGTTGGTTCTTTAACACAGTTAGATTGAATAAAAGGCAATTTATCGCCTAAAAAACTACTTGAATAAGCTTTATTATAAAAGATAAAAATTTCATCTACTATAGATAATTTATTCTGCACAAAAATTGTGTTAGCTGTGTTCCTACAACGATTGTAATAACGACTGACTGTAAATATGGTGAATAATTCTCGATTAAGAATCAAATTTTTGTACCATAATACACAGATCTATTTAGACATTATCTTGTATTTAACATAATTTAACAAATTTATCGAAATTATAACAGCTTTTACTAATTTCGCAAGAGCTTAGTCTACTAGATTAAGCAATTATTGGATAAACTACATAATATTATATACATGATTTTGTATAACGTCACTGTCAAAATTGATACGAAAGTTTGCACAGAATGGTTGCAATGGATGCAAACTGTTCATATTATAGATGTACTTCGTACAGGCCTTTTTATGGATGCTCAGATTTCGAGAGTACTTGGACAAGATGAGAGCGAAGGAATTACGTATGCTATACAGTATACTTGCAAGGATATGGCAACTTTACAAAAATATTCTTCAACCTATGCCCCCAAACTTCAGGTAGAACATACAGAACGTTACAAGGGAAAATTTGTAGCATTTAGAACACTGTTAGAGGTGGTCGATAAGTTTAGTGTAACAAAAGAGGAAGAAAAATAAGATTTTTTTGGCATATGGAGTACCTTTCTTACAAGAAGAAGTAGGCTATAAATTAACGGCAGAATAGTAGATTTTTGTATGGAAGTAAAGGTGACCTTCAGCTGTAGTCTCAAAGGTTAAGAGATGAAAAACAGTGGATTTATACGAATCAATCTGTGAGCATGATTATTCTATTGCTTCAATAAATCAAATTTCATACCTTTGCAGAAACAAGATAGAGATTGCTGACTTTTAGGTAGAAAAGGCCTAAAAGCAGGATTCTAGGAATCATCAATTCACATTAGTTGATAGTTGATAGAACAAGACGCTTTTTAGATCTTAATCATACTAGGTAGTTTAATGATTTATGAAGACACCTATTTGCTAATGATTTTAAAACAAACTTATTCTCATCACCATAGTTTGTGATCCTCTTCCATTCGTTGATACTTGAGTCGATGGATAAAAAGTTGCAGAAATGCCTTTTGAAGAAAAACAAAAAATCACTTACTATATTTTTGAAAAATTAGAGTTAGGTGATAGGGATTAATACATTGCTAATTAAATATGTTCTTACAAATTTTTAAATCCAAAATACACCGAGCTACAGTAACACAAGCTGATCTGAATTATATGGGATCTATCACCATTGATGAAGCATTAATGGAAGCTGCTAATTTATTAGCAGGAGAGCGTGTCCAGATTGTGAACAATAATAACGGTGAACGTTTGGAAACTTATGTGATTAGAGGAGAACGTGGATCAGGAGTTGTGTGCTTGAACGGAGCGGCTGCTAGACGTGTACAAGTAGGAGACACTGTGATTATCATCTCTTACGCGTATATGGATGTTGAACAAGCTAAAAACTACAAGCCTACTTTGGTCTTTCCTGATGAGAACAACCGATTAGAAGACAATAAGTATTATCAAGTAGATACTGCAACCAACACAGAATACAATTAATTGGCTATTTGATAGAAATCTTAATTTGTAGGTTTTTTGCTTTGCTAATTCTTGTAGGGTTAACTGTATTGAGCCCTTCGGAGTTAAATACAAGATCACTGTGTCTTCCTACTTAGTTGGTAAAAATGAACTCAAAATAACATTTGGGTTCATTTTTATTTTTAGTGCCTTCCCAACTCATCTTCACAATAATTTACTTTTAGGTGATTGGACAAAGGTAATCATAGAATAGATTTTAGACATGATCTAATTACTTACTTTTTAGACCGATTTTTTAGGCGTTAATTACAGATGCAATTCCCTTTTAATGTACCGTTAAAAACAAAAACTTCTAGTTTTGGAAACAAAAAAGTGTTATCTTTAGGCGATTATTCAGATGCACACAATTCATTATCCATGAAATTCAAACTCAATACACCTTTTTCTCCTTCAGGAGATCAGCCACAAGCTATCCAAAAGCTAGTAGAAGGCATTCAACGTGGAGAGAAATCACAGTGTTTGCTAGGAGTAACAGGTTCGGGTAAAACTTTTACCATGGCCAATGTTATTGCTCAGGTACAGAAACCTACGATTATTTTGAGTCATAACAAGACCCTAACAGCACAATTATATGGTGAGTTTTGTCAGTTTTTTCCTGATAATGCAGTAGAGTATTTTGTTTCTTATTACGACTATTATCAGCCTGAGGCTTATATTCCTTCTTCTGATACCTATATTGAAAAAGATCTTGCGATCAATGCAGAGATCGATAAGTTGAGATTGAGAACTTCTTCTCAGCTATTATCGGGACGTAGAGATATTGTCGTTGTGGCGTCTGTTTCTTGTATCTATGGTTTGGGTAATCCAGAAGATTACAAAAGTGGGATTATTCGCTTACAGAAGGGACAAGTTTTGAGTAGGAATCAATTATTGTATTGGTTGGTAGATGCTTTGTATTCTAGAACAGAAGATGATTTTGATCGAGGTACATTTAGAGTACGAGGAGATACTATTGATATCAATCTACCTTATACAGATTATGGATATCGAATTACATTTTGGGGAGATGAGATAGAGGAATTAGAGCGAATAGACTTAGCTTCAAGCAAAGCAGTTGAAGAAATAGATACTATTGCTATTTTTCCTGCCAATCTATACATTGCACCTAAAGATAAATTGAAGCAGATCATTTCAGACATTGAGGATGAGATGAACGAACAGGTCAAATACTTTGAGGGAGAATTTAAGTATGACGAAGCCAAACGTATTCGGGAACGGGTGATGATGGATACTGAAATGATGCGTCAACTGGGATATTGTTCGGGAATTGAGAATTATTCAAGATATTTTGATGGACGTAAACCTGGCGCACGACCATTTTGTTTATTGGACTATTTCCCTGATGATTATTTGATTATAATTGATGAAAGCCATGTAACTTTGCCTCAGTTTAGAGCTATGTATGGAGGAGACCGTGCACGTACAGGAAATTTAGTAGATCATGGATTTCGTTTGCCTTGTGCTTATGATAACCGTCCACTAAATTTTACTGAATTTGAGGGAATTGTCAATCAGGTTATGTATGTGAGTGCTACACCTAGTGACTACGAACTAGAACAAACAGGAGGAGCAGTGGTTGAGCAAATTGTACGCCCAACAGGACTATTGGATCCTCCAATTGATGTGCGTCCAAGTCTCAATCAGATAGATGATTTATTGGATGAAATTCACAATTGTGTACGTCGAGACGAGCGTGTTTTAGTGACAACTATCACCAAAAGAATGTCAGAGGAGTTAGCAAAATATATGACAAAATTAAAAATAAAATGTCGCTACATTCACTCTGAAATTGATACTATGGAGCGTGTGGAAATCCTGCGCGATTTGAGACTTGGAGAATTTGATGTCCTAATTGGGATCAATCTATTGAGGGAAGGCTTAGATTTACCAGAGGTTGCTTTAGTTGCTATTTTGGATGCAGATAAAGAAGGTTTCTTGAGAAATGTAAAATCCTTGACACAGACTGCAGGTCGGGCAGCACGTAACTCTGAAGGCCGTGTAATTATGTATGCAGATAAGATGACACGATCTATGAAGCAGATGATTGAAGAGACCAATCGACGTCGATCTATTCAAATAGCTTACAATGAGAAACATGGGATTACACCTAAAACAGTTCGTAAATCTAAGTCTGAGATTATGAAGCAAACAGGTGTACTAGATGAGCGTTCTTATGTTGAACAAGAAGAGGATATACCTACAAGTATTGTGGCAGATCCTGTAGTACAATACATGAGTAAACCACAATTAGAGAAATTGATAAGTACTACCAAAGATAAAATGAAGGCTGCCTCTAAGGAATTAGATTTTATTACAGCAGCACAGTTGAGAGATGAGGTATTTGAGCTCAAAAAGATGTTGACCGAGCGTTTTGGTTAAGCTTGGGCTCAATCGGATGAAGGATTTGAAATAGACAGCCCTTTAATACCATCCCAAATTATGATATTTAGAGTAATTTCACTAGTGTTCGGCTTATTTCTAAATTGCACTTTTCTATTTGCTCAAGCTGAACGTTATAGCTTAGAGGTAGGGGCTTATGCCGAACCTGTTGGCTTAGAGTATTTTAACGCCTTGGAAGGGGTCTATGAAACAGTAGACGCTAACCTCATATACAGATATTATATTGATGTTCGCTCAAAAGCAGAAGGTGAAAGAGAGCGTAAAAAGGCTATAAATGCTGGTTTTGTATATGCTAAGGTTGTAGACTTCAATTACTTGCGGGAGCAATGTAGTGCCTCTTGTGCTTATATTCCACCCAATAGGACTGGAGCTGAGATCGAATCCAAGAATAGATCTCTTAATCCTCTGCCTAAAAATGTTGATGTAAAGGAAATAGAGTCTATTTTCTTTGACTTCGACAAAGCATCTTTGCGTTCTAAATCTAAGAATGAATTAGATAAATTAGCTTCTATTTTGGTAGAATATCCAGCATACTATACTGAGCTGAGAGCACACACTGATGCTAAAGGAACTCTGGACTATAACCAGCGCTTGTCTGAACGCCGAGCAAATGCTGCAAAGCGTTATTTGGAGAGCAGAGATATTGCCTCTGATCGCATTATCACGAAGACATATGGAGAAAATGCGCCAATTGCTAAAAATCAGTTAGCAGATGGCGCAGATACAGAAACAGGACGGCAGTTTAATCGCCGTGTAGAGTTAGTTATTTTGAATGAAAAAGGGAGAATACTTAGTTTTGTAGAACGAATCTATGTACCCGAAGATCTAAAAAACTAAGCATTTAGTATTCCTTCAAACTTAGCGAGTTCTTTTTCGAACTCAGCTTTTAAGCTTTCATCTAAGATTCCTTCTGTAGCCGAAAAGTTATTTTGGAAAGCAGGCAAGGCAAACTTACCACTCACTTTTTTATTCCCAAAGCTAAATGAATCATAGGCTAGGGTCAATACACCTAGACCTCCTCGACCACCTGGCGAAGTAGACAACAGGAGCATGGGCTTATTTTCCCAAGCAGGCATACCAATACGAGACATCCAATCATAAATATTTTTGAATGCTGCAGAATAAGCACCATTATGTTCGGCAAAAGATATGATAATCCCATCTGTCTCACGAACATGCTGCTTGAATAGTTGCGCTTCTTTAGGTATACCTAATTGCTGTTCTTTATCAACACTATAGATAGGCATTTCAAAATTATTCAAATCGAGAAGGGTTACAGTCGCATTTTTGACTTGCTGCGCAGCAAAAGTAGCTAACTGTTTATTAATAGAATGAATGCTACTACTTGCTCCAAAAGCTAGTATTTTCTTTGACATGATTTTGCTTGTTTTAGGCGTTATTCAGCTCCATGTATTTAATACACTGTAGAAAGATTTACTTATTCACATTACAGACATTACAGAGTATTTTTACTGGATCGAGGTCATAACTATAAATTGTTAGAATTAAATATGCCGTTTAAACATCTTACAAAGTGCAAATGTTTAAACGGCATCGCAAGATCAATACTTTGCGCTATGAATCTTAATTCATAGTGAAGACATTGATGGCTGGTTATCAGTTTCTTAGTGCATTTGTTTTGGCAATCTAGACCAAATACCAACTGATGAGTAAAAAATGAAGAAGTGCACCTCCAATGACGAATAAATGCCAGATGAAATGTGCATAAGGCATGCGTTTATCTATTGCATAAAAGATAATTCCTACTGTATAGGCTAATCCTCCAGACAGTAAAAGCCAAAATCCAGTGGTAGGTAGGTTGGCGTACAAGTAGCCTATTTTTAACAAAATCATCCATCCCATAGCTGCATACATGACCACTGCAGTCATTTGAAATTTATGAATGTAGAAGATTTTTAAGAATATGCCAATAATTGCCAAACCCCATTGAATTCCAAAAAATGTCCATCCCCAAGTTCCTCCTATTGCTACTAATAAAATAGGTGTGTAGGATCCTGCAATAAGTAAATAGATACAGGTATGATCAATAAGTCTCCAGAACTTTTTAGTCTTTTCTTGGCTAACTCCATGATAGATAGCCGACGATGTAAAAACGGCAATTAGACCGATACCATAAAAGAATGTACTAAATAGTGACCAATCTTTGTCGCTGTATGTTGCGAAAACCAAAAGTACTACAAATCCTGCAACAGCGGTTAATGCTGATAGACCATGAGATAAGCTATTGAGTACCTCTTCAATTTCGTGATGTCTTTTCATTGTTTTAGATGTCTGCATAATATTGATTGATTATTTAGTGATTTAGAAAAGGTAGTAGTAAAGTGTTTTGCTTTTATTTTGTAAATGGCTTTTCGAAAAACAGATCTCTAAATATTTGCTTAGTGTGAATCTTACAAAGATTGGCAAATATCAAGCCTTTGTCAAATAAATAATATTAAGTAATTATGAAAAATACTGTTATCTATACATTAGAAGGCAAATTTTTTAAAAGTAAACTACTTGTTCAATTAAGAATTAATGTTTTTGAATTTGCTTTGTGTGTATTGTTGGACAAGCAGATTTTGACAGAAAAAATGAACTAAAGATCCTCAATTAGGGCTTTTTTAGTACTTGCTTATGCTATAAATTAACTCCATAACAATTTTAAGGTAGTTTTGATTAAATAAAATGATGGTTTATTGATATAATTTAAATATGAGTAATAATCTACTGTAATTAGAATAAGTATTCTATTTTGCGCATAAAAAATATAAACATTATCGTTTTTTGTCTACCTTAGTATACGTACAAAGTTTTTATACCCAAAAACTCTATTTTAATCATTTTAATTAATCAATTATGAAACTATTGAAAGGAATTAGCCTATTTGCATCTGCTTTATTTTTATTGTCGAGCTGCGGCGGCGGTAACAGTGAGCTATTAAATAACGAGCTTGTCAAACAACTTCCAGATGACCAGAAAAATGCTATGGTAAAGTTGTTAGATGGTCAGTGTAAGTGTTTTAGCGAGATGAAAGGAGATATGAACACAGTACTGACAGCTGCGAAATCATATAGCACAAAAGTAGATGAGTTTGTTGCAGCTATTGAATCAGGTGATGTAGAAAAAACAAAGGAAGCAGAGAGTGCTGTTTCTGAAGCAAGTGATGCTATTAGTACTGCTCAGAAAGCAATACGTGATGCAAATCCGGACAGAGGGGAGTGCCAGAAAAAATTAATGGAATCGCTCTCTGATGATGAGAAAAAAGCATTTAAAGAAGCAAATGTAAAAATAGAAAGCTTAGCTAAGGAGAAGTATGGCGAAGAAGAGGCTGGTAAGAAATTAGGAGAGTTAGCAACAATAAGTTGTCCTAAAATGAAAACTGGTAACGAGATGAAAGATATTTTGAGTGCAGCTAGAGATAAATATAGCGATAACATGGACAAATTTATGAAAATGAAGATGAATGCAATGATGAATCCTGGTGGAACTACTGAAGGTGACAGTACTAGCACTGAAACAACTCCTGAAGGATAATCATTGAGATAACGAAAAATAGAAACATTCTTGTTTTTATCTACTTTCGTATAAGTACAAAGTTTTTATACCCAAAAACACTATTTTAAGTAAATAGACATAATTAATTTTATAATAACCCTGAATAGCTCAGCGAAGCTAACCTCGAAGAGCTCAGCGAAGCTAAAAGGCTGCTTGGATTAAATACAAATTAATTGTGGCTAGCTACTTAATCATTTTAATTAATCAATTATGAAACTATTGAAAGGAATTAGCCTATTTGCATCTGCTTTATTTTTGTTATCGAGCTGCGGCGGTGGTGGAGTTGCAAGTAACGAATTTGTAAAACAATTACCAGATGATCAAAAAGCAGCTTATATCAAACAGGTAAATGGTGACTGTGCTTGTTTTAGTAAAATCCAAGGATCTCCTGCAGAAACTGAAAAAGCTGCTAAAGCTCTAGAAGCAAAAGTTGATGAGTTTATTGCAGCAGTAGACGGAGGTGATTATGCTAAAGCTAAAGCTGCCAATGATGCAATGGACGAGGCTCAAAAAGCAGTACGTGATGCAGAGAAGGCATTCCAAGAGAAAAATACTGGTGTGAGAGATTGTTTGAAAAAAGCGAAAGAAGCTATGTCTGAAGAAGAGCAAAAAGCATCTCGTGAAGCTCAGAAAAAAATCTCAGAATTGGCTAATGCTAAATTTGGAGAAGGTGAAGATGCTATGAAAAAAGCATTGGCAATGCAAACTGCTATGTGTCCTGCGTCCAAGAAAATGATGGGTGCAAGCGAAACAATGATGAGAATTTATAAGAAGCGTGGTGATGCTACGGAGAAGTACATGAAGTTGGAGATGGAAGCAAGCATGCCAACTCCTACAACTGATTCTACTGCAACTCCAGAGGGATAGTCTTCTATGCTAACAAAAATTATCCAAGAGGTTTATGTATAAATAAACATTCTTGATTGTTGAACGACCATTATTATTTTATAATGGTCGTTTTTTCTTTAACAGAAAAATTAATTAGAGCGTTTACAAGAGTACTGTACAGTTTAGTATTAAATAAAGTAAATGATAATCAATGTCTTACATAGATTTATTTTTCGAGTTTTTTTACTTTAAAAATGAGGCATATCAATCCAAGAAATAGAAATATTCTTGTTTTTTATCTATCTTTGTATTACCAAGAAACACTATTATACTTATTTAAATTAATTAATTATGAGACTATTGAAAGGAATTAGCCTATTCGTATTTGCTTCATTCTTATTGTCAAGCTGCGGTGGTGGAGCTATAAGTAACGAATTGGTAAAACAATTACCAGATGACCAAAAAGCAGTTTTTGTGAAAAATTCGACAGATTTTTGTAACTGCTATAGTAAAATGAAAGGGGATATATCAAAGATAGAGGCTATAGCTAATACTTTAGATGCTAAAGCAGATGAGATTGTAGCTGCTATAGAAGCTGGAAACGGAGAAAAAGCAGTTGCTGCTTATGACGCAATGAATGACGCAAATACAGCTTACGCAGAGGCTGAAAAGGCTTTTGAAGAAGAGAATAAAGAGATGAGAGAATGTATTAACAATGTTGGAAATGACATGAGTGATGCTGATAGAGAATTACTTGGTAAGGCAAGACTGAGCCTAGTCGAGTTAACTCACGCTAAATATGGCGGTACTCCAGAAGGTGAGAAGAAGTTTAGAGAAATAGAATTTGAACTATGTCCTGCTTCAGCTAAAATACCTCGTTTCCTGGAAACTAGAAATAGAGCATATAGTAAAATTACAGATTTGCATGAAAAGATTATGGAGATAAAGGAGAATTCAACATTGTATTCTCCTGGAGTTACTGAAGGTGACAGTACTAGCACTGAAACAACTCCTGAAAGATAATCATTGAGATAACGAAAGAAATCTCTATTTGCCTTTTTTAAGGTAAACAGTATTTGAAAAATGAGCTCAACAACAAGTGGGCTCATTTTTTTTTATACAAACTCAAGGGCTCAGCGTAGGGGTGTAGCTTTGCTGAACGCCTTATACTGAGCTCAGTATTATAAATAAAATAAAAAATTTTTATTACACAACATTGCTCAGTTTAGTAGGTGGACGTAATTAATCTTATAATAATTCACAAGATTTAACTTCGTTGAGCCTTTCAGGGTTTTTGATGCTGAACGAGGCGAAAACCCCGAAGGGCTCAGCGAAGCTAAACGCAGGGATAGCCGCGAAGCGGTCAGAGGCGAAGCCGACTAGTGGCAAGCTCTGCTGCCACCACCGCTATCACGAGGCTTTTTAACGAAGTGCAGTGCAAACCTCGAAGAGCTCAACGCAGTTAAAAGGCTGCTTGAATTAAATACAAATTAATTGTGGCTATCTACTTTTATCTAGCTAAACTTCCAATTCCTAATGAGTGGTAAGAGGAACATAAAACTACTTTTCTATTCAAATAACCATTCTAAAGCCTTATCTTCTGAGGTAAATAACTTGCTAGGATAGGGAGGTTTACTAAATCGAACGAATAAGTTTCCTAAAATACGCGTAACGGAGGAATTGATTAAGATAGCTACTTTAGATGCAACACGAACGGCTAAAGGATGATTCCCTAGCATGTCCCTGACCTCTTTAGATACTGTCAGTGTTTTTCGGATATCTGCTAAAAATAGGGGAGGAGGAGCATCGCCAACAAGTTGATTTAAGTGCTTGAGATGAGTTAGGACTAGATCCATAGAAGTCGCCTGAGTTGCAGTAAACGTAACATGCAAATAATTCTTGGATGGATAAAAGATCGCTGATGCAATAGGTGTTTGGACTGTTGTACTGGGTATATTTTCAAACATAAACTTTTTTTTGTGCAAAATGGGTTTGAGTTTTTATTGGTTCAGTGAAGATTGTAATAACCATTCTTTCGCATTCTGCTCATCGGTAAATAATTGAGTTGGGCAAGAAGGTGTACTAAATTTTAGATATAAATTCCCTGCAATTCTAGAAATACCAGATTTTACTAGAAGAGCTAATTTTTCAGTTTGCTTACATTTTTTATCATACGCTTCTGAATAATCTCTTGCTGCTTTAGACAATCCTTTCATTTTTCTACTATCCACTAAGTTCCGTACTTGAGAATAGCCTTTGATTAACTCAGATGTTTGATCTAAATGTTTTTTTATATCGTTAAGTCCTATTTTTACAGGGTCTAAAATGTGGTATACATAAATAGGGTTATAATAAAAAATAACTTCTGCAATAGGCGTTTTAATTCTTATACAATCGTTCATCTATATTCGCTATGATTTTGATATGTTATCAATACTTTTTATTCAGAACACAAGTATTGGGGAAATAACAGAAAATGGATACTGATTTTGATTACAAATTAACATAAAAGCATGTCTCAATTTATGCTAAAATTGCATATGAAAGTTCTTGTATTGCTGAGCAACGCTAAAAATAGATGAAATCATCACAGGTTTTACTCATTATGAAGATAATGAAAGTTAGGGAGTTCTCTTAACATCTTGGCACTTTTCTCAGCAGTAATATCACGCTGAGGAGTTGCCAGCATTTCGTAACCCACCATAAACTTTCGGACAGTTGCTGAACGTAACAAAGGAGGATAAAAATGTAGATGTAAATGCCAGTGTTGTTGATCATTTCCATTGAAAGGGGACTGATGGATACCCGCTGAATAAGGAAAGGAGCATTGAAATAAATTATCGTAACGAATAGTGAGTTGTTGATATATCCAAGCTAGATCTTTGGATTCTCTAAGACTCATTGCTAATAAGCTACCAATAGGACGCTTTGCTATGATCATGGTCTCAAATGGCCAAATTGCCCAAAAGGGAACCAATGCTACAAAGTATTCGCTTTCGATGACGATACGTTGATTTTTTTTCTGCTCTTGTTTTAAGTAATCTCCCAAGAGAGTTCTTTGATATTTTTGATAATATTCTTTTTGGCTCTGGTCTTCTTTTTCTATTTCTACAGGCAAAGATTGAGAAGCCCAAATTTGACCATGTGGATGAGGATTGCTACAGCCCATTAGCTCACCTTTATTTTCAAATATTTGGATATAATTAATAAAATCTAATTGAGAAAGTTCTTGTGTTTGTGCTTTCCAGGTATCTACGACAGCTTCCATTTGTTTGTCTGACAAGAGTGGAATACTTAGAGAATGATCTGGAGAGAAACAAACCACTCTACAAATACCTCTTTCCATTTCAACCCTAAAAAGTTCATCTGTTTGATATACTGCCGAAGGGGCTTGGGGTAACAAGGCCGCAAAGTCATTCTCAAATACAAATGTCCCTTTATAGTCGGGGTTTTTTGCTCCATTCTTACGCTGGTTCCCTGGACACAGATAACAAGTAGAATCATAAGTAGCTGTTGCTGGAACCGGTACTTTTTCCTCTTTTCCTTGCCAAGGTCGTTTAGAGCGATGTGGAGAGACTAGAACCCATTCATTGGTTAATGGATTGAATCTGCGATGTGGACTATATTCTAAATTCATAATAGCCTAAGTAGATTGAAAGTTGAGCGGCAATTTCTTGATAATTTTGAAGCAAGTGGATAATTGCTGATACATACGATTCAATTCTGTATCATTTTCGGAAATACTCTTGCGAATATTAGGACGCAAAATGCTCGGCATAGGAACAGCGATATAGACAAAACCTTCTTCATTCTGAAAAGACATATAGAAATCAGTATCGAATAATGCTCTCAGTTCCATGATACTATCCAACATTTCTTCTGTTAGGATCTGTTTGGCTTCTTTGTGGTCTGTAGTATAAATGGCGAAATATTTTTCAAACTCTGGATGTTCTTCTAAGTATAAGAGCTGTCCACGACCTAATTTACCCAAATCTTTTTTTATATTTTGTTTGATCCCTCCAATCCAAGCATCAGATAAATCAGGAAGAATAAACGTTTTTCCATAAAAGGGCTTATCTACATCCACGATTATGAAAATACCTTGAAAGAGGTTCACTGCATTTTTACCTAAAAAATGCTTGGCATTAATCTCTGAAAACTTAATGGGAAGGTTACTAATCTTACCCTCAAAATAATCCTCTCCTGTATACCCTTCATTAGGTGTATTATTAAATAATAGACTTTTTCGAAAATCAGATTGATCTATGTATCCTGCAGGGCGGTATTCCATATCTGGCTTCAGCTCGTGAACAATCTTTTGTAAAAGAACAGACTTGAATTTTGAGTGATATTCTGAGATGGGTGCTTTAAACTTATTGTTATATAACCAAACAAATAGTAGTGCACAGAGAATAAGTAAGCCTAGGAAAACAAAGACATAATTATAAGCAAGATACATACCGACAAAACAGCCAATAGCTAAGATTGCAGGTACAAAAAGCAAATTGCGACCATTGTTTGATTTTTTTAAAAAATCGAGCCGATAGTTTTCTAAGTTTTGTCGAATGGGAGCAATTTCTGCTTGGATTTGTTCTAGTTTCTTCATAAAATAATGAGTCAAGTATGAGTAATATGCTAGATTCTTAGATTAAAATTATTCAAGAATTCGTGTTAGATAAGTGCACGAATGTTATAGATAATCTGTTTTTTATCAGTGAAGTTGTTTAAGAATTAGATTTAATGCAGAAGTTAAATCTATGAATTTGATGCGATGAAGATGATTTTTAAACAACTTCGGTTAGAAAACTCAAACAACCTCTGTCATTGAATAAGAATATTCTGACGATCTAAGTTAGTGGAGTTTAAGGCGTTGGTTTTAGTTGGTAGTGTATGATTATTGTTGTTTGCAAACAATAATCAATACGAATTACAGTCCACTAAAAATACATTATCTAAATGAGAGATCAAAGCTAAAGTTTATTTTATTTGACGCATAAAAAAAGTATCCAGTTTATGCTGGATACTTCAAAAGTATTAGGTGGTTCTTAAAGTGTACGATATGTGTTATTGTTTGGGTTTTCAGTTTATGAAATATTCTATTCTTTGTTTAGGTTTGTTTGACTCTTAATGCACAAACATTGAAGATTGTTACCACTTGGTTGAAAAAAAATAAAAAATTATTGAAAAAACTTCTCCAAAAGCTATTTATAACTATCGAAGTTATTTAAGAATTAGATTTAATGCAGAAATTTAGATGATTTAGCTTTGCTGAGCACTTCGTGGTTTACTTCGTAGAGTCCTTCGGGATTATTATAAAAATAATGAATTCTTATCTGAATGAAAGAAATACAACTAGGTCTCAAGGAAAATTGGAAGCAATTCACCTTGTTAGTAATTGTGAATGCATTTGTAGGTGGTATGGTCGGAATGGAACGAACCATTTTTCCAAAATTTGCAGAAGTCAGTTTTAATGTAGCCTCCAAAACAGCCATACTATCTTTTATTGCTGCATTTGGTTTAGCCAAAGCCTTAGCAAATTATTATACAGGACGTTTAGCCAACCAGTTAGGGCGAAGAAATTTATTATTGATGGGTTGGGTGATGGCACTGCCCATTCCTTTTATTCTGATGTATGCTAATGCTTGGGCTTGGGTAATTTTTGCTAATGTCTTATTGGGCTTGAGTCAAGGACTAACTTGGAGTAGTACTGTAGTGATGAAGATAGATCTGGTGGGAGAGAAGGATCGTGGTTTTGCAATGGGAGTCAATGAGTTTGCGGGTTATTTTGCTGTGGGTGTGGTTGCTTTTCTAACTGGTTTTATTGCCAATGAGTATGGCCTAACACCTTATCCATTTTATTTAGGTATTGGAATATCAATTGTTGGTTTTCTGTTGACCTTGTTTTGGGTGAAGGATACCAATATTTTTGTAAAAAAGGAGAGTAAAACGGATCAAACTACAGCATTAGATAATGTATTTCTAGACACTACTTTCAAAAATAAGACCCTAAGCTCAGTCACCCAAGCAGGTTTGATTAATAACCTGAATGATGGGATGATTTGGGGCTTATTGCCGATTATACTAGCTAGTTACCATTACGACAGTGGAAATATTGGTCTACTAACCGCGATTTATCCATCTGTTTGGGGAATTGGTCAGTTATTTACAGGCAAATTATCAGATCATTATTCTAAAAAATCAATGTTATTTTGGGGAATGTTCTTGCAGGGAATTGCAATTATGGGAATTCCATTTAGTAGCAACTTCTATATTTTAGCAGGTATTTCAGTCATTTTAGGATTAGGGACAGCTTTGGTTTATCCTACTTTTTTGTCCACTATTGCGCAGGCAACTAGTCCAATACAACGCGCAGAAAGTATTGGAACCTTTAGACTGTGGCGAGATTTAGGTTATGTGTTTGGGGCTATTATTTCTGGGATGGTAGCAGATTTTTTTGGGGTAGAATATGCTGTTTTACTGATTGGCGGCTTGACCATCTTTTCTTCTTTGGTGATCAAGTTTAGAATGCCAAATCAAATTGATAAATAAATCGTATTTTTGCCCAAGCGATAATTCATTATAGAATGAATAAAGATGATATAACTTCTCTCTTTTAGAGTTTGTGATTACAAGAATGAGTAGAGGGGAAGGTCTATTATTTTAAGCAAGAACACTTATGAAAGAAGAACTTTTGGTACTAATCAGTATTCCATTATACACTATACTAATTGGTGGAGAAATTTTACTCACACACTGGAAAAAGAATGATGCGTATACCGTTAAAGATACGCTGACCAATGTTTATTTAATGTTATTGAATATGGGATTAGATGTCTTACTAAGAGGTTTAGTCCTATTTGTTTTAATCTATTTTTATGATGTTTCTTCTTCCTTACATCTATTCAGGGATGAAGGAACAGTTGGTATTTTGATCCTATATTGGTTCGGCTTATTTATTGCAGAGGATTTCGCTTTTTATTGGTTGCATCGAATAGATCATTCTTGCCGAGTCTTTTGGGCAGTACATGTCACCCATCATTCTTCAGAACATTTTAACCTAACCACAGGGTTCCGCTCTTCTGTATTTCAACCTGTTTATCGTGTATTCTATTTTATTCCTTTGGCTGTAATGGGATTTGCTCCAATGGATATTTACTTGATGTATTCAGCTACCCAGATTTACGGAATTATTATTCACACTAGAGAAGTAGACAAATTGGGTTGGTTAGAATATATTTTGGTAACACCTTCTCATCATCGAGTACATCATGCTTCTAATATTCGATATTTGGATAAAAACTTGGGTATGGTTTTGATTATTTGGGATAAACTTTTTGGAACATTTGTCCCTGAAACAGAGCCTGTTCGTTATGGTTTACACAAAAATCTAGTCAAAAAAGATCCTGTCAATATTGTTTTTCACGAATGGAAGAGCATCTGGAAAGATATTAAACGTCCCATAGGCTGGAAAAATCGCCTTTTGTATTTATTCAATCCTCCAGGCTGGAGTCATGATGGAAGTACTCAGACGGCTAAAGCACTGCGAGAACAACAGCAAGCTGAGGAAAAGAAACAAAAAGTAGAACGATTGGAACAAAAAGAGATATCTATCGAAGTAGATTAAAACCTAATCGAAAACTTTGAACATTTTTGGGACTTTTGGTTTATATTATGCATTGAACAAAGAAGTTGTTTAAAAATCCTTTTGACCACATCAAATTCTCTGAATTCCTGCATCAGATCTAACTTTTAAACAACTTCAAAGGATAAATGACTATTCAATAGCTTTCTTTTAGAACCTTAGTTCATTGATTTTTTGGTGAAAATTAAAAAATCAACGGACCATCATTAGAAGATAGATACAGTGTATTCATTAATTTAGTACAACTAATAATAGTTAGAGATAGTAGCAAAGCTTGTCACAGCCAACTCTATCAAAATACGCTACAAAATATTAGCTAAATTTTTATTGCAGAGTACTTGATACTCTAACTTTAGTTACAATTTAATATAAACTACATAATCTATGATAGATCAACAAGCCATCATTCAAGTACGCCATCTGAAAAAGACTTATCATATGGGACAACAGGTTGTTCAAGCTCTGCGTGATGTAAGTTTGGATATTGGACAGAATGAATACGTAGCACTTATGGGACCTTCTGGCTCAGGTAAATCTACTTTGATGAATATGCTTGGCTGTTTGGACACGCCAACAAGTGGACAATATATTCTGAATAATGAAGATGTTAGTATTCTTACAGATGATGAACTTGCTACCATTCGAAACAAGGAAATTGGCTTTGTCTTCCAAACTTTTAATCTAATTCCTCGTCTATCTACCTTAGAAAATGTAGCATTGCCTTTGGTTTATGCAGGTGTGAGCAAAAATAAACGCTTGGATAAAGCTTATTCTGTATTAGAATCGGTAGGATTGGGCGATCGTGTAGATCATAGACCTAATGAACTATCCGGGGGGCAGCGTCAGCGTGTTGCTGTAGCACGAGCTTTGGTAAATGATCCTTCTATTATCTTGGCTGATGAACCTACGGGGAATTTAGATAGTAAAACCTCAGTAGAAATTATGGGGCTATTTGAACAAATCCATAATCAAGGTAATACTATTATTCTTGTAACACACGAACCTGATATCGCTGAACATGCACATCGAATCATTCGTTTAAGAGATGGTCTGATTGAATCAGATATCCGGAATAAACATATTGTCAGTGCATTAAATGTCAAATAAGTTAGAACAATAGTTCGTGGTTTTTTAGCTTCGCAGAGTTTTTGGGGCTTGTAACTGACTGATAGTTAAAGGTGTATGAAAAGGTTGGATTTTATGAAAAATATTTTTTCAATTTTTGTTAGAACCCCGAAGGGCTCAACGCAGTTAAAATTAAAGAATCAACGAACTATCATTAGAAAAAGAGAAAGGATAAATCGCTTATGGATGAGATAAAACAACAACCGATTCGTGTGGGTTTACAAGACTTTTATTGGTCTAGTGAATACAAACCACTTCTAAATTATTGGCAGATTAAAGTTGCCTTAACTTCTGCTTCTCACAAGCGATTATATATAGATATTGAAGAGACTACTTCAAATCATACAGTTCGGGTCAAGGATGTTATAAATTATATCAATCAGGCCTTTCGTTTGGGATGGTTGAGAGAGCGTGCTACTTGTTGTTTGCGCTATGGTCGGGGGAAGGTATGGAGAACAAGTCTAAGTATTGAGCAAGAAAAGGAGATTATACTACAATTGGCAGGAAGACTCCAAAAGGTTAGAGAAATGATTGATTGGGCTGACCAATTGGATCAATTAAAGCAGATAGAACAGGCATTTCAGATACAACTCCCTAGTTTTTTCAAGCAATTATATATCTATACAGCAGTAGGTTTTGGTCCCGATGCTGGATTGTTACCTCTATTGAGCAAAGATAAATCAAGGACTACTGTTCTATCTCTTAATCAGGCTATTCAAGCAAAAAATATTCATGATCCCTTCTGGAAATTCCCCAAAGAACTTCTTCTATTTCTAGACTGGGGGAATGGAATCTACTCTGGAATTAACTGTGAATCGACTGTAGAAACTGTATGGGTTTGGGATCAAAATCAATTTTTATTGCAAGGAACTTGGCAGAGCTGTCTGTGGCAACATACACAAGATCTTGTGAATTGGTTAGAGGTTTGGGTAGAAGAAGATGCTGAGGGAGCAGCACTTTTTGAGCATATGTTTCAGGTGAGGAATTAAAAATGAAAAAGCTGTTATCTTTTTAGGACTTCTATTCGTTACGCACCCTACATCAATTCCACATAATCTACAGCACAATTCATTGCAGATACGAAATATATCTATCGATAGCGCAGACCGTTAGCTCTGCGCCAATAAAATATCTACCTACTTAACTTATAAAATTTATATTACAGACAATTAAAGGTATTCCACATAATATTTTGTAACATTAGTCAACCATTTGTAATGTAACAATGCAGAAAGTGCTAATTTCTGCTCATCCTCTAATTTAGTTTTAATGAGTTTGTATTGCTGCAACAAACGGTTTCTATTTTTACCTGCCAATGCATCGACAACTAAATGCGTTGTTTCCCAAATTCCCAGCTCTTGATGTAGTTTTTTTACCTGCTTATTTTGCAACAGACGTTCTGCTTCATCTATGTTTAGATGAATAATATGAAAGTCCATAAGTACTGCTAGCGCCCACAAATACTTGCTTTCGTCACCTTTATAGACTTTGCGTAGATGCTCAATATAAGTGAGCATACCCTGTTCCAACTCTTTGGGGTTTGGACATTGTTTTGTAGGGAAAGCATTGTTATATAAGTTCATATATTCCATATGCAGACGTAGTGGTGAATGATCTAATTCTTGTTCTTCGTAAAAAAGCTCGAGCTCTTTAAGCAATGCTAATGCAAAGTCAAATCCCTCACCACAGATTGCTACATAAATAAGATTTAGATAGCGATTTTCAGAGCGTGGAGGATGTAGAAAGCTATACTTTTGTGTGAGTTCTTGATGTCTTTGGGCTTCCTTGAGTGCTCGTTTAAAAAGTAACCTAGAATGATCAAACATAGCTTGTCGCAAGCACAAATCAATCTCTATTTTTTCTCTATGATAAGGTTCAAAATAAGTGATAGGCGTGTTTTTATGCTTCTGACTCAGCTTTTCATATTGATTAATATGACGACTTAGCGCATTTCTAGATTTCGTTGAGATTTCCGGCAAGAAAACACCTGTCGAAAAAGCAATGTAATGATATAGTAAGGTAAAACGGTGATATTGCTTATGCTTTTTTATCTCTCTTCTTAGGCTAGAAATAATCGACTGGTAATCATTGGGATGAGAATAAATATACTGAAACTTATATTGCATAGTTTGGAGGATCTCTAGGAGATTTATCGCCAATTTAAATTTCTCTTGGTAGGCTTTTCGCTGAGGATCGTCGTATTTTAGTACAGATCGGATACAGCGAATAATCAATTGTAAAACTTCAGGTAAAATCTCAAATAGATTAGATTCCCAGCACTTTTTTTCTAGATTCTTTAATAAATCTAATGCATACACAAATTGATTTTTAACAACTAAAAGCCGTAAAAAAGCCAACTCTTGTTCCTCGGCAGTAAAGCAAACACTACTATGCTTGAGTTGTGCCAAAAGCCATTCTTTTAGACCTTGGCGAAGCTTATAGTAGCGATTGACTAAGGTCGTATAAGGCAACTCTTCCAGTTCTTCTTTGTATATAAAGTTAACGGCTTTGGGTGTTTTAAAACGTTTGTCACAACTAGCTAAAAACTCAATAAACAACAGGGTCTTGGGAGATTCTTGGAAGATCTCTTCTAAGTGTTTTTTTCGGGAGGATTCTAGGTTTTGGTATAGTCTTAATACTTCTTCGTTCATAGTCAGAAATTAGGATATAGGTAGCTGGCCACAATTAGCTTGTATTTAACTTCAAGGGGCTCTGCAGAGCACTTCGGGGTTAACTATAAATTAATTGTGTCCATCTACTTACTTACTTGCTTGCTTAAGAGCTCCTTTATACAATTACATACCAAACATTCCACCCATACCTGGAGGCAGCATCTCGTTGATTAAGCGTTGACTTTCTTCTTGTTCCTTTGCTGCAGCTTCTGCCATAGCTTTATTTACTGCAACTAAGATCAAGTCCTCTAACTCTTCTTTATCGTAATCAAAGTCATTTGCAATATTTACATCCACTAATTCACGGTTACCGTTTACAGTGACTTTGATAATACCATCACCGGCCTCTGCACTTACTTGAATCTCAGCTAATTTTTGTTTGATTTCTTCTTGTTTTTTCTGTAAATCACCAAACATAAGATCTATAATTTTTAAATGATTATTTAATTTTATTGAGTAGACGTTCAACTCTTATAATTAGAGCATTTTATTCAGCTACTCAATTTATGAATTTTTTAGAGTATGTCTAAAATTAGTATATATTGTTAATGTGAGTACAATTTTAGCTTCGCTAATTCTTAAATTATACTTTTTATAGTTGTTAATAATTGAAAACCAGTATTTTGTGGTGTTGAACTCGTGTTGCGTATCTTCTTGGTTGTTAAGATAATTATGAGATTCGGTAGGATTCGTAATCCAAAAACCTTGGTGAAGCAAAACCTATGAACTCAGATTATTAAAAATCTTTACTACTTGATAATCAGTTTTTTGTGATTTTGTTCTCACATAGGATATTTTAACTGTTAATTATTTTTATCAATAATCCTCAAAACTCGATAGAATACTAAGCTTATAAAAAAGATAGATTATCATCCTTAGCTTTCAATCTTTGTAGGCTTATGTCCAAAAGGCAAAAAGTTCTAGCACTCAGCAACACTATTGGCTGTTTTGAAACAACTTTTCAAGAAAAAGTTAGAATTTTAAATTCCTAAAACAAAATTAGTTATATTTCTAGACTTAAAAAAACCGTAGTACGTGAAGGTTTAAACAACTTCTCTATCTAAACCCCTAAAATCATGGTTCATTTGATCAAAATACTATTAAGTTTATTCATCTTTATAATTTGGTTATTCTTTGCTCGACAATATTATATTTGCGAGGTTAGAGGCCTATGTAAGGATACAAATGTTCTTGTAGATACCAGTGAGATCAATCAGATTCCTTACACATTACAATTAAAGACAGTAGATGGGACTATTTTAATAGATAACATGCCTCAATTTAGGTATAACTATGCGAGTAATGGAGCTATCTTCGTTGAAAAACACAATCTTTTTTTATCACAAATAGCTAATTATTTGAATGAAAATCCCCAAACAGAACTACGCATAACAGGTCATTGTACAGAAGAAGAATATATAAGTACTCAAGAAAATGAGTTGTATCAGGATCTTGCCAAATCTAGGGCTGTAGCTATTCAAGATAAACTCCGAAGTGAGTTTCAAGTAGACAAAGATCGGATCATAGTGATTTCTAAGATCTCAAAGCAAGAGGAGATAGAGGAATATCTGAGTTTTGATTTATTGGGATACAAACCACCAATACCTCCTTCTATTGATACGTTTGCGGCACCTGATACTGCTTTATTAAATCAATTAAAAAATTCTATAAAGGATATTGTTTATACAGATAAAAGTGCAAATTTTGATTATGATTCTGAGAATTTTAATCCAAGTCCAGCTTTTAATATTTATATAGATTCTTTAACTCAGTACTTTGAAAAATATCCAAATGATTATCTAATAATCATAGGACATACAGATAGTAAGGGGAATGCAGCGTATAATAAGCGTTTGGGGAGGTCTAGGGCACAGGCAGTAAAACGCTATATGCAAGAACAAGGACTGGATATTAATATTGAAATTGATAGCAAAGGGGAAGAAGAACCTTTGTTTGAAGATCGAAATGAGGATGGGAGTTTTAATGAAGAAAATATGGCAAAAAATCGTAGAGTCAACCTAAAAATCATTTCAGAGAATCAATAGTATATTTTTTTTAGCTAAAAAAACAGCAGAGCTGTAAACAAGCTGTATGATTTTATGTTTTTTATGAGGCAATCAAAGCAAAAAGAAATCATAAAATCCTAAACTGTCATGAGTGTGTATAAGTTATCTAAAGAAAATAGACGTTTGGTTGGAGAGATTACTCTAGCAGGATCAAAAAGCATTAGCAATCGTGTATTAATTATACAAGCATTAGCTAAGCAAAATTTTAAGATTGATCGTTTGGCTAATGCCAATGATACAACTACTTTGGAACGTTTATTATCCAACTTAGGCGAAAGTATTTGGGATGCACATGATGGGGGGACAACTTTCCGTTTTCTAACTTCTTATGCAACTACACTGGATGATGATCACATATTGACAGGCAGCAAACGAATGCTAGAGCGACCTATTGGAATTTTGGTCGAGGCACTGCGTCAGCTGGGAGCCAATATAGATTACCTGGGAAGAGAAGGCTATCCTCCTTTGAATATTTTAGCGTCTTCTACTACCTTACATGGAGGAAAATTAACAATTTCTTCAAGTGTGAGTAGCCAATTTATTTCTGCCTTACTAATGATTGCTCCTTATTTAGATCAGGGTATTGAGTTACACCTAGAAGGAACCATTGTATCCAAACCATACATTCAGATGACTTTGAGCCTAATGGCTGAATTCGGTATTGATTATGATTGGGATATGATAACAAATACTATCAAAATCGCTCCTCAGTTTTATCAAGCACCCAAGCATTACGTTGTAGAAGCAGACTGGTCAGCAGCATCATATTATTATGCAATGGCTGTATTGGCTGAAGAAGTGGATCTTCAGATCAATGGTCTATTTGAGGAATCAATTCAAGGAGATGCCAAGCTAGCAGAGATGATGCGTTTTTTTGGAATACGCTCGATCTTCAATGAAAAAGGGGTGCACTTGCAAAAAGTCAAACTTCCTCTAACGCCTTTTGAATACAATTTTGTGGATTGCCCTGACTTAGCTCAAACCTTAGTAGCTTTGTGTGCAGGATTGAATATTGAAGGCACATTCTCTGGTTTACAAACCCTGAAGATCAAGGAAACAGATCGGATTATAGCCCTAAAAAATGAGCTGAAAAAGTTTGGCTCAGAGCTAGAATGTTCTGAAGATTCTATTATACTCAGAAATGGAATTAGAACTTGCCCTTCTAACATCTTGGTGGAGACCTATAAGGATCATCGAATGGCTATGGCTTTTGCTCCTTTAGCTCTTCTTGGAAAAACAGTTTGCTTCGACAGTAAGGAGGTAGTCAATAAGTCATATCCTGCTTTTTGGGAAGACTTGGAATATCTGGGCTTTATGTTTGAGAAAAAAGAGGGAAAGGCAAAAGTTAAAAAGGTCTAAAATAACTGAAAATTAAATAGGGTATTTTAGTGTTGAACTAATCAGGGAGATTTAGTATCAAGCAAAATGTTTGATAATCAAATAGTTACAATAGGATTTTTAAAAGAAATTAGTTTCGCTGATCCCTTCGGGGTTGTCTGATGTTCCCAAATTGGTCATAGCTTTGAAAATTACGGAGTAATTTGAATTGAGCTATTTGT
>JAKVCT010000390.1 GCA_022448995.1 Saprospiraceae bacterium
TGAAACTTTAAGTTTGCTGAAATTTACTATTGCTATTGATTTTTTTCATTTTGCTTGTGTGTAACGTTCCGTGCAACTGCCGTGGCATTAGACGCATTATTTCCATCAATATAATATTTTATCCATTATCTCCTATGAGACCCTTGGCAGCTAATGACCTGTATGCCATGTGACAGTTGCACTGTGTTAGAGGCCGTTTTTATTTTTAATATATCTATGTTCTGCGTGTGTTTATACGTACGAAACGAATGACCAGAACGAAATAATGAAGGCTGTTGGTGTGGGCGAAAATGCTCCGAGCGATAAACGCGGGTTGGCAAAAAACAATGTATTACGTTCTAAACTCTTTCGGGTTAATTCCAAATCGCGCTGTAAATTTATGAGTAAAATAAGACGTAGAATTTATCCCCACACCTATCTGTGCCTCATGCACTGTAGCCACTAATCCTTTTTCAAGTAGTTCTCTAGCCTTTTGTAATCTAACTTCTAATAAAAAAGCTACTGACGAAAGTCCTGTTAGTTTTTTGATGGTTCTGCCCAATTGCTTACTACTAGAATGCATAGCTTTGGCAAAATCATCAACTCTGAAGGCAGGATTGTCCATATTTTTAATAACTACCTCCTCACATCTTTTCAAAAAGTCTTGGTTTACACTTTTACGTTCTTTTGCTATTTCTCCAACTTGTAAAGTATTTACGACAAAACTTTCTTCTTCTTTATAATTATCTCTTTCAAGTTTGTTGGAAATTAAATTATGAATACGAGCTTGTAGTTCTCTACTACGGAAAGGCTTAGTAACATAATCATCAATTCCAAGTTGGAAGCCTTTGATTTTATCATCTTCTAAATGACGAGCTGTGAGTAATAGGAATGGAATCTGTTTCCATTCTGGATTTTCATTAATAGTTGTTCGAAGCTCAAAGCCATCCATATTGGGCATCATGACATCAGAAGTGATGCAATCAAAAGAATATAGTTTGAGCTGTTTTATAGCTTCTTGTCCATCATTAGCGGTTGTACATTGATAATTAGGCGAAAGGATTTCAACCAAATAACGACTCATTTCTATATTATCCTCTACGATAAGAATATTTGGTTTTTCTCCATTGATAAACAATGGTTGGAATGTAGGTACAAAAACTGAAGTAGTTTCTTCTTCTATCTCCATATCTTGCATGGATTTTGGAGCTTCGACGGACTCAAGAGGAAGTTGTAAAGTAAAAATGCTACCTTTTTGATATGTACTGACAAAGGATAAATCTCCTCCTAATAATTTTGTAAGTTCTTTAGAAAGTGCTAGTCCTACTCCTGTACCACCTTGCAAAGGTTCGTCACCTTGCTCTGCCTGATAAAAGCGATTGAAAATATGGGGCTGGTCGTCTGGATGTATTCCTCTACCTGTGTCAGCTACCTCAAAAATATATTTGCCGCCCTGTTCTTGTACTGTCAAACTCATTTCTCCACCTAAACTGGTATACTTTAAAGCATTAGCAAGAAGATTATTAATAATTTTTTCAAACTTCTCCATATCAAGAGCTACATATAAATCATCTTGTATATCCATCTTTAAATAAAAATCTATTTTGCGTACTTCTGCCATTGATTGGAAGGCTGAAAATAATCTTTTGGTAAACGGTGCTAATGCCACGGTAGCAGTATTTATGGATAACTTACCGACTTCTGCTTTCGATAAGTCCATAATTTCATTAACTAGATTGAGTAGTTTCTGAGCATTTACTTGTACGGTTTGTAATTTATTTTTAAGTGGAATGGCTTTAACCTGTTCTATGGCATCGGTAATAGGACCTAGGATAAGCGTAAGGGGTGTACGTAGTTCATGAGATAGATTCGTAAAAAAGTTGGACTTCAACTTATCTAACTCCCGTAAGCGTGCTGCCTCTTCTTGCTGTAGAGATAATGCATTTTCAGCAGCTTTAGCTTTCTGACGTTGGCGAGATAAATAATATTGATATGCAGCAGCAATACCTATTAAAAATATCAATGCTCCAAAAACAATAGCATTCCGTGTATTTTTAGATTGAGCGATTTTCAGTTCTTGTTCGGCTATTTGGCGTTGGTTTTTCTCGAATTCAAATTTGGCAGCAGATTCTTCTATTTGTTGACTAACTTGATTATTAAATGTGGAATCCTGATGCTCATGAGCTTTCATCATATACTCGTAAGCCTTCTTGTACTGATTATTTTTGCTTAGAGCCGCTGCATAGTATAAATAACTTGTCACAAAATCGCTGGAAAAATTATTCTTCTCTACGATGTTAATTCCTGACTCCAAATAATATAAAGCTGAGTCAGGTTTATTCATATAAGTGTACCAATGACCAAGAATGACCAATGTCTTACTATAGTTGTATATATTATTAGTCTGTTTGGATATAGCTAGTGATTTTAAGCTAAAGTTGACCGCTTTTTTATAGTTACCTCTATCTTGATAATAATCAGCAAGATTGTCGTAAATCCCTCCTATGTAATAAATAGCATCGGATTCCAAGGCATAATCTAAAGCTGTAAGGAGATAATCCAAGCGTTTAGACGTATCTGCATCAATATTTTGAGCGATAACACTCAAAGAGTTATAACCATTAGCTAGATATTCTTTGTTGTCAATAGCTTTAAAATAATAAATACTCTTTTGAGTATGTATCTTGGCATTTTCCCAATCAAATATCTTACTAAATACTAATCCAACGCCATTTTCTGCAATAGCCATATTAAGTGTATCTCCATACTCTTCGCTTACTTTTAGATTTTCGAGATATACTTCTAATGCCTTTTCATAGGACGAACTATTCAAGTAGATATTAGACATAAGATTATAAACAGAGACCATATTCATAAGCCTTGTTTCTGCATCTTTTACATCATTACTTTGTACGATTGCTTCCTCTAATACCTTGATGGCATTATCATAATCACCCTTTACATAATAAGCCACTCCTTTGTAATACAATCCTCCTGTAACTCTTTTAGGATAATTAATAGCAGTAGCATAATGGTATAAAATATCTGCATATTTCATACATGAGTCGGCATCAATACTAAAGTAAGCGTAAGCTAAATCTCCGAGTACATCTGCTTTATTCCTACCATCAGGTATCGAATGATATAATTTCTTCAGGCTATCTACTTGTCCATAACTAAGATTGAAGAATGTTCCTAGTATAAAACAGAGTAGAATTATGTATTGGGTTGTTTTAAAATACATAGAGATGCAGTAGTTAGTGGATAACGAAAATATACTCATCGCGAAGAGTTATGGAAAATATAGTTATTTTCTAGGAAGGAATATGAGTTAATCGGAGAAGACTATCAAGAGTTAAGGAGAATTCAAAAAAGAAGCATCTCCATCCTCGTCGTTATCGCAAGGCGAGGGTCTTGATCATGTTGCATCAGGGGCACAGGTAAGTGTAATTGAAGCAGCGCTTGGCCTAGATGATGGTACCATTCGCAGATATACCAAAGGATACCATGAACGTGGTTTAATTGATTATTTGGATGATGGCTGTGTGCCTTGCAGCGGCAAACTAACGGAGAATCAGGAGCAAGAA
Organism: Saprospiraceae bacterium; assembly: GCA_022448995.1. Classification (GTDB taxonomy): domain Bacteria; phylum Bacteroidota; class Bacteroidia; order Chitinophagales; family Saprospiraceae; genus JAKVCT01. The sequence continues at coordinate 3,567 of JAKVCT010000390.1, forward strand.
CTTTGCGGGCACTTAGAAGAATATCTATACGATGACGCTGCAAGTATCTGTGTTTAGGTTAAATCAGAATTTGAGGTTACATATGGTGTTTCTGGAATGACATATTTGCTTCTTCGTCTGGGGTTTGTGTACAAGAAAACCAAGGCGGTATGTAAACGGTAACGTATAAGAATAGTAGCGGATTTTACGCACTTACTTTTCGGTTTGTTACTGTCGTTTGATTTATATATTTCACTTTCGTTTTAGCGATTAAACCGCTATTATTTTTATACAATGTTATGTGCTTTTCTTGGTGTAGTTTTTTATGAAATCCAACTTCTTTTTATTCAAATCATAGAAATAGTAACCGATGTCTGCAAGCTCATCATTTTCGTCAGGTAGCTTTTGATATGATTCATAGAAATTCAAAATTGGTGATGCTACAAAAGAGATGTTTTCA
>JAKVCT010000391.1 GCA_022448995.1 Saprospiraceae bacterium
TTACGGCAGGCTCTACCCCATACTTTTGAGCAACTTTCTCCATTCCACCTTGCAATCTTCCCAAACCAAGCATCTTGTTCCAGGTACGTCCACCAGCATCTACACGACCATCAGGCTTAGAACTTCCTACATAATCTTGTTGAAATTTCTTGATTGCAGCAATCAAATTGCTATCTACTTCACTATTAGTAGGATCCACGTTAAACTTGAATTCCTTCAAAATTTGCTTCACAACTACCACATCTTCAGGTTTATTCTTACCACCTTGTCCCACAGAAGCAGAGATTTTACTCTTAGCCCCTAGAGCTGCTGGCAAATCACCATTGGATGGATCATCTGTTGTGCTACTATCATCACTTGATCCAGAAGAGTCGTCACCAGAACCTGAGTTAGCATTATCATCCTGCGAACTAGTTCCAGAATTGCTGTCGTCACTCGTTCCCTTACCTTTGGCTAAAGCTTGGAAAGTTTGCTTACCGGGGCTGATTAGCCCATCGGACCAACCATTAAAAATTGTTTTCTGAAAAGCTATAATAGCTGCAATTGTTTTATTACCCACCAAACCATCAGGTACTAGATTATGCCCAGCATTTTTCTTTAATAAGATTTGTATAACCTTAGCATCATCCTTATTATTTTTTCCTCCCTTTCCTACTGACTCCTTAATAGAATATGAGGTGGGTTCTTTCTCCTCATCAGTTGTCATCTTCAGTTTCTCTTTAACCTTATCTATATAGCTCTGTACTAAGTCCAATTCTTTTTGTTCCTCTGCATCAATTCTATTATCATCTGATTTGAATAACTCTTCGAGAGTAACCATCATCTCCTCAAATCTCTTGATCTTGGCCTTTAATTTTTCAATAATTACTTGATTCATAATAATAATATAAGCGTGAATATTTTTAATCTTAGTAAGTAAGTAGATTTTAATTTTATTAAGCCTCTCACAGTTTGTCACTAATTGGTAACCAAAAGGATACACACAAGCAAGCAAATTTCATAAAACCTTAATTATCAACAAGTAAAAACCACATAACACTCAAAATAGCTAAGCAAGAAGGGCTCAATGAAATTAAACTTAAAAAACCAACAAACTATCACAAGTAAATGGATATCCTTATGATTATAAATTAGATTTTTAACCGCTCCATGATACGCTCCAGCTGTATTCTCATTCGTCGTAGTGTATGCTTTCCTTTAGCCCGTTTAGCCGCTAATTTGGGATCTGCTGATTTTGCATCCTTTGCTGTTTCTTTATTGTCTGAAGAACCTGTATCATCCTTAGTAACTCCCTGGCAAATGCCTACATTACTAACACCTACTTTTTTAAGAAGCATCTTTGCTCCTTTTTTCAAGTCCACCAATTTCATATTTCCCTTCTGGACTTGCAAGAACAAAGTATCCCCCTGTATATAACAATTCCCAAAAAGCATCCCTTTTTTATTTTCTTTGAAAGCTTCTTTTGCTTCTTTTTTCCATGCAGGATTCTTTGCACCAATAATCAATAATGGATGTGTTGTACCACAAGAAAACTCATGTTCTTTTTTGAAAAAGAAAGGTACTGTTGCATCCGCAGCATCTCCTCCAGGTAACTTAGGATCTTTCATCTCTCCCGAAATGCGCAAAAACTCTTTTTTTTGCAGTGCAAAGCCCACTTTGGGCAAATTCGCAACTTTAATCTTAGATCTCATATATCAATACTATGTTTAGTAAACAAAATTAAGCGAAGTAAGATACAAATTTATATTCGAAAAAAATAGTTAAGAATTAAACTCTTGTGTAAGAAGGTACTTATGCGCCTTGGGCGTTAGCTCAATACTGACTGATCTGTCGTCCTTACAGGACTTTTATTTGGGTGAGTGGGGCTTAGTTGTTCGGCAACTCAAAGCGTGCTGAGCACTTTTGCGAGGCTTGATTAAAAAGTATATTCTACAGATATTTGTAAACGAACTCAGCCATATAATACCAAAGAATATGAAGCTTTGTGTGCCATTATGAGGAAAAAAGCAATATTATTAGAGTAAACAATGTTTTTTATGACAAATAAGGAGAAATGGGAAGAAGTAAAGTCCATGTACAAAATTGGGAGTTTAATTACAGGAACAGTAGTACAACATCGACCTTTTGGAATCTTCTTGGATCTTGGCTTAGGAGATATTTTAGGTTTGGTTAGAATTGTTGATTTCGTTGATAATTATCAAGGAAAAAAGAAAGTTAATTATCCTGATATTGGTCAAAAAATTACAACTGTATTACTTTGGTTTGATGACAATAATGATAAAAATGAATTCAATCTGCTTCGTTGTCAAGTCTCATTAAGTCTAAAACCAAGTCATTTTATTAAGTATAGGCATCAACCACCTACATACGTTCTCTAATACTTTAACGGAACTTTATCAGAATTTCCAATATAATTATTTCCATTTTAAGAGCATGTCTAAAATTAGTGTATTTGTCAATATGAGTACTATTTTTTTGCCTAGATAAGACTCATTTTTGAGTGAATAGCATCGCTATTGACGAAAAAATAGGCGCAATATAGCGGAAAAAGAGCTTTCATATTACATTTTAGAATAAATTTAGACATGCTCTAAGCCTTTTAGGCAAGTGTATTGTATATTAACACTGAGGAATCGACTTTATCTGTTTAAATAAAATAACATGTTAGCAAATCAAAAATTTTGGTTAGGAATTGCCTTGAGTCTATGCTTTTTTCAGGTGCAAGCTCAAGATTATATCACCACTAGAAATGCTCCAAAAAAAGCAAAGGAAGCCTTTGTAGAAGCCAATAATCATCTGGCTTTGAACGATTATGCCAATGCAACAAAGGGACTTCAAAAAGTACTCAAAAAGTACCCTAATTTCATCAATGCACAATTGGTTTTGGGCGATACCTACCGCAGACAAAAACAATACGATAAAGCCAAAATTCACTTTCAAAAAGCAATAGAACTAGATCCCGATTATGAACCTAAAATCTATTATATTTTGGGTGGAATTGCAATGGATAGCAAGGAATATGAAACTGCCGAAAAGCAGTTTAAAAAGTTTTTGACTTATGAAAAGATCAATGATAAACTGAGGAAAAAAGCAGAAAAATATAAAGGGGATGTAATTTTTCGTCCCAAAGCTTTAGCCAATCCTGTACCGTTTACGCCTAAAAACATGGGCGACCAAATCAACTCCACAGGACGCGACTACTTCCCTTCTATCACAGCAGATGAAGGTTTGTTTGTCTACACGCGCCAAATGGATCCAAGCCGATCAGGACAAGAAGATTTGTATCTAAGCCAGAAAAAAGACGGTGTTTGGCAAAAAAGTGTTCCCCTCCCCATCAATACAAAGGAGAATGAAGCTGCTCAAAGTATATCTGCTGATGGAAAGCTTTTAGTCTTTACGGTTTGCAATCGTAGAGAAGATTTTGGAAGCTGTGATTTGTATTTCTCTGAAAATATTAATGGAATTTGGACACTACCTAGAAACTTGGGAAGTAGCATCAATAGTGGTTCTTGGGAGTCGCAACCTTCGGTTGCTCCGAATAGCGATGCTATTTATTATACCAGAGGAGGTACCAGAGGACAAGGACACAAAGACTTGATGGTGAGCTACAAACAAGCCGATGGAACTTGGGGAAAAGCTGAAAGGATTACTTCCTTGAATACACCTTTTGATGAGAGTGCTCCTTGTATTCATCCTGATGGTAAAACCTTATATTTTAGTTCTAATGGCTATCCAGGAATGGGAGGAGTAGATTTATTCATGACGCGACTACAAGCCGATGGAACTTGGAGCGAACCCATAAATCTAGGCTATCCAATTAATACAGAAAAAGCAGAAGAAGCACTTTCTGTTAACCTCAATGGAGATGTTGCTTATTTGGCTTCTGATCGTGAAGGTGGATTTGGATCTTTAGATATCTATACCTTTGAAATGCCTGAAAAAATGCGTCCAAAACCTGTAACTTACGT
>JAKVCT010000392.1 GCA_022448995.1 Saprospiraceae bacterium
AGAGGCGAAGCCGACTAGTGGCAAGCTCTGCTGCCACCACCGCTATCACGAGGCTTTTCAACAAAGTGCAGCGCAAAAAGGCTGCTTGAATTAAATACAAATTAATTGTGGCTATCTACTTATTTCCTAGATTATGATCATAAAACTAAAAAACAAAACCATGAGAAGACGTAAAAAAAGACGAAAACAAAGCGGTAGCAGGTCTGTCACCAATGAACCTAGAACGATGTATTTTACAGCAGTTTTGCCAAATGAATCCATCAGTCAAGAAATCCATGCTTTCAAGCAATATATGTTAGACCAGTATGCTTGTAAGGTTGCTTTGAAATCTCCTGCACACATCACTTTATACCCACCGTTCCATATGGAAATTGCAAAGGAGGCAAACTTCTTGGAGCAATTGTCTAAATTCAACCCAAATATGGAAGCTTTTGAGGTGGAAATGGACGGTTTTGATCATTTTGGGAATCGAGTAATTTTTGCAGCGCCTAAAGAGAATCCAACCTTAGCAGATTTACGGAATCAATTATTAGTTTGGATGAGAGACAGTTTAGGCATTTTCAAGCAACGTTATTTTGATCAAGAATTTCATGCACACATGACCATCGCCAACCGAGATATTCCTGAAGAATCCTTTGATGAAGCTTGGGATTATTTCTTAGAACAGGACTTTGAGAATAGATTTTATGTCGATTCTTGGGTCGTTTTTAAGTTAATTGAAAAAAAATGGCAAATCTTGAAAAGATTTTCCTTAAAATAGTTGTATTATAAAATGGCATAACTTATATTTGCATTCGCTTCTAGCAACAAAGCCATTCTTGGCCCGTTCGTCTATCGGTTAGGACGCCAGGTTTTCATCCTGGAAAGAGGGGTTCGATTCCCCTACGGGCTACCAAACAAAAAGAGCAAGCTATTCAGCTTGCTCTTTTTGTTTACATACACTTGTCGTAATTTTTACTCGTAAGATCATGAGCTCTGAAGGAGCGATACAAAATTCAGCGTAGGGAGTTAGCCCTACGCCACTAACCTAGCCCTTCTCACCAAAGTACTTTTTAGCGATTCCATCCGCTAATGCCTGCGCTGCCTCAGGACAATACCTAAACCAAAGCTCTGGTTCAATCATTTCCAACTCAGAAACTGCCAATTGATCAGCATTATCCCGAATAATATCAACTCTAGCATAAATTGGGAGAGGACTACACTGGGCAAGTGCATGTTCTGCAAAGTCAATTTCTTCTTTTGTTGGGGTGTAAGGGCGAACCGTTCCACCAAAATCATCTTGTACACGAAAATCACCTGCTTTTGCAGTCTTTTTGATGGCATGTGTATATTTACCGTCAATCAATATCAGTGTAATTTCACCTTCGGTAAGTACATTGTACTGAAAAGGCTGTAACAACATAGCCTCATTGGCGATTAACTCTTGAAAAAGGGTCTCGTGTTGAGCATAATTATTGGGATTTAGCCGATAAGTATGCCGCGCAGCACCCGAAACAGCAGGCTTCAAGACCGTTTCTTTCAAGTTGTGCTTTTGATGCAGGCTTGCTAGACCTTCAGTACTACCTATTGGAATAAAAATAGTTGGTGTACAATGCACACCACGCTGCATTAGGTCACCTAAATAGTGCTTATCCATATTCCAATAGATCAATTCAGGTGGATTGATGAGTTGTGTATGTTGAACAACACGTTTTAACCATTTTTGGAAAGTATCAAACCTGTGGAAATAGTCCCAAACTGTTCTAAATAGAGCAACACGTACAGTTGACCAATCAAAATCAGGGCGTGCCCAGTCCAAACGAATAACTCTAAGACCATGTTTCTCTAATGCAGCTTTGACTAAACCATCCTCTGTTAGGATATTTTGTACATATTCACTCTGATCCGTAGGAGACTCATATCTAGATTCTGTTAGAATAGCTACATCATATAGTTTTGTACTCATAATCAGTTTAATTACTTAGGTTGTTGTGATTTCTTGCTTGATATAATTGACAATAGTGTCTAAATCTAGAGGTGTATCGAACCATCTAATGTCTTGTTCCTTACGGAACCAAGTTAATTGCCGCTTAGCATAGCGTCGGCTATTGCGCTTGATGAGTTCAATAGCATCCGTTTTAGTTGTTTTTTGATCGAAATGATCAAATAATTCCTTGTAACCAACAGTTTGTAGTGCATTGAGCGCACGATGCTCATACAAGTTGTATACTTCGGTTTCCAAGCCTGCCTTGAGCATTAAGTCTACACGTTTATTAATGCGTTTATATAACTGTTCTCGTTCCCAATGGATGCCTACCTTGATCACCTCAAAGTCTCGGTTTGCTTTTTTCTGTGTTTGGAAAGAAGAAAAAGCTTGTCCTGTGCCAATGCAGATCTCTAAAGCACGAATCAAACGTTGATGATTACTCAAGTCCACTTGCTCATAATAAACAGGATCTACGTTCTTTAATTGTTCTTGTAGGTAATCCAAACCTTTTTGCTCGAATTCTTCGATAAGCTTGGGGCGAATACTTGGATCAATCTCAGGATAATGGTCTAAGCCTTCACAGACTGCCCGAATATAAAGTCCCGACCCACCTGCCATGATCACTATATCATGTTGCTGATAGAGTTGATTAAGAAGCTGAATGCTATCTCGTTCAAAATCGCCGACATTGTATGGAGTATGAATAGAAATAGAGTCAACAAAATGATGTTTGGCTGCAGCCAATTCCTCAGCATCAGGTTTAGCCGTTCCAATACTCATTTCTTGAAAAAACTGGCGAGAATCGCTCGATAAGATTTCTGTTTTGAAAGCTTGTGCTAAATGAATAGCCAAAGCTGTTTTTCCACTAGCCGTTGCCCCACAGACAACCACTAAATATTTCTTATGTTTCATTAGAATTTTACCAAATAACTAAATGCTCAATATAATCTTTACCAATATGCTCATTGACTGCTTTTATGACTTTTTCTTTGCCATAGAGCAATTCTTGTTTCAGAGAGGCAGAATTAATCTGTAAATAAAGGGTTTTTTTGCGCAAACTAATTTTCTCCGTATACTTAGCAATTATTGGCCCCATGATTACATCCCATTCTGCTTTGACCTGTGCTTCATAGAGCTTGTGGCTCAAACCATAGGCACCAACTAAGCTTTTGATGACATCACCTAGTTTAGCATCATTTGTTTTTCTGTAAGGAGAGTTTTGATGGTGTCTACGTAATTCTTTTTCATCCATAGCTTATTTTTTATATCCTTTTAGATCTTGATTCAATCTAATGTAAGTCCTTTTTTGGAGTATATCAAGTGGCAGAAAAGAATTTAGTAATCTATATTTCTTTTGTTTAGAATGCAATTTTGACTGAAATACTAAATAATTTTAGGAATTAGAACTAGTTTTTAAGCAACTTAGGGGATTTCCTTTTTATTTTTCTATAATATTCTCTTAATTTTGTAATTGATTTCCTCTATTAATAGACGAATCAAATTTGTACCTAAAAATCATTTTTAAAGTAGAATAATATATGGCACGTCATCAATACAGCCCTCCGGGCAAGTCGCACGAAAAAAGAGAAACAAGAAAAGAGCGTAAAGTACGCAGAAAGGAACTATTAGAAAAACAAGAAGCAGCTAGAGTACCTACAGAAGAGATAGCTCCTACAGAGGAGGACAAAGTGCAATTGAAGAATCTAGGTTGGTATGCTACCATCGGGATCTTAGCTATTCTAGCATTGATGTACTATCTGTTTGCTTGGACTTAAGTCAGTATATCTCTTACAGAGTACTTATTCAGTCATTCTAGGTTTGCTTAGGATGACTGATTTTTTATGTTCTTAATTTATTAAGAATAGTTTTGTATCAAAAACCCGAAGGGCTCAACGAAGCAAAAAACCTACGAACTAAGTAGGTGGACATAATTAATTTTATAATAATTCACAAGATTTAACTTCGTTGAGCCTTTCAGGGTTTTTGATGC
>JAKVCT010000393.1 GCA_022448995.1 Saprospiraceae bacterium
AGTTAACTTCGTTGAGCTCGCTATGGGCTCGGTTCCTATGGAACGTCAATTAGCTTCGCTGAGCCCTTCGGGGTTTTCGTCGTTCTTTGTTACTGACAACCCATATAGTCCATTTGATCCAGTTGGATAGATTTTGATAAGTTCTTAGCGAAAATGAGCTCCATTTTTTGGCTTGACCTGACTTTTTTTCGGGTAAAACACTGAATTCAAAAAAAGAAATTACCCCGCTTTTTGTACTTTATGGTCAAAAAGCGGGGTAATTTCTTTTCTATAAACATCTATAGCTTGTTGATTATCAAGTTTTTTTCTAATACTGAAACAGCCTAAATAGGTTGGACAATGGACTAATGAACCTCCAAGTAGAAATGTCCATTAGTTTAGTACATTTACATTCTTTTTTAGGTTTAGTGGTTGGGAGATTATACTCTTATTCTTCATCATTTTTCCTCGTAATTTCTGTGTAATCCTAAAAGTATCAATATGTTCCTGACGGATCTTAGGACAAGTATAAGGATCCACAATCTGAGGTGGAGAGATAACAATAGATATTTTTGGTAATTGAGTTGTATTAGCAATAGAAGCTGCTATTGATTTAGTAGAAGGCGATAAAATACTTGGTTTTATTACCTCATTATCTAAGTGAATAGTAGGTGATGGAACAGTCTGAGGAACTGGTATCTTCATTAATAATTTTAAACCTGCATAAGTTACACTCCCTAGCATGAATAGGATACTCTCTTGATAAAAAGGCGCTTGACATATTGCCCATAATCCAAAAACTAAAGTATAAAGTAACCAAGCATTTTGATGAAGCTCTGACAAACGTTCACAAAGTGCAATCATAACAACTGCCATAGCTGTATAGAATAAAAGGTTAGGATCTAGACTAAATAACTGGGGTGATATAAACTCAAAATAAGCAACAATTGAGATATAAAGCGCAAAAAATAGCTGCCATAAACGATTATCTACCTTGCCTCCAATCCAGTTTCCTACCAGAACAATAAGAATATGCAAACGCATATAAGGTGATTCGAAAACTCCTGCAAATAAAGCTAAAATAGTCCATAGACCCATACTTGAATAAACCAAATATTTGGACTTTTTATGTGGGCAGTCATCTGTGTAATAGTCACACCAAGCCATTAAACCATAATGAACAGCCTGCCACAATAATACCATAGGTGAGATACTTGCTGCAATTTCTGTATTGAGTAGTATAAATAATCCAAGTAAAACACTACTTTGAATAATTAGGTTGATGCTTCTTCCAACCTTTTTACGTGTTTGTAAACAATATTTCATCAACTTACCTTTAAATTTTTTTTTATGCTAAAATCTGATATTGTAGTATTGGTAATCTTTGTATTGAAAATATTATAGACATTATTTAGAAATGGTGGATTAATTTCCACATGCTAAGGCTTTTTATTGCTCTTTGTTACAAGGTTTATATAGATAGAAAGTTATTTATTTTTACTTTTTGTACTGTCTCAGAGCGCCACTACAAAACTTAGAAAGTAGGCTCACTATTTGGATTTCTTATTTTTCCAAACTGCTGTAGACTTGGGTTTTATTCCAAATGTTAGACGATAAGTTAGATCAGGAAAAAAACCTAATTGTTGGGCTTCTTCTATAGATTGTGTAGCTGCATTATATTGTTGAACTAATATATTCTCATGGTTGGTTACATTAATTAAATCTAAAAATACACGATGTGATAAATTCTTCTTTCTATTATTAAAATACGCTCCAATTTTAAGATCTAAACGCCAATAATCTCGTCCTTGTAATGCATAAGCTCCCGACCATTCACGAACTTCATACCCAAATTGATTAGATGCTTCTAAATCAATCGGTGTGTAGTAGTTCCCAGTTGCATATACAAAGTTCATATCAATGCTAATTGAATTATAACGACGTTTACCTATTTTGAATACTTTACCCACTAATCCGTTGATTACAACACTATTATTATAAGGTGTGTAGCGCCAGACTTGATCACTGCCTTGGTATTTAGAATCAACAAAACTAGCTGACAACAAACCATAGTAAGTATTACTGAAAAACTTCTCTAGAGTTAATTCTATACCAAAATTTCGTGCGAACCCTTCATTTTCTAAATCTACTAAGTTTAATAATTCATACTCTTGGCCCATATTAATAGCACTAAATGAACTTGCATAAGTAGTGACAGGAACTTTATTGTACCACTGAAAATAGCCTTCAAACTTAAACCGTAGATTATCAACAATTGCCCAATCATAGGAAAGAACTGCATGATGTGCTTCTGTAAACTTTAGATGCTTATTAGCATCAATCCAATTATTATTATCATCTAAGGTTTGGTTAAAATATACGCGTAAAGGTTGTATTTGATGATGCCAACCATAACCTAGACCAATTCGATGTGAATAAAAGGGTTCCCAACTTAGTGAGAATCGAGGACCAACTCCATAACTATTGTTTAATAGTAGATGTTGAGTATTGACACCTACATTCATTTTTAGATTGCGACCAATACGGCTAAGGTGCTGAATGTAGAACTGCGATAGTAGAGTATTACCTACAAAATCTCGTTTGGCGGTTTCAAATAAATCATCTCTAAACATGGAGTTCAACCTATAATAAGAACTTATTAAACCAATACGTAAACTATGTACATAACCAAACTTATGATTTAGATAAGAACTCAAAGTTGCTTGAACAGTCTGATTGGAATTATCTAACACAATATCTCTTTGATTAGATGCGGTTAGTGTATCTTCCTCATAGATTTCTCTATCTACAGAAGCACCAATTGTAGTTCGTAGGTAGGTGCTACTACTAAATTCTTTTTGGTGGTTAATTCCGACTACTGCTAATTGTTTTCTAAAGCTGACATTGCGAGCAATTAAATTTACAAAGTCTGTAGAATCCAATTGTCCAGTTCCAATCTCTATATCACCTGTTCCTGCGATTCCGAATAAGGAAACCTTACCAAAATTACTGGTTCCAAAATCAAACTTAAAGGATAGATCTTGATTATTTGGAATTAGAGTTGTTCCATAATCAACCCCTACCAAATTCAGAATATCATAAATACTGTAGCGATAAGCAAAAATAAAAGATGTTTTGCTGCGGCGACTCAATGGACCTTCAAAACCAATTTCAGCACCTGTATAGCCTAGTTGGAACATCCCCTCATAACGATTGTAGTTGCCAGAACGTAACCCAATATCAAAAATACCTCCTGTTACATTACCATACTGAGATGGAAATGCACCATTCAGAAAATCTGAATTGCGCATTAAGTTTGTATTGATCATAGGTAATAAGCCATTCACATAACCAGCTAATGAAAAGTGATTGGGGTTGGGAATAGGCATGCCTTCCAATTGCCACAAAACGTTTAAAGGAGAGTTTCCACGAATGACAATTGCATTTTCAAAATCATTGCCAATATGTACTCCTGCAAAATTAGCAATCAGACGTGAAGGATCATTTCTTGCACCAGAATATCTACGCACTTCTTCAATAGTAAACGAGCGAATACCCACAAGAACCATTGTATTGTTGGGCTTGTCTTTTGTTGTTTTAGGTACTTTTGCTTTTACTACAACTTCCTCTGTCAGGTCAGCAAACAATTCTTCTAGTTTGATATCACCTAGTTGGACTTGTTTTCCTGAACTAACATGAATTTCCGGAACAATGATATGATTAAAAAAATCGTGAGTGACTAAGATTCTATGTTTACCGAGAGGTACTCCTTCCAATTTAAAGTAGCCATCAACATCTGTTTTAGTGCTTTTACGTGGTAGGTAGTTCATTAATTCTATCTCAACACCTTCTATAGGGGCAGAGCTTAAATCATCTACAACTCTACCATAGATTATTTGAGTCATCTCGGGTGATTCATCTGTTCCTGTTGATTGAGCATAGGTGATTTGTGTG
>JAKVCT010000394.1 GCA_022448995.1 Saprospiraceae bacterium
TATACCACAGGAGCTTTTGCAGAAACCATGGCTTCTGATCCCATAGATTTTGATCCAGGTGCAGGAACTACTAACCTTAGTCCTGTGGGAAGTTCTGATATCTTCATTCAGAAACTAGACGCTTCCGGAAATTTCCTGTGGGCAAAATCCTTTGGTGGTAGCTCATCTGATCAGGGAAATTCCATTGCGGTAGATGCCGCAGGAAATGTCTATACCACAGGAAGCTTTGAAGACACTGTAGATTTCGATCCGGGTGCAGGAACTACTAACCTTAGTGCTATAGGAGGTTCTGATATTTTTATACAAAAACTAGACGCTTCCGGAAATTTCCTTTGGGCAAAGTCCTTTGGTGGTAGCTCATCTGATTGGGGAAGTTCCATTGCAGTAGATGCCTCAGAAAATGTCTATACCACAGGAAGCTTTCAAGACACCGTAGATTTCGATCCGGGTGCAGGAACTATTAACCTTATTTCTCAAGGAAGTCTTGATATCTTTGTACACAAAATAAATCAAACGACAACCGTTGGTCTTGTAGAGAATAGCTTTGATCAAGCTATCAATATCTTCCCCAATCCAAGCACCGGAACATTTACCATTGATTTAGGCATGACTTATGACGCGCCACAGGTCATCGTAAGAGATGCTGTAGGTAGAATCGTTCATACTGCTGCTTACAATGCAACATCTATGGTTCAAATTTCTTTAGACCAACCTGCAGGGATTTATTTTGTCGAAATTGCTTCAGGAACTAAAAAGGCTAATCTAAAATTGATTCGAAAATAATGCTTGCTAGCATTGCATAAGCTCTGTTTTAACGGAGCTTATGCAATACTTTTGTATTGGGCGTCATTATTAAAATCTTGTGGCTATCTACTTAACTAAGAGAACACTTGAACTATTACTTAATACACTGAAGTTATTTAAAAATCATCTTCATAGTCTGTAATATAAGTTTTAAAATATCTTTATGTCCGAAAAAAATTTTATTTTTGCAATATTGTTGCAAAAATAAAATCCTTATGATCATAACAAAACAATCCGATAATGTAGGTGCTTTAGCTAGTGGGTTATGCCTAATTCATTGTTTAGCAACTCCTTTTATATTTGTAGCCCAATCTTGCTCTGCAAGTTGTTGTGCTGATGCTCCTCTCTGGTGGAGTTTTATTGACTACTTTTTTATAGTCATTTCTTTTTTTGCAGTGATGGATTCAGCAAAAAAAACAAGTAAAAACTGGATGACTTATGGGCTTTGGACTTCTTGGACTCTGCTTGTGCTTTTTACTTTATCAGAAAGAATGTCTTGGTTCCCCTTACCCAAAACAGTTATTTATATTCCTGCCATGACCTTAATTGTACTACACTTATGGAATAGAAAATATTGTACTTGCAAGGATACCAAATGCTGTTTGGAAGAAGCCTAAGTAGGGTGATTAGCTTCGCAGAGCCCTTCGGGGTTAGTTTCACTGAGCCCTTCGGCTGAAGGGCTCTACGAAGTAAACCTCCCTAATTATGTCCACTTACTTACTTTAAACTTAAAATTGTAACTGATAGAATAAATTAGGAACTAATCCAAATTGATTACCCGATACAACAGCCTGAAGATCTGAATTATAGATTCGTTGCAGCTCATTCTTAAACATCCCTACATTGATTGCATCAAGATAAATATAATGCGATAGACGTTTATGTCGGTGATTAAAGCGAACACCAATTTTAGCATCAATACGTGTATAAGGAGTTAGCCTTTCTTGAAAAGCTCTTTCTGCATCCAGAATTTCGTATCCATTTGCTATAGAAGCTGCTAGATCAATAGGAATAAAAGGACGAGCACCGTGATGAATTCCTCGAATGTCTAGGGTGAGAACATTTTGTTTACGCTTGCCAATCTTAAACTCTTTTCCTGCTACTAATTGGACAATGTACTTAGTAGCAAAACGCGTATCTCTCCAGATTCCATCGCTTCCTTGATATTTTGATTCAAAATAAGATCCACCCAAGGAACCATAGTATCCTCCACTAAATGATTTTCGAATCGTAAGCTCTATCCCACAATTGTAGGCTAAACCAGCATTCGTCAAGTTAGATATTTTGGGATAAAAAGCACTATGCCCAAAGTTCACTAGAGAAAGTGAACTAGGATCCTGGCTAACAACAAGATCTGTTAAATACTGACCATAAACTTCTGTTTGTATTAGCCAGTTCTGATTAATGTGATATTTGTACAATAGATTGAGGTGATGGCTTCGACCAAATCCCAAATCTTGATTACTTCTATTGTAGCTACCATCTGAGTTTTGCGCTTGAAAAAAGGAAAGAGTGAAGGGGGTTCGCTTGCTATGCCAGCCATAGCCAAAACTCAAACTGTGTCGCTTGGCAATATTCCAGCGAAGCGCAAATCTAGGTTCAATAGCATATGATTTATTATTCAAACTATAATACTGTCCACGAATTCCTATGTTGAACACCAGACGATCAGATACTTTGTAATGAAATTGTGCATAGGTTTCTACATCAAAAAGATGATCAATAAAATAATATTCTACCAAATCTTTTTGCAAAAAGCGATCAAAAATATTTAAGAAAAAGTGTCTACCTCTGATGCCTGTACGATAACTAAGTTTGCGACTGACTTTAGCATTTAATAAGAAAGATATTCCTGCAATATTTCGATCATTACGCACCTTGTAGAATTCTTCTTTAGTCCCATTACTAAAAACAGTGTCTCTATGGGATCTATAATAATAATAAGTATTGTGTAAGGTGGTTTCTAGATAAATTCTTGGATTGAGGTATTTCTTATGCTTGAACCCAATCGTTCCCATATTAGCCTTAATGTATAAATCACGATTGCGTTCTGAGAATAAATCACTAGGCGCTACATATTCATTTAACAAAGCCACATCAGATAAGCCTCCAAGACCAAATAGTGTAAACTCACCAAGATTTTTGGTTGGAAAGTACAATTTGAAATTAATATCTTGATAATTTGGAGTAGAGGCAGTACCAATATCAATAGGTAAAATACTGATGATTCGAAGCAACGAATATCTGTATGCAACTAGAAAAGAGGAATTTCCTTTCTGAATTGGCCCTTCGGCAATAAGCTCACCTCCTAGTAAACTTGCTCGGCCAGTAAATTCAAAACGTTGGTTATTTCCCTTTCGAAGACTCATATTATATATTGCTGAAAAAGAATCTCCATACTCAGCTGGGAATGCACTCCGAATAAGCTCAGAGTTACCTAAAGCTCCTGTATTTAGAATCTGAAAACTAGAGCCTGTATTTCCCATTGTTCCAAAATGATTGGGGTTATCTATATGCACACCATCAATTACAAAAGAGACTCCAACAGGAGAATTCCCTCTGTTTACAATGAAGTTCTGAGAATCATCGGTATTAAAAATTCCTGTAAAACTGGATGCTAATCGACTGGGATCATTCAAGCAACCAGAGTATCGCTGTATTTCCTCAATCGTAAAAGGTTCGACACTTGCTAATGCCATTTTGTTGTTTGCAATTGTTCTATTACTGTAAGCATTAAATGAACGTTGCTTCATAGCTGCACTAGCTGTCTTGAGCTTAGTAGATTCTTCTTGTACTAATTCATCCATAGCTATGTTTTCTACAACTTCTTTACCTGAAGCGACCATCACATTGGACAAGGTATAGATAGCATATCCATTTTTTTCTATAAGAACTCGATGACGACCTACAGGGATACCTTCCAAACGAAAACTTCCATCTTGATTAGATGTTGTTTTTTTTCGGGGCATATAGTTCATTAACTCTACACTTGCTCCTTCAATAGGTTGTCCAGAGACTCCATCTAATACAGCACCTCGAATGACCTGAAAGTTTTCTTTTCTACTAGAGGAATCTACTTGTGCATATCCAGTAGATAAAACAGAAAAAAGTAGTAACGTTATTA
>JAKVCT010000395.1 GCA_022448995.1 Saprospiraceae bacterium
CCCTACGTTTTTCGCCTCGTTCAGCATCAAAAAATCTTGTGAATTATTATAAAATTAATTATGTCCACCTACTTAGACTCCATTGAGTATTCAATGGAGTCTGTCTGTTGTATACCAAGCCTTTAGACTCAGTAAAGCAGAACAGAAAATAGCTTTTGTATTGTAAGCTTTTAATAAGATTAGCCATCAAATATCAGAAAAAGAGTTTTAATCAACAGATTTAGTCTATTAAATTAATGTGATTTTATTAGTAGACAGTAGCAGCATATTGTAGTTAAATTTGAATAAAATATCACCTTTTACCATTAGATTTTTTGATTGCGACACCCTATATTGCTTTAGCTATAGACTATTTGGCTATTGGTCAAAAAACTTCTTGAATAGAACTTTTTTAATTAAAATATCAAGAAATATATTTGCAAAGTTGATAGAGATAGATTAAATTGTAAACAGTAAATTGCAAATGTATTTAAAAATTAATAACAGATTGAGAGGTGTTTTTTATCTCTATCATCCTTTAGATAAACTCTTAATCTTTTGAAGTTCCTTTTTTGGACTGTTACTAGTTCTTTAGTTTTAGTTTTGTATGTTATTGACAGTCAGTTTTTTATGAATTTTATACTTATTTGAGACTATTCAAAAATACTCTCTAATTTAATTCGAAACCTCCCATTAATTTTTGATAGAATACTCAACTTCATATATCTTCTTCTGTTCTTTTCCGTGTTTATATAATATTTAAGTTTATCAAATTTTTTAAGTAAGTAAGTAAGTAGGTGGGCATAGTTAATTTTGGAATAATTCACAGGAATTTTTGATGCTGAACGAGGCTTTTTAACAAACCTCGAAGAGCTCAGCAAAGCTAAAATGCTGATTGAGTTAAACACAAATTAATTGTGGTTATCTATTTAAGAGTGTGTCTAAAATTAGCGTATTTATTAATATGAATGCTATTTTAACTTCGTTGAGCCTTTCAGGTTTTTTGCCTAGACAAGACTTATTTTTAAATGAATAACCGCGAAGCGGTCAGAGGTGAAGCTGACTAGTGGTCAGCTCTACTACCAGCACTGCTATTGACGAAAAAAGAGCTTTCATATTACATTTTAGAATAATTTTAGACATACTCTAACTTAGGATTAAATCATTAAAAGTCATGAGCTTGTTTGATTTTTAAGTTTGTTTGTCTCTTTGAACTTACTAAAATATCAAACAGGGATCATTTATGAGTCTTGTTCTAGAAGATCTTCATGACTACAACATAATATCTTAAGGACTCTATTTTTTAAATTATCCACTAAATCCTCAATACTATGTCTAAAATTCTATTGCTTTATCTGAGTATTTTATTGTTTTATCCAACCCAAAAGAGCCAAGCACAATGTAGTAGTAACGAATTAGAAGTCGTTGTAGAAGTAGTAACGGACAACTATGGTTATGAAA
The DNA here is from genome assembly GCA_022448995.1 of Saprospiraceae bacterium. Taxonomy (GTDB): domain Bacteria; phylum Bacteroidota; class Bacteroidia; order Chitinophagales; family Saprospiraceae; genus JAKVCT01. The sequence goes on from JAKVCT010000395.1 coordinate 1,441, forward strand.
CCTCATGGTCAATCACAAACTCTGGAGGTAGTATTCTTGCTAATGTCAATCCAGGTGATTTGGCGAACAATACAAGCTACATAGACACTATCTGTGTTTCAAATTCTGATTGTTATACCTTTTTGATTGAAGATGCTTATGGAGATGGAATCTGTTGTGCACATGGCAATGGTTCCTTCGCTGTAATTGTTGATGGTGATACACTAATACAAGGAGGGAATTTTACGACAGAAGAACAGCATACTTTTAATTGTCCTCCAGGAAGCTCTTGTGCTGAGCCAGATACTGTACTTGTAGGTACACACACTGCTTCCACACATGATCATTGGTATGTATTTACACCTAACACAACAGGAATGTATGAAGTTACTACTTGTGGGTTGAATACCTGTAATACCAAAATATGGATTTATGATATTTGTGCAGGGTTGATATGGGATGATTTGAATACTGGAACTATATTCTATGACGATACAACCTGTTCCAACGGAACACAGGCTGTTGTGACTGCTGCTATGCAGGCCGGAATTACTTATTACATTCGTATAGGAGATAGTCAAGATGACTGTGCAGGACAATCCATCAATTGGAATCTCAATTTTACAGGTCCAATTTCAGGATGTACTGATCCTACCGCTTGTAATTATAATCCACTAGCAACAGTATCTGATACTTGTATTTACCCAGGAGACCCAGCATGTCCAGACGGTCCTGATTTAGTCCTTTTGGGGCATGTACTAGAAAACTCTATGTATCTAACACAGTATAATAATACAGATAATTGTTTTGTAGTTGAGGAATGCCTAACAGGAATGGGACAGCGGGATATTGTACGTTTTACGACACATATCGAGAATAATGGCTCTCTTGATTATTATGTTGGTGATCCAAGTAACAATCCAGATCAATTTAATAATAACAATTGTCATGGGCACTGGCATTATGAAGGCTATGCAGAGTACATCTTATATGACCAGAACGGAAATGCTTTACCTATTGGTTTTAAGAGTGGTTTTTGTGTCATGGATCTAGTTTGTGATCATGGGGGTACAGCTCAATATGGTTGCTCAACCATGGGAATTACTGCAGGTTGTGGTGATATTTATAGTGCTAGCTTAGATTGTCAGTGGATCGATGTAACTACAGTTCCTGATGGGGATTATACCTTTGTAGCTCGTGTTAATTGGGATAATTCCCCCGATGGTTTAGGACGTTACGAATTGGATATGTCCAATAATTGGGCACAAACTTGTATTAATTTAGATCGTTCTTCAGGGAGCTTAGAAATGACTATTGATCCTAACTGTCCACAATTTGTAGATTGTGCAGGTCAGCCTTTTGGCAATGCTGTGCCAGATTGTGAAGGAAATTGTGCAGGAGTAGCAACTTATGGTGATCTGAATGGAGATACTACTCAAACTAGTACAGATATTAGTTTATATTTAGATGGAATTTTAGATGGTTCTTTGAGCTGGACAACTTGTACCGATTTGTACCAAGATAGTACAATCAATATATTTGACGCTGCTTTGCTCGCACAGTGTCTACAAGATTCGAGTCAATGTGATTTTCCGGATGGACTAATCAACATTTTTGATACGACTAAGCTGAGTATCTCAGGAGCAGACTTTGGGGCTAACTATGTAGATATTGCTTTACGCAATCCAATGAACGAAGTCTTAGCTTACCAGTTCACGATGTCAGGGATCGAAATAGATTCTGTAGTGAGCTTAGTTGATCCTATAGATTTTCCTTTTGATCCAGTCAATTCTACTATTATGGTTGCATCTTTATCTATGGATGGTTCTGAGATTGATCGTACAGCAACGGCAGCACCACTTTGTCGGATCTATTTCAGTACAATTACAGACTCGGAAATTTGTATTGATGAAATTCAGTCTATTGTGAATAAAAATTATCAACAAACAATTTCGGTAATTGAGGGGTCTTGCGTACAGGTACCAACGGTGGTTAATGTAGGTCAGCTGGCTGCACAAGACGACGATTTCCGTCTGAAAGTTGCACCTAATCCACTACAGTCTACAACTCGATTCAGTTTCTATAATCCCAACCAGCATGATTTCCAATTAGAAATTATGGATGCTACAGGACGTCTCTTGGAAGTGCATTCTAACCTTAATGGTGAGGAGTTTACTTGGGATGCCTCTAGATTCAGTGCAGGGGTATATTGGTATCGCTTTAGCAATGCTAAGCATATTAAAACTGGACGTTTAATTCTTCAGAAATAGAATATTTATAATTCACTACTTGTTTAAGTAAGTAAGTAGATGGACACAATTAATTTATAGTAAACCACGAAGGGCTCTACGAAGTAAACCACGAAGTGTTCTGCGAAGTAAACCTATCTACAAAAAGGCTAATTTACTTATTCTATAACTAATTATGTGTGCCTAGCATGTTTAACAACTAGTTGGTGAAAGTCCAATACAGACCAGATAGGGGGAACTGTTAGCTGAG
>JAKVCT010000396.1 GCA_022448995.1 Saprospiraceae bacterium
TCCCTGCGTTTTTCGCCTCGTTCAGCATCAAAAAACCTTGTGAATTATTATAAAATTAATTATGTCCACCTACTTACCTTAGATAGCCTCGTGATAATTCATTATCCCTACGTTATCTGCCTTGATTCGTCAAATAAAGCCTTCGCTTTCTTACGACATTTCTTTTTGAATTCTGTATAAGTTGAAAGGGATATTCCCAGAACTTATAATAATTTTAAAGTCCTAAGCTTTTGTAGATTAGGACTTTTTTGCTTTGATCATGGTTCCTACGAAAAATACTATTGTGATATGATTATAGAAATAATAATAGGTAGTGTTGTTGGTGCTGGTTTGTTTGGTACTGGAGCATACTGGTGGACAAAACGAAAAGAACAGATTGAGGATGATGTAGAGGAAGAAATGATGGAAGATTCTACTGCAATACCTCCCAAAGCTGGTATAAAACTAGAGAGACAACTACGGAATGCAATCTTTGAAACAGAGCGTAATATTAAACTCTGTAATCAGGAATTGGAAAAAATGTATGCTACACAGTTAGAATTACTCAAAGATATTGGTAAAGTCAGTCATATCTATGTTGAGGATAAACCCTTATTTTTTGAGTGGTCAAATCGATTGGAAGGCGAAATTCGCTATTTCTATCAAAGAGACTTGAAAGAGGGGGTGGAGCCTACAATTTTACAAAAAACACAAAAGGTAGTTCAAAATTACCAAGCGGAAATTGATCTGTATCTCTCTAAAAGAGTTTTATTTGAGCGAATTATTCAATCACATCATGAAAATTTAAATCGTTTGGAAGGGGTTAACCAGCAGGATGCCCAGTTGGACAAACTAGAGCGTTACCAAAAAGAGCTGGATAATCGTTTGGATAAAACAATTAGGGTAGAAGAGCAAGCTTTGCGTAGTCGACACTTGTTAGAAAATATTCAAGCTGAACTCGAACATCAAGAAGCTTATTTCAAGGAGTATCTAAAACTGAATGAAAGGTTTGAGGCGAATCAAAATGCAGAGGCTGCCAAAGATTTAAAAAATAAAATCGATAATATCATTGGTCGTTTAGACTAAATAAAAGGCAACTTATTGCCTAAAAAACTACTTGAATAAGCTTTAATAGGAAAACTTTATACGTTTGTGTCCATAGAATATCAATATCTGTAGGTCTAAGTCCCTAGCTATAGGTCCTAAGATCAAATAAAATAAAACTGATCTTTAGACTCAGTCTAAAGAAACATGTTTTCAGTATTTAGCCAGTGTTTTTTAAACAAGCTAATTGCTTAGCTGTTTATTTTTTAGTAACTTTACGAACGATCGTTCGTTTTTTGTAGAGAAAAAATATAAAAATATGAGTCCTGAAATTCTTAGCTTAGAAGAAAGGTTCCAATCTAGAATTGATGCAGAAATAAAAATTGAGCCCAAAGATTGGATGCCTGAAAAATATAGAAAAACATTAATTCGTCAGATTTCTCAACATGCACACTCAGAGATTGTAGGAATGTTGCCAGAGGGAAATTGGATAACAAGAGCACCATCCTTACGTCGAAAGTCTGTATTGTTGGCCAAAGTACAAGACGAGGCAGGGCATGGCTTGTACTTGTATAGTGCTGCAGAAACCTTAGGTATAAGCAGAGATGAACTGGTGGAACAATTACTAACTGGTAAGGCCAAATACTCCAGTATATTCAACTATCCAACTACAAGTTGGGCAGATATGGGTGCTATTGGTTGGTTGGTTGATGGAGCCGCTATCATGAACCAGGTAATGTTAACCAGAACTTCTTATGGTCCTTATGCACGTGCAATGGTGCGTATTTGTAAGGAAGAGAGTTTTCATCAACGTCAAGGTTATGAAATTATGATGACCTTAGCAAAGGGTACACCCGAACAAAAGGCAATGGCACAAGATTCTTTGAATCGTTGGTGGTGGCCATCTCTTATGATGTTTGGGCCCAATGATGCAGCATCTACACACTCTGCACAATCTATGAAATGGAAAATTAAACGTAAGTCAAATGATGAGTTGCGCCAAGCTTTTGTAGATTCAGCTATGCCTCAAGTTGAATATCTGGGACTGACAGTTCCTGATCCAGACTTAAAGTGGAATGAAGAGCGTGGACATTATGATTTTGGTGCAATTGATTGGGATGAATTCTGGAGTGTTGTCAAGGGAAATGGACCATGTAATCGACAACGTATGCGCACAAAGCAAAAAGCGCACAAAGAGGGGGCTTGGGTACGTGAAGCAGCTATGGCACATGCAGAAAAGCGTCGCCAACGTGCAGTAGAACAAGACGAGAAAGTAGCTTAATTTTGTGCAGCATAACTGTTTTAATTACTTACACTAGAGAGTCCTTAGGAGCTCCGTTTTAGTTTCTGAGTTCCTAGCTTCGTTATAGTCCATGACACTAATCTGAAAGACACAATGAGGTAATGTCGTGGACTATAGATTAAATCAATATAAGGGTATGTGCAAAATTATATTTTAGAATAAATTTAGATATACTCTACAGTAAATTATTAACCAATGGACAAAAAAGAATGGCCTTTGTGGGAAGTTTTTATCCGAAGCAGATCGGGTTTACACCACAAACATGCAGGGAGTTTGCATGCTGTAGATGCTACAATGGCAATTGAAAATGCACGTGATGTATACACTCGTCGCAACGAAGGAGTGAGCATTTGGGTAGTAGAATCCACTCATATTATGGCATCTGATCCAGAACAAGGTGATATGTTCGAAGCTGCCAAAAGTAAGATTTATCGTCATCCAACTTTTTATGACATTCCAGACGAAATCGGACATATGTAATTATCATTCATGGGATGTAGTTTTATAGGGACAGACTACACCTCCTTAAAAAGATTACCAAGTAGTATAGTATTATGACAAAACAAGAAGCATTATTTATATATACACTACAACTAGCAGATAACTGTCTAATCTTAGGGCAACGTTTGTCTGAGCTCTGTGGTCATGGCCCCGAATTAGAGACAGATATCGGTATATCTAATATCGCTTTAGACCTAATTGGTCAATGCAGAAGTTTATATCAATATGCGGCAGAAATAGAAGGAAAGGGGCAGACAGAAGATCAGTTGGCAATGTTGAGAGAAGGGAGTGCCTATCGTAATGTTCTGTTGGTAGAATATCCAAATGAGGACTTTGCATATACGATGGTTCGCCAATTCTTTTTTGATGTACATCATTATTTGGTCTTAGATCAACTGAAGAAAAGTACAGATGAACGTTTAGCGGCAATTGCTGCTAAATCTATCAAAGAGGTTACTTATCACTTGCGATACAGTTCGGAGTGGATGATTCGATTAGGAGATGGTACTACTGAGAGTCATGAGCGTATGCAAAATGCTGTAGACGAACTATGGTTGTATACTGACGAACTGTGTACAATGAATGAGGCGGATCAACTTATGATTGAAGCAGGTGTAGCTCCAAATCAGGCAGAGATCAAGCCATTATATTATGCTAAGATAGAGGAAATTCTAGAAAAAGCTACTTTAGCTAAACCTAGTCACAGTTGGCAGCAATATGGAGGAAAAGAAGGTCGACACACTGAATATCTCAGTCACTTGTTAACAGACTTGCAATATATGCAACGTACTTATCCCAATATGGAATGGTAGCAGCAAAGGAACATATATTGGATATTCTTAATGAGGTAACTGATCCTGAAATTCCTGTATTAACTATTGCAGACTTGGGAATTCTCAGAGGGGTGAATGTAGAAGAGAATGGACAAATTGAGGTGATTATTACCCCTACTTACTCAGGTTGTCCAGCAATGGATACCATTAGTGTAAACGTGCGGGCTACATTAGAAGATCACGGCTTTATTAATGTAAAGGTAACGTCTGTACTAAGTCCTGCCTGGACTACTGAATGGATG
>JAKVCT010000397.1 GCA_022448995.1 Saprospiraceae bacterium
TCACGAGGCTTTTTAACAAAGTGCAGCGCAAAAAGGCTGATTAAATTAAATACAAATTAATTGTGGCTATCTACTTATTTACTAGCAATTTATAGTTCTTAGCTTTCCTACTCTTAATAATAAAGAATTTATAATTTATAATATTATACCTATTCACAACAATTAGCAATTTTAACAACTGATTGCCAAACTACTATAAACATCAAAAAACACAATACTTATAAACTACAAGAGTAAGACTCCATAAGGATGATAGCTATCTTATTGATTTTTACCAAAAAAAATAAACTCACAAATTATAAAATTATGAGAACTAAGAGAAATTCTGAAACAACTTGACCTCTAATACGTAAGGTTAGTCAATTCCTTAAAATCAACAATACTTACCACTAACAATCCCTATATAATGGATCATCAAAAGCAGAAACAAAAATCTTGGTGATCTATAACTTACATATATCAACGTAAAACTAGACCATAAAGCTAGTATAATCTCCAATTAAGAAGTGAACAATAATGATTGAACAATAAAATTTAGAATAATTTTGTACAAGTTTAGTCAACGAAAACAAAGCCAAAGTTTATTATTTTGAATAAACACTACTTGAGTATCACAATAACAATCCCTCACAAACTCCACAGCATTATCCCTTTTAGTATAATTATAGTCCACAAATATTCAATAAAATCAACTAATGTTTATTAACATTTTACTAAAAAGTTAATAACTCGCAATATATATTTATATAAAATATAAAGTAACACTTTATACAAAAAACGAATAAATTAAAAAATAAACATCTTTAAATTTGATGTTTAGTATATATTAACATATATTACTATAAAACTTTAAAAACCACTAAAAACAAGAAAAATAATTTAGAACTTTTATAAAATAAAAACATTACGTCTACTCTATTTATAGTCCCTGAAGTTTTTTAATCTTTAGTCTTGTTAAACTTTTCTGAGTTTATTCAAGCGATTAAAAATCATGGGCTGTTGCACCATATAATATATACATATATCCCCCTATAACACATATGTATGTATTCTATTTTTTGATGCAAAGATACTAAGTGATTATCCCCCTAACGTCTTAAATACCCTCGAAGTTAAAATCTATTTTAACTTTAGATCCCTTATTGTACTATCCCTAATAGTACAGTAGAATTTAATACAACAAACATCTGTTTGGGGAATGATCTGCTCAGTGTTTTTGAAAATTTAATTTCAAGAAAACAACTAATTCCCCAGTCTCATGAAATCATTTTTCCTCTTCATTTCCTTTTTTATTTATTCAAGTCTACAAGCCCAAGTCACTGAACTTTGGGGGCTAACCCGTGTAGGAGGCTCTGATAATTTTGGTGTCATATACAAAACTAATGGTGATGGATCTGCAGCTCAATTACAACACAACTTTGAGAACCTCTATCCTGGGCAATCTCCCTACGGAACTCCGGTTTTGGCCAGTAATGGTAAACTCTATGGAATGACTTCTGCAGGGGGAGCTAATAATATCGGTATTTTATTTGAATATGATCCTGCTTTAAATGAATATAAAGTTAAGTTAGACTTTGATGGCACAAATCTAGGTAGTTATCCACAAGGTTCTCTATACAAAGCTAGCAATAATAAACTTTACGGAATGACCTCTACTGGAGGAAGCAGTAATGGCGGAACATTATTCGAATACGATCCTATTATGGATACGATTGTAGTCAAAGTCCATTTTGACGGAACAAGTTTGGGCAGAACTCCCTTTGGAAGCCTAATGCAAGCAAATAATGGTAAAATTTATGGATTAACAAGAAATGGCGGTGACAACAACTTAGGTGTACTCTTTGAGTATAATATCACACTAGATACTTGTATCAAAAAGATAGATTTTGATGGTAGTAATACAGGTAGTTATCCTTATGGAAAATTAATTCAGTCTGTAAATGGTCTACTCTACGGAACTGCTTCGGCAGGGGGTGCTAATGGTAATGGTGTTTTATTCGAGTACAATATCTGGACTGAGGCATTTGTAAAAGAACTAGATTTTGATGGAACTACCAATGGTGCATCTCCTTACAGTCATTTGTCTCAAGCAAGTAATAATAAGCTTTATGGTACAACTATGTATGGTGGGATCCATAATCAGGGTACTCTCTTTGAATATGATCCTATACTCAATATTTTCGTAAAAAAAGTAGATTTTGAAAGTAATACTCTAGGACAAACTCCTAGAAGTGGTCTAAATGAAGCTAATAATGGTATGCTCTATGGAATGACTTCGGCAGGAGGAGCTAATGGTAAGGGTACTATCTATGAATATGATATTAATACAAGTAATATACAAAAACGCTTAGATTTTGATGGCACTAGTATGGGAGCTGCACCCTATGCTAATTTAATAGCAGGCCCTGGAAATAGCTTGTATGGATTGACCTCTGCAGGAGGTGGAAACAACTATGGTCTTTTCTTTGAGTATAATTTTAGTTCTAATACACTTACCAAGAAGTTTTCTTTTGAGAGTGCTGGTGAAGGAAGTACACCCAATGGTTCTTTAATATATGCCAACAATAACTTATTGTATGGAATGACTTACTTTGGAGGAATTGATAATCTTGGTGTTTTATTTGCCTTTGACCCATTTACAAATACCTATGAGAAAAAATTTGATTTTGATGATATCAATGGTGCATCTCCTTCTGGTAATTTATTGCAAGCTAGTGATGGGAAATTGTATGGATTGACCTCTGAGGGAGGTGTTAATGATCTAGGTGTTATCTTTGAATACGATATTGCCTTAGACACCTACAATAAAAGATACGATTTCACTGGAACAACTGATGGGGAATCTCCTAGAGGAACTTTGATAGAAGCAGGTAATGGAAAATTATATGGGCTCACTTCTTCAGGTGGATTAAACGATAAGGGAACCTTGTTTGAATATGATCCTGTTGCTGGAATCTTTACCAAAAAGATTGATTTTGATGGTAGTAATCTAGGTGCTTCTCCTCAAGGATCTTTATTATTGGCAAGTAATGGAAAACTATATGGTTTGACCGCTTCAGGTGGAGCTAGTAACTTTGGAACACTCTTCGAGTACGATATCCTATCAAATACTATAACTAAACGAGTTGATTTTAATGGGTCGAATAGAGGAAGCTATCCCTATGGGTCATTAATCGAAGCAGGAACTACAGGAAAGCTATATGGTTTAGCTTATTTTGGGGGAAGTTCTAACCGAGGTGCTTTATTTGAATATGATATTAATACGAATACATATGCCAAGAAATTTGATTTTAATGCAACTTCAGGTAGCTATCCGAGAGGTTCTTTAATGCAAGCTATGAATGGTAATCTATACGGAACAACCTATTTTGGAGGTGCCAATAATCAAGGTACTATTTTCGAGTACGATTATATAAATGAGTCCTTTTCTAAAACATCCGACCTAGATGGTTCTGTTTCGGGTAGTTATACTTATGGGGACTTAGTTGAAATTATTACCTGTCACAACAGTAGAGATACACTTTTTATAGATGCTTGTAATAGCTACACCGTACCTAGTGGAGATGAGACTTACACTACTGCAGGTTCTTATGTAGTGATGGATACTGTATCTAATCATTGTGGTGCGGATAGTATTCTAAGAATTAATCTAACTATCAATACCCTCTCTTTAGGGGTTGATGTTATCTCTGCTTGTAATTCTTACACTTGGATTGATGGCCTTACTTATACCAGTAATAATAACACTGCTACCCATACCCTAACTAATGCCGCAGGTTGTGATTCTATCATTACACTTGATTTGACGATTGCAAACACAGTGACAGGTAGTGATGTCGTTGCGGCTTGTAATTCTTACACTTGGATTGATGGAATAACCTATACTAGTGATAAT
>JAKVCT010000398.1 GCA_022448995.1 Saprospiraceae bacterium
TTATGGTAGGTTCTTTAACACAGTTAAATTGAATAAAAGGCAATTTATCGCCTAAAAAACTACTTGAATAAGCTTTAATAGTTGATAGTTCATTGATTTTTTAATTTTTAGTTAAACCTCGGAGGGCTCATCGAAGCTAAAACCTATGAACTATTGATAATGAGAATAAAATAATGTTGGATAAGGTTTATAAAATTTACCTAAAACTAATTACCCTAAGTAATGGCTTTATACAATCCACAAAATGAATAAAGTTTTGATCAAATTAAGTCTGTTTTAGTATATTCTAAAATTAATTATGTCCACTTACTTACTTCCAAATTATTGTAGAACTTGTAGCCTGATGTATTGTACCATCTTCTCTTTCTAACTCAATAGTAAATTGTAGCTCACTACTTAAGTCAGGCTTTTCCTTGATTAAGAAATAAAATGGATAATTCATATTAGCTTGTTGTTGATTAATCTTATACAAGCTTGCATTAGACAAAGGCTCAAAAACATAGCCATCCGATCGATTAGAATTGAACGTATCCCAATAAGCAAATTCAATCAAATTGGATAGATCAGCACCAGCTAGATAAGATGCATTAAAATCTTGATCAGAACGAATATGTATTGCTGTAATTTTGTTATATAATCCCCTACTGCCATCAGGTGCACATGAATATGCATAGGCAGTATTTATGAAGAAACTAGAATGAGGGGAAGAGAGTTGACCAATGAAAGAACTCTGCTCTAAGTAGAGCGTTAGTAGGCAACTATCTGAGTTGTTGCTTCCTACAGAGTCTTGCTGGCTTTGCCATGAAATTGTTGCAAAATCATAGTAAAGTTGTACGTTGTTGCAAGGACGGCAGGCAATGCTCAGTGTAAGCAATAGGAGGTATACACCGAGTATATGTACACAGTGACGTAGCATTAGGATTTAGGTTTTGATTATAAGGATATATTAAGTAGTTAACGAAATTAAATAATATCTAAAATTAGTCGACTATTTTCTGCCTAACTTTGTTGAAAATCCTCCGAGATTGCTTGCTCTAGTGGAGCAAAGGAGAAGGCACTTAGCTATAATGGCGGCAGAGCTTATCACTAGTCGGTTTCATCTCTGAACCCTTCGGGGTTATTCTAAAATTAATTATGTCCACCTACTTAATTGTTTATACTGTTATTTATTAAAATATAGTATTGTAGTCCTTGATTCTAATAGAAAATCAGGAAGACAAAATTATATATTATAAATGAATTTAAATTTTTGGTATGTAGCGGTTAGTAAAAATCTAAAGCAACATACAACTAATGATTATTAGCAATAAAGGTGAGTGTGCCTATGTTTGGTGTGTTGCAGGGTGTTGATGATTGAAAAATGATGATGCGAGCGAAACAATCATCAACACCCGAAATAAGAAGTCTTGCATATTAATTTAACTTCACACTATCAAACGACCCCTAAATAAAATGGGTTGGGCAGAAAATAAAAAAAAGTGAAAAAAGTTATTTTTTTCTAAAAATACGGTCAGGAAACCAACGCAGTTCAAATAATTCTGTAGGTAAACGCAGATGATTAGCGGATTTTTTAACCAAAGGATTAGCTGAGGTAAAAATCCATCGTAGATTTTCCATTTCTCGGATACACGCAGGAATATTCTGGAAGTTATTCTGGCTTAGATCCAAGGTCTCTAGCTTATCTAATTGCTCGAAGCCACTAGGGAGTAATTCTAGTTGATTATTGGACAGAGATAAATACCTCAATTCTTTGAACCAAAAAATCTGATGAGGGACTTTTTTTAGTTGCATATTTGCCATAGAGACATGAGTGGCATGTGGATAATAAAAAACAGTCTCCAAGCGATCAAAATAATCTGCTCGCAGAACAAAACCTTTTAATCCAATCAAGCGACTAATAAATTCTTCGCGTTCTGAGGATGAAAAATGACTAAGGTGTTTGGGGTCTAAGCTAAAGTCCAAACCTTCGATCATAAAACAAATGATTTGATAACTCTTGTTGCTGTCCCAAGCTCGAAGATAATGCTCTTGAAATTTGAAATAAGCATTTTCTGCTAAGAGCTGCAAGATTTGGATACACTGATCTATTTCCAAATACTTTAGCAACTGATCCAAATCTTCTTGCAAGTAATTATAAATATATTGTGGATTACTTTCCAAAAGTGCTTCAAAAATTACCTTGATTTCTGTAGAATTATGCTTAGGCAAATGACGTGGCAAGAGTCGAAAAGTAGTTTTATTGGCCAACTCTCTCAAAAAAGGTAGATAAACTGTTTTTTGTTCGAAAACAAAACCGTAGTTTTTTAGGAGTTGGCTATCCAAAAGTTTTTTCCAAATACCCAAAGGCGTATCTGCCTTGAGTTGTTGATGTACAAATGGAAAAATACTACTCAATTCTTCATCTACATTGGAGGCATCCAAAACTAACTGATGTGCTAAATCTACCTTTTTATTTTCCTCTAATTCATCAATAAGTACCTGAATTTCTTGAGGAATGGCAACCTGAGCTTTGCCCAATCCTAATAATTGTTCGGCTAGACTTAGTGGGCTAGGAGTAGTTGTGGCTTTTTCTTCTTTTTCTGCTGTTGTTTCTTGATTATCAACCAAAGATTCTTCTTCTACAGGAGTGGTTTCAGTAGATTCTATAGTTTTAGATTCTGTCTCAGTTTCCACCACATTTTTTTTATTATCTTTTGTAACTTCTTCTTTCTTTTGTTCCGTTACTTTTTCCTCAATCGTTTCCTTTATCTTTTCTTCTTGATTTGGAATTTCCTGTTTAGGTTCTTCCGGCTTTTTTTCTACTTTTTTAGAAGTGGATATTTTAGTTTTTCTACTTGTTCGCTTTTTTTTTGGACTTTCCTTTTTAGAAGTTTTAGTTTCCTCCGTTGTCTTTTTATCTGATATTTTAGGTATGGGTTTTATTTCTTTTTTCTCTTCTTTTTTAAGGGATTTCTCTGTTGTTACCTTCTCTTGAACAGGAGTAACTTTGATTGTGTCTTTACTTGTTACCTCTTCCTGTTCTACAGGCTTTTCCTCTTTTGCGTAATCTTTCAAAAATGGCTTTAGTGCATTGGCAGAAGCAAAGAGTAAACCCTCTCTTTCTATGTTTTTGAAAACTTTGAGTGAAGTTCCCAAAACCGCATGACTAGTGGTTTTACCAATATTTTTGTGTACCGTAATTTTATACTTTTTTAGAATAGGAATTAGACTAGTTCTATCTATCCCGATTTCTCCCAAAAGAACAATTCGGCTACCTCTTTCTATTGGGTTTTGCTCCAATTTTTCTTTATCTCTTTGTACTAAAAATTGACTAATTTTTTGATCAACAGAATTAATTTTGAGTTGAGTAAACTCAAATAATTCAGTCAATGTAATTTCAGAGAGAGCATCAAATTTACCTTCTAGTAAATTATAGAGCTGATTGCGTTGTGTTTGTGCAAGTGGTTTTACTTTCTGAACAAAATCTTGGAAAGCTTTATCCTTAGCAAAAAGATGTTCAAAACCAGAACCAGCAAATAGACGTGGTTGTTCCCAATCCAAAACTTCCCAAAGTGGTAAGGAGAAAAGGTTATTACTCAGATCAATTTCTTTAAAACGCTCAAGCTCAGCCCAAGAGAAAGGCAATTTAACCAATTGGTTATTGGGCAGTTTTAGAGACTTGAGTTGCGGTAATTGTAGAATATTTTTGGATAGTTTGGCTAGGCCTACATTCTCCAAGTGGAGTTGCTCCAATTGTGGAAAACCAATGATAGTAGGAGGTAGGCTAGTTATTTTTCCACCTCGTATGTAGAGCGATTTTAGGTTTTTGAACAAGGCTAGTTCCGCAGGAAAAAACATCATATGCTCTGTCTGCTCAGCCTCTAAACATAGCT
>JAKVCT010000399.1 GCA_022448995.1 Saprospiraceae bacterium
CTGCGATTACTTTTGTCCACTTACTCATACAAAATTTAATAATTCCTGTCATGATAAAGACTAGTTCTTATCCCCCATATCTGCATTAGATGGCCACATGATCATTAACTGTCTCCAGAGTTAGTTGCTCTGAGCACTTCTCGGTTAACTTCGTTGCGCCCTGCAGGGTTTCTACCTTAGTCTGTGAAATAATTCCTTTGCTTTATGATGACATCTCTTTTTAAATATCGTATAACTTTCTAACAGTTAGGTTATTAGTCACAAAACCTCACATGCAAGAACATTAAAAAACCTTATTGGAAATCGTAATTTTGAGATTATGATTTCCAATAAAGTTCAATTGAGCCCCTAAAGGTACAAATTCAAGACCAAAGCTAAAAAAACTAGCTAGCAAAAATATTAATCAATATGTTCTGTTTCTACAATCAGTGCAACTACTGACTTTCCTTTTGCCTTAGCATTGAACGAGATCTTACCATTCCGGCCATAAGTAACGTCATTATTAGCCATTAATTTACTTCCTAACACTTTCTCTACTTTTTCTCTGAAAGAATAACGACTGCTTTGGTTTTCGATATTTCGTTGAATTTCTTCTAAATTTAGAGGTTCCTTTGAGTAAAGTACACATAAATAATCCGTCCCTACTGTTCCGTCCATACGTACATGCTTATCCTCACTTGGAATAGCTACATCGTTTCGACTATAAGTCAAAGCTGCACTCATCCCACGCTCATGCGGAAAAACTTTGTAGGTTTTCTGAGTTAAATCAGAACCAATTGCATAAACATAAGCAGGTTCGTTATTAGAAATATACAAGCGAAAACGCGTTCCAGAACGATAAGCTCTATCCATTCTGTAAGTCTTATTACCCTGTAAATTTGCTTTCATTTCCTGTCCATTATCCAACTGTAATTTTAAAGATCCAGCTAATTCGATCTCCTGATCTTTTGGGGCATCATAATGATACACTTCCATTGCCTGATAAACATAATCTACAAAATCTTCATACCCTATCCAGATATAACCACCATCGCCCCAGCCTGATCCCCAACTATTTTGAATCTCAAATGCTCCACCATATTTATCATCATCATAACTAACTACGCACATTGCATGGCGGCCATGTGCATGGGTTGGATTATCATCTCCTTCCTTGGCAGGCTGCCACAGTGGAGAAGGTGGATTTTGGAATGAATTAGGACAAACCATTGCGATTACGACAGGATTTCCTTCTGCTAAACTCTTCTTTACTGCCTCTACACGTGCCTTGCGCTCTGACTTTTCCAAGTCTCTCCAAAGCTTTATATATCCTTTTATCTTATATTTAGAAGCAGCTTCATAAGCTGAATTTGGAATTGCACTTTGTGGGCAATGAATACTATAGTCGTCTAATTTAGGCACCCCAACATCTCTCATATTACGGACACAAGTGGAAGTGTATGCTCCCCAACAATTGGTATTAGAGGATGATACTCTGTAAATAAATCCATAAGAAAAGATATTAGCATCAATCTTAGTCTTATCTGTCCAACCATAGCGTTTTGCTTCTAGAATGGTTCGCGCACAAAAACCCGTAGCCCAAGCAGCACAAGTTCCATACTGCCCCTGACTCTTGGGTGTAGGAGCGTATTGTTTGACAGAGGCTTTTGAAGCTATATTCCGATAATTCTTAGTGGTGAGTCTTGCTTTATATTCCATTTCGTCATAGCCCTCATCGGGTCCATCAGGTAATCCCATAGTAAATTGGCCCCAACTGCACACTGAAACGAAGCACATTAGACTGATACAAACTAATATTTTCATAATTATTGATAAAGTTGAAAATGAGTGGAGTAATAAAGATTCTATCTGGTGGCTTTACAATGACTAACTCCTAGTAAAATACAAGAATATGAGTCTTGATTTTGGCGATAAGCTAGAATGAGACCTTCCAGACAAAAAATTCTAAGAGTATGTCTAAAATTAGTGTATCTGTTACAATATCATATTACATTTTAGAGTAAATTTAGACATGTTCTAATAAGTAAGAGGACAAAAATAATCGTAGAATGATTTTAGTTGACTCTAGCAACAGTTCCTAAGTTTTTAACTAAAAAAGCCTTTGGATCTAGTACCACCATTTCCAAAGGCTATATATGGTTTATTTTTTCTTGAAGATGAAGTTACCACCCTCATCACCCGACTGTGGCAAGACACCAAACTGAGGGATGTGATTATTAGGACTATTATAAATTACGGCAGGTTTGATTTTTGTATACAAAGTTTCTGCAGACACACAGCTTGCATCATTGTCCTCTAAACGTTTGATAAAGTATTTAAAGAATACACTCTCATCGGGAACAATGGTTCCTGCACCACTAGTCATTGCTCGACAACTTGGTAATTTAGCCATCTCATTACAAGCAAATTCTGTAATATCTCTGTATCCTCCGGTCAAGATAGTTCCCCCAAAACAAGCATCTGCAACAACTAAGGTATGTTGAGTATTCATACTGTATAAATAATCTCTCAATTCACCATTAGAGAACCAAGTAGATCGGCTATCTTTTTTAGCATCTTTAGGTAACCAATACCCTAATTTATCTTTGGCTACTCCATGACCAGAATAAAAAATCAATAAGTTATCTTCCTTACCCAAACGTTCTTGCAAGTAAATTAGCTTGTTAATAATCTCATCTTTGGTGGGATTCTGTAACAGATGAATATCACTTTCATTGAATGTATACTCACTAGTCAAAACAGACTTAAGGCGTTTAGCATCAGCGACAGGTTTTTCTAAGTCATTAATAGAAAAATCATCATAGCTCTCCACCCCAATTAATAGAGCATGGTAATTACCAGAGCTCTTGGCCTTGTATTCAATGGTACGTTTCTCTGATCTTGCACTATTATTAGCGGTATAAACTACAACCTCAATAGTATTAGTTCCTGCTTTCAAATTAACGGATTGCTCAATACTCGCTGTACAATCATCATCTACCCCAAATCCTCTTGATGCAAAACTTTGTCCATTAATAAAGACCTCTTTCCTAGTAATAGTTGCTGCTGAGTGAATACAAACCTTGATGTCATAACTAGGTTTTGTAGTACTGGTAAATGAATTGTAAGGATAATCCCAAGTAATTTTTGGCTTTTGATTCTTAGCCAGCTCTTTCTCACACGAAGCTTTGGAAGAACGATATGAGGAAGCATTAACAGGATCTAAACGAATAGCTTTATCATAATCTTCAATAGCTTTCTTATAATTTCCTAGGCATTGACGGGCAGCTCCACGATCTGCAAAATATAACCCCTGCTCCTTTTCTGCCAACGATATACTAGCATCATAATCCACAGTAGCCTCATGACAACGTCCCAAACACATATATATAGCTCCACGTGTATGTGTGTTGTACTCATTTCTCTCCAATTGGAGAGACTTATTCACATCTGCTAATCCACCTTGACATTGACCAATTAGATACTTTGACCAAGCTCGATTATTGTAAGCCGTTGAGTGTTTGTTATTAATCTTAAGTGCCTCTGTATAATAAAAAATGGCATCATCATGATCCCCATTATTGGCAGCATCAATACCAGCTTGATAATATTCCTCAAAAGATACAGATAAGTCTTCCTCGTAACTAAACTTCATATTAGCAACACGCATCCCGTTATTATTCCACTCATCTGAAACAAAAGAACTAGGGAAAGAAGAACTTGTCTTATAAGTTTCGCGTAGCTTATTCGTAAATTTAGAAACGACTACAAACCAATATCCCTCTCCATAAGTTAGACTAGATACATTGTAGCCTTCCTTGTATTTCCCGTTTACCCAATTCATTGGGAAACTTGTACTTGGCAAATAATACTGATGTCTAAATCCTGT
>JAKVCT010000004.1 GCA_022448995.1 Saprospiraceae bacterium
AGAATGTCTCTGACTTGGGTATGGGATATTTCATCACAATAACCCAACTCTACTATTTTGTCTGCTAACAGGCGTAAGCTCCATTGACTATAGCCTTCTGGAGCATCACTACACGATAGTAAAATGATTGCATTCTCTTGTTTTTTGCTTATGCTTATTGGACGACCTGGACGAGGAGCATCATAGATACAGTCTAATCCTCTTTCCTCATACCTTTTGGCTAATTTGCCTAAGGTAACTAGGGAGAATTGAACCGTCTCTTTTACTGCTTCATAGGTTTTACCCTTGTCCAATTCTAACAAGGAAACTATTCGTTTATACGTTCTTGATTTCAATGAACCTTTCCCAAGCAGCTCTTTTAGTTGCTTGCGATCTTTTTCACTTAACTTGATATGTTCTTTTTTCATATTGAGTATTTTTACTCAATATACAAAATATAAATTTATTTATTTTACATTGTACTTAGTTCGTTGATTTTTTTGCCAAAAAATTAAAAAATATCTTTTAGCTCTGTTGAGCACTTTGTAGTTCTTACGGCTTGATGATCAGGGGCTTATAAGATTTTATTAATCTTTTGTATTCTTTTGGTTATCAATTAGTTACGGAAAATTAACGAACTATTGATAATAATAAAAAACTTTTACGGTAAATTATTTGATGCACGATCTCAGATCATAAAATTCTAGTCGATAAATAGATTTGGAGTAATTTTTAGTGTATATTGAGCAGTCAACAAACTCTAATAATCATTGTTATTTGAAATCTTAATTTTTATAGCTCTTTCGGTTTTATAAATTTTTGATTATCAGTGCTGAATTCTTGTAAATATATCTGTGTGGAAACATGGATATTAGATTCCTATAGAATTGAGCTTGTGGCGTTTTGCCCTCTAGCTATTTTTCATGAAAACAATTTCAAAGAATAACTTCTTATCATATAAGTAGCTAGCCACGTACTTGTATAATCTTTATTAACCCTGATAGGCTTCATTTTTAAATCCATGTTAATTATGCGTTTTTCTTACACCTTTTTTTTATGCTTTTGCGTATGTGTATTTGCCATTAGTTCTTGTCAAAAAGAAACTAACTTTTCATCACCAGGAACAGGAGGTCTAACTATAGATTCAGAGTTTGTCTTTCCTGAAACTGTTTTTTCTGATTACATAGTAGAATATGATGGAACAACCAATAATACAAGAGTTACAGCCACTTTTATATATGAAAATCCTTTTGATTCTTTAGACGGAGCAAGAGTTCGTTTGAATACTTGGTCGGATGTGTATTGTAATGGAGTTCGCTTGACTGAGACAAGGAGTACTAGTTACTCTCATGTTTTTAAGGGATTCATAGAAGATTTAGAATTTGAGTGGCAAAGTTGGGGATTTCTTACTTATTTTAATGAAGTACATCTAAATAAAGCTAATGTTTTAGGAACGGTCTATGATCTTAGCGAGATTAATAATGAGTTTAGATGGGATGGCCCTCCTGTAGAAAATGGCGAGGAAGTTAATTTAGTCTTTAAGAAGGTTAGCCCTGCATTTTGGACAAGTACACCTTTAGATTCTACAGTATTTGTTCCCACGGATAAACTCAATAGACTAATGGAAAAACGGAAAAAGGGACTAATGTTTTTCCAACGCACAAAGATTGAAAATGCTCAACAAGCTACTTTCCAAGGGGGACAGATTCGAACAAGTTATAAGTCTGATTGTATTCCTGTAAGTATAGTAGAATAGTGTTCTTTTTCTTAGTTAAAGTAAAACAGAATGTTAAAGTACTAATAAAATTCTGTTTCATTTAACTTTTTTCTAATTAAATTAGTTGGTTAAAAGGTAAGTCCAAAGCATTATTCGGTATAATAATGTATATTTAGAATATATGCTGAATTCTAAAAATTTCTCGTGTGCAAAACCATGGAATGATTAGTTGGACTGATCATTTCCTGTGCCACTAATTTGTGTTGTTTACTCGACTTTGTAACTCTACTGTAAGTTTGTATTTAATCTTGACCAGTTGTACAAGTTGGTCATTTACGCTTCATATAATTCCATTCGCAATAAACTTTGAAGAAGTTGTTATAAGAGATAAGGAAAGGAGGAATGCAAAAGTAGTGGCATAAGTAGCACCTATTGCATATCGAATACATTTAAGAAGTAGATTTACAATAGTCCACGAAGAATTAGTTTTACTGCGTCTTTGAGTAAAATTAAAATTAGACGAAATCAAAAAAATTGAAGCAACGAAGATGATGAAGTTGTTTCAATAACTTCACAAAAAACTTGAACTAAATATAAATACAATTATGACAAATTTTCTAAAATTTATTCTGTGTTGTTTATTTATGACAACCATAAGCCAATTTAGCTATGCCCAAAAAACTAATTCTTTGAAGGAAGGCTATGTAAGCTACGAAGTAGATGTAAATGGAGCGCCACAAGCAGCTCAGATGTTAAAAAGTAGCTCGATTACTATGTATTTCAAAAATGGACAAAATTGTCTAAACTTTAGTCTAATGGCAGGTATTGCCAGTATCAATTTTATTTGGAATACAGAGGATCAACAATATACTTTATTGACAGATATTCCAACGGTTGCAGAACGCACAGCTATTCGCTTGGATAGTGATTCTAAGTTTAAAGAAATGTTAGACCAGGGTGGACAACTCAATCAAAAACCTGGGGAAACTAAAGTGGATGTAAAAACCAAAAAAGGAAAACGCAAGCGTATAGCAGGTTATAGCTGTCATAAAAATGAAATTACATCAGGAGGGACTTCTATTGTTGTTTATACTAGTCCTAAGTTAAAAATAGGTGATGCGAATCAATTGAAGGAGCTGTTAGGAGCTAATGGTATTGAGGGGTTTCCTCTAGGCTTCGAAATGGAGGTAGAAGGGATTAAAGTGTTTATGAAAGCAACAGAGGTTTCTAAAAAAAGTGTGGATAGTAGTCAGTTTGAAATTCCTTCGGGTTATAAAGAGATAAGCTTAGAAGAGTTTAAAGAGCAGCTTGGAGATCAGTTAGGTACAGGTAATGGAACAATTGGTTTATAACAGTGGTTCTTTGACCAATCGTGTGGTAACAACCAAAGCTTGCCTAGTTTTGGGTTGTTCAGGATTAGGTAAACAGGGTGATTAGCTTCGCAGAGCCCTTCGGGGTTTTCGTCCTTCTTTGTTGCTGACAACCCATATAGTCCGGTTAATCCAGTGGGGTAGATTTTACTAAGTTTTTAGCGAAACTGAGTTCCATTTTTTTGCTTGACCTGACTTGTTTTCGGTTAAAACACTGAATTCAAAAAAGAAATCACCCCGCTTTTTGCACTTTATGTTCAAAAGCGGGGTGATTTCTTTTCTATAAACATCTGTAGCTTATTGATTATCAAGATTTTTATCTAATACTGAATATCCCTACTTATGTACAATACATCCTTTGTATGACGCAACAAGTCAGCAGTCATGCAAGAGTGAATTGGCAAAATACCGATTACGTCTCCTATCTTAAGTTGGTCAAAAGTATCTTCTTCTACACGTAAAACACCATGTTCTTGCGAAACTGATTTTAGGTAATTATTAGTATTTATTACCTTCCAAGAATCAGATGTCCATTGTACCAAAATCCCATAATAAGTGGTTTTGAGCAATGGGTGAGTACCTCGTTCTTTTGAGAAATGCACTCCACCACCATAGATAACAACTTCTCTTCGATCAGCATGTTTTGCAACAATAGGACAAGCCAAAGCGACCGCAATTTCGTCCAAATCACAAGCACCAATATTCCATTGCATAAGATCATAATAAACAAAATTTCCTGCACGAATTTCATCAATAGCACTAAAGTTATCGGCTACGCTACAAGTAGGTGTATCTCCGATAGAGATGATCATATTGGGATATATATCCAAATATCGACGTCTCAGAGCTTTGAGTTGTTGTTGGCTAGAATGATGGACAGAACGTATTGCTTCTTTTGACCTACACTGATAACTATGTCCACTATGCACCAAGAAACCCATAAAATTAGCTTGTTGTACAGCTTCTAGGCGCTTGAGCAATTGATCTATAAAACGAATATTATTAGCAGCTACTCCAGTTCGGTGATAACCTGTATCAATTTTGATAAATAAACCAAGTTTACTCTCTAGATGAGCGTCCAAGAAATCAAGAACTTCTAAGGATTCTACTAGAATATGGAGTTGAACCTTTTTGGCTAATTGATTGATTTCTTTAATGGCACGAATATTAACGGGAAAAGCAATCGTTATATCTTGCCAACCTAGTCCTGCAAAATACTTAGCCATTTGAACAGAAGAAACTGTAATTTTAGTTACCCCAAACTCACGAAACCACTTACCAACTTCTTCAGACTGATGTGTTTTGAAGTGTGGTCGGAATTCCAATTGATGTTTCTGAGCTTTATCGGTCAATTTCTTTAGATTTCTAAAAGCTCTACTTTTATCAATGAGTAGTGTAGGACGAATGATTTGTTCAAAATCTATCATAAATTATGAGCATTGAAGATGGCATAAACTAATTGTGGCGAGATACAAATATACTGTATCTCGCCACAAAATGTTAATTTACTTGCTGAAGTTGTTTAAAAAATCTAACTAGTTTTTAGACAGATTGTTAGATTCAAAATCCAGATCTCTTACTCTATCACAACGGCTTAAACAACATCGTTACTAAACTTAGAGCATATCTAGATTTATAAGTGCTCAGCAAAGCTAGACCTAAATTTGGACATGCGCTTAAGCAGATTATTTAGTGAGGACTTTGTGTTCCACCTGCTTCTTTAGCTTTTTTGGTAGAAGCATAAGCACCATTATCTTTCAAATATTTTTTCACAGAGTTTGATCTAGCATATTTCAAAACAGATTGTCCTTGCCCTTTACTATTGATTGCATTGACATCGGCACCAGCATTAACTAAGATTTTAACAGCAGCCAAGTTATCTCTTTTCAAATCCTTGGCATAAGCCGCAAGATGTAAAGGTGTATTTCCCATATTGGGTTCAAATACATTCACATCAGCTCCAGCACTTACCAAAGCTTGTACAATCTTTTGGCTTCCTACAATCTTACAAGCAATGTGCAAGAGAGTAACGCCACTTCCTGTTTTTTTATTAACTTCAGCACCCTGCTCAATTAGGTATTCCACCAAGTCAGCGTGGTTATTGGCTACTGCCTTACGGATGTAGTCGAATGGTTTGGGGTCCGCACCATGTCTAACTAAGATGCGAGCAATTTCTACAGATCCTGTTTCCATTGTAGGAGACATGCCAGGGAAGGGAGCATCCCCATTTTCACACAAAAGCTTGACCATATTAGCATTAGCAAATTTAGCAGCTTTTTTTACCAAACCATTGGGTCGAGCACCTTTAGAGATTAGATACTTAGCTACTTCAAACTTATTACCATCTACACTGGGCTCCAAGCCATTTTGAGGAGTTGCACCAAACTCAACAAGATGAGTGACAATTTTTAAATAACCTTTCTTAGAAGGGATACTAAGATAACCTTTAGCATCTGCTCCAGCATCTAACAAAACACGTGTAATATCTGCATAGTTTTTCTCTGTTGCACATTTCATTCCCTCATTGGCATCTCCATTATATTGTAGCAACAACTGAACAGTTTTTAGCTTACCATTACAAGCTGGTGCATTCAGGTGACCTTTAGGATTTGCTCCACGACTCAATAAGATATTAATAATATTATAATCATCATTAGCAATAGCTGTTTTCATACCTAAGTTAGGATCCGCACCTGCTTCGACAAGTAGAGTTACCATTTCTAAAGAACGTTTTTCTGTAGCACTTTCTAGGTACTTTTTAGGTTTGGCATCAGCTCCCATAGAAATGAGACGCTGTAGCAATTGTACCTGAGTATGCTCAATAGCACCATCCATTGCTAGGTTAGCATCTCCACCATTATCCAATAGAAGATTTGTAAACTCCAGGTTATTTTCGTCTGCTTGTTTCTTCAAATGTTGATTTGGATCTGCCCCTCCTTCTGCTAAGGCTAGTGTGGCAAAATCTATTTTATTGTTATCAAAAGCCTCTTCCAACATTTGGTTGGCATCAGCTTGGTAAGATACAATAAGGGTTCTACCTAAATTAATATCTGATTTTTCGATAGAATAACTGATTACCTTATTTGCATCAGCACCTTTTTGTAAACACATATCAATGTACGCATTCTTATCTTTAGAAATTGTATAATCTAAAGCTTTATTTGCATCAGCACCATTGTCTAATGTTAACTGAGCCACTACTAAATTATCTTGATCCACTGCCAAATCAAAGTGATCATTAGTACACTGCACACCTTTACCTAAAATTGCATTGAAAGCATCTAAGTCATTCGCTTTTTGAGCAGCAGTTAGAGATGTTCCATCTGGTTGAATACCAGGTATAAGTAAGTTAAAGAAATCTTTTTTCTGATCTGTTATTGTTTTGTTCAAGGCCTTTACATTGCCCATTACACCTTTTTCCATGATCATAGTTATTGCCGTCATATCATTATTATCGACAGCAGTTGCAATATCTTCATCAGCAGGTTGTACACCACCATCATTCATAATTAATCGAGCTAAATCATAATTCTTTTGTTGGAGTGCCCAGCGCAACTGTTGAAGTGTTGGTTTAATCCCTTTATTAATAATTGATTGGGTTTTTACCATATCTTGATTTTTTATCGCAGCATCCAAGGTAGTTGCACTAGGTGGATTGACAGGTCTAATCGTCCATTTATGAGTTAGGTCACCTGTATACTGATACTGATGAATATTTTCATAATCATCTAGACTCTTAGGATCTTGTGACCAGTGTTGTGTACAGAGTACTTTTCTACTGTGTGCGTTTTCGATAGAATATTGACCATTTCCTATATCTACGAATTGCCACTTTTGAGTTAGATCACCTGTATATTGATATTGATGAATATTCTCTTGGTTATTATTACTCTTAGGATCATTTGACCAGTGTTGTGTGCAGAGTGTCTTTTTGCTGTATACATTCTCAATTTTATAGAATCCATCACCTAGAGCTGTTACCATCCATTTATGTGTTGGATCTCCTGTATAACTATATTGGGCAATATTTTCTTGGTTATTCATACTGCTTGGATCTTGTGACGAGTGTTGTGTACAGAGTGCTTTTCTACTGTGTACATTTTCTATAATAACTTCCTCATCTAAGAAGTCCAATTGAGCAGAAATAGTATTGGAATGAACTGCCAAGATACTAAAAATAAGTAGTGTAAAGTACGCTTTGTTCAGATGCATCATGTTGTTTGTATCGTTTTAATTTGTCTACTAAAAATAGAGATAGTTGATGGATGATTTACTTTGAGGTTTTCGAGGTAAATAGCCCCTTTAGGGGAGAATCATTCCATCACATCTGTTATAACTAAAAACTATACCAATTCGTCGTTAAATTTTGGAATATGGTCTAAAAAAATAGGCTCTTACAAAGCTAACTTATTGTGTCATTGTGATGTGAAAATAATGGGTATAGTGCTGCTCAATATTCAAAATTTAACAGTTTGTAATATAAGTTACTTTACTTAATTGGAGCTTAGGAGATATAGTTTTGTAGCGCTATATTTGATAGAGAGTCAAAGAATATCCTTTCTTACTAATAAAGCTCATCAAGATTTTATGAAATTTTATATAACTTGAATATTATTTTGATTATGAGTTGGTTGTGAACGTTGAGGTAGTTCAGTAAAACTAAGCCTGAAACAGTTCAAGAAAGCTAACAGCTCGATACGAGAGCACCTTGATTTATTTACGGATCAACTCTGACGAATTATATCGTACAATGTACAAATCAGTATTAATTCCTCTATCCTTTTGCTTGGTAAAAGGATTATCATAAACTCTTATCTTCTTCAAGTTGGGCATTTCTTCTATTACCTTAGGATACTCCTTGAGTTTATTTCTATCCAAATTAAGTTCTTGAAGTTTAGAAAGTTTTTTAAGTTGATTAGGAAGTGTTTTTACTGTATTTTTCTCAAGACTTAGATACTCTAATTGCTCAAATGCTAAGACCTGCTCTGGAAAATTCCGAAATTTTGATTGGTTCAAGCTCAAGCGTTTAGCCTGTGTAAACTGAAAAACCTCTTCTATATCTGTGAACCAAGCTCCATTAAGTAGAATGTCAGGTTGTTGGCGAAGAAGATCTTCCACAATTTTTTTGCGTTCTATCTTATCAATTTGTGCAAACCAGTGACGAAGTCCAATTCCTTGAGTAGCAAAAAGATAAGGTCCAATCTTGCTCTTGTCCAGTGAAGTATCCTTGGTATAGATATCAATATTCTCTTGGAGCGTTCTTTCATCAATATCTTTTCGAACAAGTGGATATTTATATTTTTCCATTTTCTCTTTGATCGCTACATCATTATATAAATCCAATGCATTTTGTGCTTTTTTGCGAATATCTGCATTCAAATTTCCATTTTTGATAATCAAAAATAAGTCAGTGATTACTTCAGATGGAGTTCCTGCAGTTTTTAACAGATCCAATCCTAGTTGAACCGTATCACTATCTTGGCTGAGCAGCAATTCAGACAAATTTTGTTTACTAACTTGATTATCTTCTGTATCTTCAAGTAAGAAATGCTCTTCTCTAACTTCCAAAGCTTTATGGATATTAACATCAGACCAAAAGACCAAGCCTTCTTGGTCAAAACCTTTATATTTCTTAAAGCCCTTTCCTATGACTAGATGTTTTGTATTTTTTTTGATTTTGGAATGAAATTCAAGTCCAAATGCAATTGCTCGTTCCTTGAGTTCTTTACGTTTAATTGCCGTAGTTCCCAAGACAGTGATTGCTTCTCCCTTTTTTATAGGATTTTGCTTTCGATATTCTTCATGCAGATCAACCAATATTTTTTGTGCATTGATATACATTTGTCCAAATTTACCCCACTTTAGGTGTAGCATCAGAAATAGATCCTCTAGAGCGAGCTGATCCTTATATTCATCCATATCCACCATGATATAGTAGGCACTCAGCCGCTGTTTTCCAGAAAGATTATGTTCTCTTAGGACATCCCAAAATGCTTGAGCCTTACGTTTGTCCATACCAAGGCGTTCAAGGATTGGTGTAGCGCCAAAATCAATGACATATTTTGTATTCCAGTACAATGCTGCTGAAGGGAAACGCTTTTTGAAAGGGTTCAATACTATTGAACCATCTATAGATTCTTTGGCTAAACTATCAGGTAATTCCTCCAGCTGATTATGAGAAAAGCTTACCTTGGTTAAGTTGGGCATTTTATCAAATACATCTGGTAATTTTGTGAGTTGATTACTATTGAGTAATAACTGTTCTAATTGGCTTAATTCACCAATCCATTTTGGTAGTTCCTTGATCTTATTATTACCAATACTCAGTTTTTTTAGTGCTTTTAAGGATCGGATTACTTGAGGTAATTCTTCGAGATTATTGATAGAAAGATTTAATTCCTGTAGTTGTTGACAAGCTTTTAAGCTGTCAGGTAATTCGGTCAAACTACTGTAAGTAATTGATAATTTCTTGAGTTGAGGTAGAGTAGAGAAATCAAGCCAATGAATTTCTTTATCCATTCCCTGTATACTTAATTGTTCTAGGTTTTGGAAAGGAGCTAATGTTTTAGGTAAAGGCGTTAAATCTTTTCTTTCTAAAGAAAGGAAAGTGACTTCAAGTGGAGTTTTGAGTGCGTCATCTATATTTTTAAAGATCATTATCTATTTTTTTGTAATTATACCAATTTAAAAGACAAATCAGTAGCTAGGTGGACATAATTAATATATGTCGTAAAGTGCCTGCTTTGTTTTAGACAAGTTCTTAGATCCCAAAGGTTCCATCATCAGAGATTACATAGTCAGTGACGTAGGTCGTATCTTTTGCCCTTTCTTCTTCAGAACTTGAATCCCCTCCCCAAATTTCTGTTTTTACTTTTATTACAGTACCCTCAAGTGTAAAGGATTCACCACTACAAAAAGGTTCATTACAATCACAGGAATAGAATTCATGATAATCTATCATAGTACCTTCCAAATCAAAACTGGCAATATTAGAAATTGTACAAGGAACACCAATTCTAGTTTCAAAGGTGACGATTTTGATGTTTTTATGAGTAGATACAGAATTTCCTTGCATACTGGCAAAGCCTATTTTTTCTTTCTCTTCTTTGAAAGCATTACTAATAGAATCAGCAAAGAAATTCTCTATGAGATAAAATGGAATTTCTTTTTGTTCTGCCATTAGATTTAGAAAATAATCAAAACTTGTGCTATCATTCTGAGTTTCTTCTCCCTTTGGAGTAGTTGTAGACGTGCTGGTTGTTTCAGCAGCCGAAGGTTGGTTAGTGGCCGATTCAGTTGGTTGACCACAGGAAGCGAATAGGCAAACACAGCATAAAAAACCGAAGATTTTTGTAGACAATTGAGAATAGGTAAAAGATGTTTTCATTTTAATAGGATTTATGTTTTTCAAGTTTTTTAAACTTGATTTGGTGATGATAAGTAGGTGGACGTAATTAATTATTAGAATAGGTAAATTAGATTGTGCTTTAACATTGTTAATTTAAAATAAATACAAAATAAAGTTACAAATTTTAATGAATATTTGTAACTTTATTCCCGTGAACATATAAGTAGATAGCCACAATTAATTTGTATTTAATTCAAGCAGCCTTTTTGTGCTGCACTTCGTTAAAAAGCCTCGTGATAGCACTGCTATCCCTGCGTTTTTCGCCTTGTTCAGCATCAAAAAATCTTGTGAATTATTATAAAATTAATTATGTCCACCTACTTACTTCTTGTTTATAGATGATAACCTTGATGTCTACTAAAACTATAATTAACTAATAATCAAGATAGTAATAAAAATCTTTTTTCTCTATAAAATTCAATTAATTATCGAATAGTACAGTATTAAGCAGTTAACCGTAAATATAATTATATTATATTTATTTATTTAATCTGATCAATTTTTGTCTTAATCAACTTTATCCCATCTTCCAAGTTATCCACTTGAGGAATATGGTGGCGTTGACATACAATATCTACATTCCCCTTTCGCCAAAACCCATTAGGACAACAAACAATTACTTTTGTAGAATTTGCAAATAAGCCTAACTCCAACAGTGATATAGGAGACTTAGTCTTAGGTGCAAAATAAAAAAAAATTAAATCTGCTTGCCCTAATGCATCCAGTTCCCAATCAACTTGTTCTTTGAATACAGGATTATCAATTGACTGTTTCCAGGAACTATCCCAATGTTCCCTTCGAGGATTCAGAATTATTATGTCATGACTGAAAAGATTGTTACCTATGTAGGCCTGCCAATCTTCAGCCTTTCCCATTTCTATGCTTCCCGCTAAAAAAATACTAGGCCATTTAGGTAAATCTTTTAGAGATTGAGGAGGTTTTACATGATATCCCATTGAATTGGTAAGTTTTAGTTATAAAATTAACTACTTATTGAAAACTAGCGAATTCGTAGGTTCACTAGTTCATTGATTTTAGACTACAGTCTACCACTCATGATCCAAAAGTTGTTCGACAACTTCCCAATGAAAATATAATGATTTAGAATAAAAAGTATAGCACTTGCTAAATCATTTTTACTTTTGTAGTGATCTATACACAAGCAATCAAATTCAAAGCCTGTCTGAACTTAGACAAGCCTAAAATCAAGTAAAATATAATGAGTAAGATTGGTAAATTATACTTAATTCCATCACCTTTGTCTGAAAATGTGCAAGATGTTTTGGTGCAAGAACAACTAAAACAAATCAAACACATCGATATTTTTATTGTTGAGAGAGGTAAAACAGCTCGTCAGTTCATGAAAACGTTACCCTTGGAAAATCGTTTTGCAGCTATGCGTTTTTTTGAATTGAACAAACATACAAGCCATGTAGAGTTGCCTACATTTTTGCATCCAGCCTTGGACGAAGGTAAAGATATTGGCTTGTTATCAGAAGCTGGCTGTCCAGGGATTGCTGATCCAGGAGCAGAAATAGTAGCCTTAGCACATAAATCTGGTATCCAAGTCATCCCACTCATTGGCCCTTCTTCTATTGTCCTAAGCCTAATGGCTTCTGGATTGAATGGACAATCGTTCTCATTTTTAGGATATTTACCCATTAAGGGTGGAGAAAGAAAAAAACGTTTGAGACAACTAGAACAACAATCTAGACAATTCAAGCAAACTCAAATTTTTATAGAAACACCTTATCGAAACGAAAGTTTATTCAAGGACTGTTTAAGTCATCTCTCTGCTCATACTCGTTTGTGTGTAGCCTGTGATCTGACTGCCCCAACAGAACTCATAAAAATGTATTCTATACAAACATGGAAAAAGCAAAAGCAACCTGATATTCATAAGCGTCCTTGCATTTTTCTGATTTTGGCTTAGTTTATTGATTTTTTTAATCAAAAAAAGAGTCTTTCGTAAACTCTTTGAGCTTAGCCCACAATTATAAAAACAAAGGTTAAAAAAACACCATTATAAGCTATTTGATACCACTAATTATATATTTATTAAACAACAGCTACAATGAAAATACTGAATACACTGAGTAGACAAGGTTTTAGCCCTAAAGGTTTATTTCTCTTTATTGCCTTCTTATCATTAACTATTACTTCCCAAGCACAAAGCGATGAAGATATCGAAGAAATCCGAGAAATTTATGACAATGTACTTACTTCTTCTTCCTGTTATGACTGGTTGCATTTTCTATGCAAACGGATAGGTGGTCGTATAGCAGGCTCTCCAGAAGGAACTGCTGCAGAGCGCTACACAGCACAAATGCTAGATTCTATTGGAGCAGATACAGTTTGGATGCAAGAAGTTGAAGTAAACTACTGGCGAAGAGGTTCTGTAGCCAAGGCCAAAGTTGTTAATTCTGAATTATTAGGCAATGTTGATTTGTCTACAGTTGCACTAGGTTTTTCAGGTCGAACCCCCAAGATGGGACTAACAGCAGAAGTTATCAAAGTTTGGGATCTAAATGCCTTAGAAAAAATTCCTGCAAGTGAAATCCAAGGTAAAATTGTATTTTTTGATAAGGGGATGGATCCTACCAAAACGAACACATTTCATGCTTATGGAGCTGCAGTAGGACAACGTACAGCAGGCCCTAGATCTGCAGCAGAGAAAGGAGCTATTGCAACACTTACACGCTCTATGACACTCAAACAAGATGATATTCCGCACTCAGGTGTTACGGTTTTTCAAGACCAAACCCCTATTCCTGCTCTAGCATTAGGCATGCAAAGTGCTAACCTACTAAGTGAACTCTTGGATTCAGAAAAAGGAATCAAAATTAATATCCAAGCAGATTGTGAGCATATGGGCAAACAAAAAGCACATAATGTAATTGCAGAAATCAAAGGATCTACCTATCCTAATGAAGTGATAGTAGTTGGTGGGCATTTGGATTCTTGGGATATAGGAGAAGGAGCACATGATGATGGTGCAGGTTGTGTACAAGCAATGGAAGTTTTACATGTTTTCCGTCGTATGGGTATCCGACCTAAACGAACGATTCGTTGTGTATTATTTGCAAATGAGGAGAATGGAATGTTTGGGGCGACTACTTATGCTGCTTATGCAAAAAATAGTAAAGAAAAACATATTGCAGCTATTGAATCTGATGCTGGAGGGCATACACCTAGAGGTTTCAGAATGGATGCTCTAAAAGAAATTTCTAAAAGTGCCTTCAAACAAGCACAAAAATGGCGTGAAATTTTAGCACCTTATGGACTCTACTACCTAGATGCTGGTGGATCTGCCGCAGATATTTCAAAACTAAAATCACAAGGTACGGTTCTTTTTGGCTACCGTCCTGATAGTCAGCGTTATTTTGATTACCACCATGCAGAAACAGATGTTTTTGAAAATGTACACAAGAGAGAGCTAGAGTTAGGTGCAGCAGGTATGGCAGCATTAATTTATTTAATTGATAAATATGGATTTACGTTTGAATAATTTACGTTTTATAATACTCTTTTTGGTCTTAGGCGTTTGCCAACTGCTGAGTTCGTGTAACAAAGCAAAACCTATAGAATTGGCCTATGTTGACCTAAATTTCCCTTTGAATACAGCCATCAATGATGTTCTAGTTGTCAATGATTCTAGCTTATATATTGCCAATGGTAATTTATACCAAGAAGGTAAGCTTTATCATTCTACAGATGAAGGAAAAAACTGGTCAAGTATCTATGATCATGAACATCAGTTACGAAAACTACGGTGGTCTAATAATGAGCTTTTTTGTATAAGTCTAGGAAATACAATTATTGGATATATCCCTACTACAAGCAATCTCCGAACGATTACTTTGGCAGGATGGGAAAACTGGACAGACTTAGCCTTCTGGCCAAATGGTAGTGGTCTAGCTACAGTAGGCTACAACCTAGGATATGGAGAAATTCTGCGTTTTGATACAGCTTATACACCTGACTATTCTGATAGCTTAGGTTACTTTCACGAGTTCAGAGAAATCCATCTACTAGAAGATTCTACTGTTTATATCAGTGGTTATGGTATTGTAATGAAAAGTACAGATAGAGGACAAACCTGGACTGATCAACTTCTTAGAGGTGATTTTTTTAGAGCGATGAGTTTTGCTGATGAAAACACTGCTTATATTATTGGACAGTATGGGAGTATCTATAAAACCACGGATGGAGGTGATAAATGGAATAGATTGAGAAATGGAAATACACTCAAAGTTACTCGATTTTATGATGTTCATTTTACTAGTGTAGACAAAGGAGTAATTGTTGGAGGAAATGGTCTAATTTGGACGACAATAGATGGAGGAATTTCTTGGAAAGTATTGGAAAATATACCAACAGAAAGCAATTGGTTAACCGTACACGGAAGCGGAGATACTTTTTATATTGGAAGCTCAACAGGAGAGCTTATTGCTATAGAAATATAGTGTTTCTTCTTGTAATTTAGAGAAAAGATATATCGACAGATCTCGCTAGTAATCAAATAAGTATCAGTATATAATAAAATAATCCTAGTTTTGGCTGTAAAATGCAAAACTAGGATTATTTTTTTGAGTTTAGTGTTTTGTCTAGATAGGGCGATCTGTCTAGATACTCCACTGTTATCAGATACAAGACAAAGGGAACCTAAGTTTTCTTGAATTGATAATTGACAAACAACATAGATAGGAGTAATAAAACTCCTACTAGTTGATGTAGAACCCCCAACGTTACGGGTACTGCTCCTACACAACTGACTAGCGTAAAAATCCCTAAAAATACTTGTGTCAATAAAACCAAAATCAATACCATTCCTCCCTTCTTTAGAATTGTAGATACTTGAATTCGTCCCAGGGTAAAAAAGAAGACTAAAATCAAAATACACAATAAGTAGGCAGTTCCTCGGTGTAATAACTGAACTAGAGCCGAAGCAAACATACTGTCGTCATAATCAACAATATTTGACCAGGTCCACGCTGACTGGTCTTTTAAGACCTCAGCTATCCAAACCCATGACCCATCAGGAGAAACTTCCATATGAGGGAAATTAGGGTAGAATAAGCCCGCTTTCATACCAGACATAAAACCACCCAAGACAATTTGTAGTCCAATTATCCAAGTTATTCGCCAAGTATATCGTCGCATACGCCTATGGTGAGTATCGGTAGGATTGGGCTGCAAAACCTGCAAAGTCACCCAAAAGAGGTATCCAAGAAGCAGAACTGCTAGAGATAAGTGAATAGTCAACTTGTAGCCATTCACCCAAGCACTATCCAAAGTATCTATGATGATCAAAGAAGGGATTAGACCCATTTTTTCGGTTGGAATCATAAAGTGAGAAACAATATCTCCTTTTGCCAAGCCACTTGCGACCATAATCCATCCTGCAGATGCCACAATAGCAGCTAAGCCCACTATTTTTCCTAATTGCTTCATCAATTTCTTGGTGAAATATCCCCTCCACCAAAAGTATAGGAAAGGAAAAAGAAACACAAATCCCATCAATCGAGCCCACAAACGATGAAAGTACTCCCAAAAATAGATGTATTTGAACTCAGACATCGTTATGTCGGGATTTAACCGATCTACCTGGACCTTAGCCTCTGTTTTGTACAAATCAAAGGCTATATCCCACTCTTCTGCGTTTAGAGGAGGTAGGGTTCCTGTAACAATATCCCATTCTGTAATGGATAACCCTGAATTTGTTAATCGAGTCACTCCTCCTAAGAAAATTTGTACCAAGACCATGATCACTCCAATAAGCAACCAGATACCAACAGAACGAGGAATCATTTTTGGAGAATTAGAACTAAGTGTCTTGGCCTCTATTTTAGTCTTTGTTGTAGTTGCCGCCATTTATTTCCCAATATATTATTTTGATAATCCGTTGATACTCTTGTTTTAATAGAGCTTATATACAACCAACGAATCAAGTTGAAACTAAAGTTTTAGTTAGATTTTTTAATTACAGAATGTAAAAATACGAAAACAAGTATAGATTTTATCCTGTGTGTAGAATACTTTGATTGAAAATTTTTTCTTGGATTACTTTAAAATTTAAGTCCACTCAATTATAAGAGCCAATAGTTGAAGTAAGTTTATACACATCTCTTAATTAGATTAAATCTAGATAGTGTAACGTTGTATTTTTTTGTTTTAACAAAATTATATTTAACGTATATAATAATAATAACAATTATTTAAAAATTTTAAAAATTCCCTATTATTATTAGCAATGTGGAAAAGTGGATAACTTTTTTAATTTTGTGATTTTTTTCCACTTTTCCACATTTTTTTTGAGTTATCCACATGTTTATCCACATTTGTAAGTCTTATTATAAGGTAGTTTAAGATAGTTATCCACATAAATATAAGAAAGTGAATAAAAAAAGGCTGTGGAAAACCTTTCTTCACTTGACTGTGGAAAACTATGTGGAAAACATTGGACTTATCCACACATATACAAAGTAACTAAATGTATTTAAATAGTTATTCACTGTGGAACATTAAGCATGTGGAAAACTACTGACTTATCCACATACTTTTCCACATACTATGTGGAAAACTCAATTTCACAAGTACTTGATTAAGAGTATCTAACATATTAATAAAAAATAGAGTGTGTATAAGTTTTATTTTATCTTCAGAATTTAATCCAACAATTTGTTTCTAATTACCTGAAGTTTTCCACATACTTATCCACAAATGTTAGCAAAATGTGGATAACTTGAGGATTTTCAACACGATTAATTTATTTTTTTTCAAAATTGACAGATTTTCCCCATAAATAGAAAGTTATCCACATTTTATGTGTGTTATTCACATTATTATGTGGATAACTTTATGCTTCACTCTTTTTTATACCTTTTTTGCTTATTTTTTGAGGGTGAATAGGTTTTTTGCGATTATTTTGCTGCTTTTTTTACAGTATTATCCTAGATTTACTTAAATTAGTTATAAAGATATCGTATCTTTGTTAAGATGGTATTATTTTTTGTGTACCTCTATTCAACAATATAATCTAAAAATTATGTGTAGTCGCTTTTCATTTGTGGCATCTGCAGAAAAGATGCGGCGACAATTTAACTTGAACATCAAGCAAGAGCTTCAAAAAAGCTATAATATAGGTGCAAGTCAGAATGCCTATATCTTAACCAATAAGTCTCTGGAATTGCAAATATTTCGTTGGGGACTTATCCCCTATTGGGCAAATGATGAAAAAGTAGGCACAAATTTGATTAACGCTTCTGCGGAAGGAATTGGTTCTAAGCTATCTTTTCGTTTACCTGTTCGTCAGCGCCGTTGTATTGTATTTGCTGATAGTTATTATGATTGGAAACAAATAGGAAGAGAAAAACAAGCTTATCGCATTGCTATGAATAACGGTTATCTAATGGCATTTGCTGGAGTTTGGGATGTATGGGTAAGCGAAGAAGACAGAGTCTACAAAACATTTTCTATTATTACTACACAAGCCAATCGTGAAATCCGTAATTTGAATACACAAATGCCTGTAATTTTACCAACAGGAGCTTTACAAGCTCGTTGGTTAGAGGAAGCATCCCTAAAAACAGCTTTAGGAATGTTAAAACCTTTGTCGGAGGGCATGCTAAAATACTATCCTATTTCTAATGAAGTTGGGGATTTGGGAAATAATTATCCTAGTTTACACGATCCTATCGAACTTAACGAGGAAGCTTAGAGTGTTCTAAGTACTCCCTCCATTCATTTTTCTGTTCTAACCTTACAATATTTTCTATATCTAAAGCAAAAAGCCAAGATCTAATTACTACTTTTGTACTAGATTTCTAATCTCCTATATTTCAATACTCTGTAATGTAAGTAATTAAATGTTTTTTCAGTTTTTTGTCTATTTCAAAGACTTCTATATTTCTGATGGATTTGAAAAGCTCAAAGGCAAAGCTGAAAAGATTCAATTAAAAATACTTAAATATTTATATTACAGAGTATTCAATAGGTTCTTTGATTTACATCAAAACACTCTCCTATTGATATAGGATAAGTTTTCTCATTCATAAATAAGTATATAATCACAATCATGGCAAATTTAGAGCTTCTCAAAAAAACAGCTACACAAGTTCGGAGAGATATTATCCGAATGGTCAGCAAAGCGGCTAGTGGTCATCCTGGAGGGTCTTTGGGGTGTACAGAATTCTTCACTGCACTCTATTTTGAAATAATGAATCACGATACATCCTTTTCGATGGAAGCAAAGGGAGAAGATGTATTTTATTTGTCCAATGGACATATCTCACCAGTATGGTATAGTGTTTTGGCACGATCAGGCTATTTTCCAGTTGAGGAATTAGCTACTTTCCGTTGTATAGATTCTCGCTTGCAGGGACATCCAACTACACACGAAGGATTACCGGGTGTGCGTATTGCATCTGGATCTTTAGGACAAGGTTTGTCTGTTGCTATAGGACATGCTTTGGCCAAAAAAGCTGATGGAGATGATCAATTAATTTATGCTCTGACTGGAGATGGAGAATTGCAAGAAGGACAGATTTGGGAAGCATTAATGTTTGCAGCTCATTACAAAGTAGATAATTTGATTGTTACTGTAGATTGGAATGGTCAGCAGATTGATGGTGCAAATGATGATGTATTGTCCTTAGGAGACTTGGAAGGTAAGTGGAAATCTTTTGGTTGGGAAGTTGTTCATTTGAAGGATGGAAATGATATGGAGCAAGTACTAACAACTTTGCAAGAAGCTAAAGCACTTACAGGCAAAGGGAAACCAATCGTAGTTTTGATGCAAACAGAAATGGGTTATGGTGTAGATTTCATGCAAGGAACACACAAGTGGCATGGTAAAGCGCCTAATGCTGAACAAACTGAAACAGCTTTGGCGCAACTAGAGGAGACTCTAGGTGATTATCCTTTTTAATTAATTACAATATAAAATATATTATGTTATCTAATATAAATAGTAAGGGGAAGAAGGCTACACGTGATGGTTTTGGTGCAGGTATCTATGAAGCAGCTCAAAAAAATCCTAATATCTTTGCTTTGTGTGCAGATTTAGTAGGATCATTAAAATTGAATGACTTTATTGGAGATTATCCTGAGCGTTTTATTCAGGTAGGAATTGCTGAAGCAAATATGATGGGGATTGCAGCAGGTTTAGCAACAGCTGGAAAAATTCCTTATACTACTACTTTTGCCAATTTCTCTACAGGTCGAGTTTATGATCAAATTCGTCAGTCTATTGCTT
Organism: Saprospiraceae bacterium; assembly: GCA_022448995.1. Lineage (GTDB taxonomy): Bacteria > Bacteroidota > Bacteroidia > Chitinophagales > Saprospiraceae > JAKVCT01. The sequence goes on from JAKVCT010000004.1 coordinate 19,731, forward strand.
ATTCTCATAAAAATGTAAAAATCTGTGCTTCTCATGCAGGAGTTACTTTGGGAGAAGACGGTGCAACACACCAGATCTTAGAAGATTTAGGTTTAATGAAAATGTTGCCAGGTATGACTGTAATTAATCCATGTGATTATGAGCAGACACGTTTGGCTACTATGGCAATTGCAGAACATAATGGTCCTGTGTATTTGCGTTTTGGTCGTCCTTCTTGGCCAATGTTTACAGAAGGGATGCCTTTTGAAATTGGTAAGGCATTAAAAATGAATGATGGAAAAGATGTTTCTATTTTTGCTACAGGACACTTGGTTTGGAAAGCAGTAGAAGCAGCCAAACAATTAGAAGCAGAAGGCATCAGTTGTGAATTGATCAACATTCACACAATTAAGCCTTTGGATGAAGAAGCAGTATTAGCATCTGTAGCAAAAACAAAATGTGCTGTAGTTGCTGAAGAGCACAATGTATTGGGTGGATTAGGAGAAAGTATTGCAGGTTTATTAGCGCGTAAAAATCCTACTCCTATCGAGTTTGTTGCAGTACAAGATACTTTTGGTGAAAGTGGTAAAGTGCCAGATTTGATTGCTAAGTATGGTTTGGATACTGTGAATGTAGTAGATGCAGTAAGAAAGGTATTGGCTAGAAAATAAGCTAGGCATAATCTTTAGATAAAAAAAAGCTAGATCTTGAATGAATAAGATCTAGCTTTTGCTTTATAAGGATAATACGTTTATGCAATTTCTATCTAAGCATCGTGAAGAAAAATAGAGCAATTGCAATAAATGGAATTACAAAAATAAAGGAATCAAAACGATCCAAAAATCCTCCATGCCCTGGTAGTATGTTTCCTGAATCTTTAATACCTAGACTGCGCTTCAACATAGATTCTACCAAATCACCCAAGATACCAAAGACAGCACAGATTGCTCCCAAGATCATCCATTGCCATAATTGCAAGGGAATATCTTTGAAAACAAGGCTGCACAGAACCGCTACAATAATTGCTGAAGCAACACCACCCATAGTTCCTTCCCATGTTTTACCTGGAGAAATACGCGGAAACATTTTATTCTTACCGATTTGAGAACCCAACATGTACGCACCTGTATCTCCTGCCCAGATCATGAATAATATGGAGAGTACTAAGAAATTACCTTGTGGTATACTTGTACTTAGTCCAATCACTAAAGATAAAGGCAAACCAATATAAAACATTCCTAAGAAAGAGAAGCCTATATTTGGAAAGGGTTGAGCTGATTTTCCAAATAGTTCAAATAGAAATAAACTCGAAAATAGAAATAGAGTTATGGGAACTCCATAGATTACCAAACTGGTTGGGGATACACTTATTAGAGATTGAATTAAAGCAATTAATGGTAAGTAGAGTCCAACTGTCATTGCCAAGATACGACGTGATAGATTAGTAGTACTCGAACCATCTTGTACTAAGATTAAACCACTAAATTCATAGATACATAATGCCGCTACTAGAAAAAATAAGATTGCACAGGCTAAAGGATGTGCTAAGGTTAATCCTATCATCACTCCTACAAAAGTAAGTCCTGTGATAGCTCTTTGTTTAAAACTCATATAGATTTAAGGATTAAGATAAGTTGCTGTATTTAATTTTCGGTCTGATTTTTTATGAATCGTCCAAACAACATAAGCAATCAATGAAGATAAAGCAATACTGCCAAGAATCCAAGTGATAGGAATTGATGTTTCTGTTGTGGTATTTTTTACATCTTCAGGTAGATTATATTGTATAATAATTTGGATAGCATTGAAGAAAGCATGTGCAACAATAGGAACCCAAAGAGATCCTGACCACCACAATAGATATCCAAAACTTACTCCCATCAACATTCTTGGAAAAAAACCTTGTAGATCATGTATTACACTAAAAACTGCACCTGTAAGCCAAATCCCTAAATGCATATTGTCTAGAACTTGGGAAAACAAGCGTTGAAGTATTCCTCTGAATAAGAGCTCCTCTCCCACTGCTGCAACTATACCAACTAGTATTAAATTGAGTAAGAAATCGGTTAAAGTATTCATATTGCCTATTATTTCAGCAATAGCTTGATTACTACTGTCTCCATCAATGAAACTTTGATTCCATTGTACTAAAGCAAAAAAAGCTGGAGCTAGAACTATAATGAATAATATGGCCAAAGGGTAATGTAACCAAGAATTACTATGATTGATTAGTAAGTATTCTTTTTGCTTTTGTTTGTAAAATAAATAGACAAATAAAAGACTAGGAAAAAGAAAGGTAGCTAAGTGACTTAGACCTAATAAGATTTGTAGAATATTTTTATACTCTAGGTATTCTCCCTGTTCCATAGACTTCATTAACTCTGTCAAGTCGTGTATACCTAATAACCCTCCTATTCCACTTACCAACAAGGCACCAATGACCATTCCTAGAAAGGATAATGCAAGAAGTATCAGGAATAATAAAAGTGGAGATTGTTTAGGATCTATTCGATCCTGATTTTGATTTAATGACATATTATATCTTAATTAAGTAAGTGTTTCTTTTATAGCTTGTAATATAATAGAACAAGCTTTATGAATTTCATCTTCTGTAATAATTAAAGGAGGGGCAACACGTAACGCACCATCATTGAACAGAAACCAATCAGTGATTAATCCTAATCGGATACAAGCATCAATAACTGCTTTGACTTCAGTAAATGTACCAATTTCTACAGCCATTATCAAACCAGCACTACGGATTGTTTTGATCTTTGGATGTTGTAATAACTTCAAGAATAAAGCTTCTTTCTTCTTAACTGCAGGAATAATAGAGGTATCTTCTGTTAAGAGCTGCAAACTTGCTAAAGCTGCTGCACAGCAAACAGGATGCCCCCCAAAAGTAGTAATATGTCCTAAGAATGGATTATTGGTAAAAACTTGCATGATTTCCTTAGAAGAAACGAATGCACCTAAAGGCATTCCCCCACCAAAAGCTTTTGCTAATAAGAGTATGTCGGGAACAACATCGTATTGTTCAAATGCAAATAAACTTCCTGTTCTTCCACAGCCCATCTGAATTTCATCAAAAATCAATAAAGTTCCTGTTTCTGTACAACGTTGACGAACTGCTTTCAAATAATCATTCTCTGGTTTTTGAATACCCACTTCTGCACGTACAGGTTCCATAACCACACAAGCTGTGTGCTCATCAATCATATGCAGATCCTCAGGATTATTAAACTCAATGAATTTTACATTAGGTAGTAATGGACGAAATGGGGCTGTAAAAAAAGAATCACTCATGAGACTCAAGGAACCATTTGTACTTCCATGATAAGCATTTTTACAAGCTACAATATTAGAACGACCTGTATAACGTTTGGCTAGTTTTAAGGCTCCTTCAGTAGCTTCTGTTCCTGAATTGACAAAGTAAGTGGAGTCTAAGCTTGGTGGTAAATGTTTTGCTAATAGTGTAGCAAGTTCTACCTGAGGTGATAATACAAATTCTCCATAGACCAGTGTGTGTAAATATTTTCCTGCTTGTTTTTGTATAGCATCAACAATCTTAGGGTGATTGTGCCCCAAAGAGCTTACACTAATTCCTGAAATTAGATCTATATAAGATTTATTTCCTTTCCCTAACAGATAGATCCCCTTGGAATCTACAATCTCTATGCCCATAGGCATATCACTAGTTTGAGCCACATGGTTCAAAAATAATTGGCGTTGGCTTAACATATATTTTATGTATCTTAGTCCTTATCAATAGACATGATTACTGAGACTCAAGTCACCAGTCAAATAGTATCAAATCGCTTTTTAGGCTATTTGGAAGTAACTATTTCTTATTAATGTATTCAAAATTCTTTGTTTACTTAATATTGACAATTATGTCCAATAAGGTCTATACTTTAGATGATGAAGATAATTTTAAACAATCTTCGATGATTAAATTGTATTGACTAAGAAGAGTAAATCTCTTCTATTGAAGTTGTTTAAATACAACAGATATGATTTTTAAGTAACATTATTTACAAAAATAACAAAAACTTTGCGCATAGAAGATATGCTAGAAGAGGAAGTCTAGATTCTTTTGGCTATGTCAGATTAGATGGAACTGAAATCGGAAAAGATATGGTAAAATTAAAAACAGGAATTAAAGTATTCGCTCCAGCTACAGTGAGCAATTTATGTTGTGGATTCAATAGTTTAGCAGCGGCTATAGATGGTCTTGGTGATGAAATTATTGTACGTCCATCTAATGAGGAAGGGATTCATTTGACCAAAATTAGAGGTGATAAGAAAAAACTTTCTTTGGATACAGATATAAATATAGCTGGAGTTGCTGCCAAAGCTACTTATAACTATTTACGCCAAGAAGGATTAATCTCAAAAGGATTAGGAATAGCTTTAGAATTAAATAAAAAGGTAAGTATACAGAGTGGTTTGGGGTCAAGTGCTTCTAGCGCAGTAGCAGGTGCTATGGCAGTGAACGAAGCTTTTGGTCGGCCTTTAACTAAGCGAGAACTCTTACCATTTGTTGCTCAAGCAGAATCCCAAAATCATGGATTCTCGTCTATACAGAGTGCAGCTAGTGCTTTATTGGGTGGATTAGTATTTGTACGGAATCACGATCAGATGGATGTTCATCGTTTATTATTACCTAGAGGATTATGTTTCGTTATTTTTACTCCTACTGTTCGCAGAAGACATTGGATTACTCGAAAAGATTTGCCCTCTACCCTATCTAGAGCTATAGCACAACAAAACGCTGTAGATTTAGCAGGAATGGTTTATGGTTTATCTATATCTAATTTCGATTTGGTACAGCGGTCTTTGAGTACATCTTGGGTGGAGGAACTCTTACAAGAAACGGTACCTTATTTTGATGAGCTGAAGTCTGCTACTTCGGGAAGCCTAGGTATGGGGATTTCTGGGATGGGAAATTCTGTTTTTGTATTGTGCCACAATACTTTTATTGCAGAGAGAATTCTAGCAGATATGAATGAGATATATACTTCTAACAAATTGAGATTTAATTCTTTTATTTCATCAGTTAATCAAGAAGGGGCTACATTACAATAGTATTGTAACCTATGTTCCACGTGGAACATAGTCAAATAGTCCACTGTTTGTATTGTATAGGTAGAGGCTATGTTCCACGTGGAACATAGCCTCTATTAATCTTCTTTGCTGTGTGATTGATTATATGTTCCACGTGGAACATTACTTCATTACTACTTTTTTATATTTATTATTGCGTAGAGTTACTTTCTTAGATTTGCCATAAGCATTAACTGTTACAATATTTTCTTGGTGTCTATGATAGTCGCTCATGAGTAAGGTGTTCTTAATTTGCATCACTTTCCATCGTTTTAGATTGTCTACTTTTAGATAAGTCCATAGAGCAAAATCATCCTGTTCGTCTACCTCTCTCCCAATAAACTCTAATTCAATGTTTTTCTCATCTATTTCTAATTTTAGCTGTTTATTTATGTAGCTTAAGATATATTCTTCTGCCTTAGGATGTTCATTGTCGGTGCCAATTTCAATGGCTTCCTTATACTCCTTTTTCAAGGCTTCTTCTAGATCATCGGTTAGGATACGCACAGCTATTTCTAGACGTTTTGCCTTTTCTTTGTAGTGAATCTCTGTTCTTGTCTCATGTATAGGGTGTTCTACCTGTGAATTTGTTTGAAGCATTAAAAAAGGAGCAGAAATTAATAAATAAATCCAATACATTATATTGTATATTTTTTAAATGAGTTAATCGAATTTTTAATAAAAAATAGACTTAAAAAACTATCTTAAAGCCTTGAGGTTGTAGAACTACTAGAATAGATATATAGCCCAAAAATAGGATATTAAAATCAAAGTTTTATTTTGTATTTTTAGAAAAAATCATTCCTTATTTCGTTCGTGATACATTTATATAAGTAAGAGAACAAAGTAATTAGACAATAGATTTAGAAGAAGTTTGATAAATAAAAATCGCATTGTAGTTTATACAGTGAATATAAGTTTTTACGAAAAAATATGTTCTAAAGAAGTGTCTGAAATAAATGCTCTATGCTTAAAGTAGAATAATCATTGTTTTAAGGGAAAATTATGTTTTTAATCAATAGAAAAGAATTATGATGCACAAACAGATTATTACTTTATTGGCGTTACTGATATTAGCCAGTGGAGTTAGCATTGCTCAGAAAAAGGAAAGAGCTGTAGACAAATTTGCACAATTATATGAAGAGTTGCCTACACCTGGTGTTTACAGAAATGCTGCTGGAGCTCCAGGTCACCAATATTGGCAGCAGCAGGCTGATTATAAAATGCGTATAGAATTAGATGATGCAAATCAGAAAATCTATGGAGAAGAAACGATAACTTATACGAATAATTCTCCAGATCATTTAGAATACCTATGGGTACAATTAGATCAGAATGTACGTGCTAAAAATTCTGCTAAATACGACATTAAGACGAATTCAATTGATAAAGAAATGTATCCATATGAGCTTTACCAGTTGATGTACAGATTTGATGGCGGTTTTAATATTGATTGGGTAAAGGGCAAAAAGGATAATGATTTGCCATATACTATCAATAATACTATGATGCGTGTAGACTTAGCAGAGCCTTTAAAACCAGGGGAAACTTATGTTTTCAAGATCAAGTGGTGGTACAATATCAATGATGGTATGAAGACATTTGCACGTTCTGGTTATGAGTATTTTCCTAAGGATGACAATTATATGTATAATATTGCACAGTTCTATCCAAGAATGTGTTCGTATAATGAAACAGATGGATGGCAGAATAAGCAGTTTTTTGGTCGTGGGGAGTTTACATTATCTTTTGGAGACTATGAAGTTGATTTAGTTGTTCCTGCAGACCATATTGTAGCCTCTACAGGTGTATTACAAAATGCAAAAGATGTATTGACAAAAGAACAACAAGATCGTCTAGAAAAAGCAAAGACTTCAGAAGATCCGGTTGTTATTGTAACACAAGAGGAAGCTACTGAAAACGAAAAAACAAAAGAGAAAGGAACTAAGACATGGACATTCAAAGCTAAGAATGTTCGAGACTTTGCATTCGCATCCTCTCGTAAGCTAATTTGGGATGCTCAAGGTGTTCCTCTAGGAGATAAGGTAGTAATGGCAATGTCCTATTATCCTAAAGAAGCTAATCCATTGTGGGGTAAATATTCTACAGAAGCGGTAGTTCATACCTTGAAAGTTTATTCCAAATATACTTTTGACTACCCCTACCCTGTTGCAATCTCTACACATGCTGCCTTTACTGGAATGGAATATCCCATGATTTGCTTTAATTTTGGTCGTCCTCGTCCAGATGGTACATATTCGGCAAGAACTAAATACCGTATGATTAGTGTGATTATTCATGAAGTAGGACACAATTACTTTCCTATGATTGTAAATTCAGACGAGCGTCAATGGACATGGATGGATGAGGGATTAAACTCCTTCTTGCAGTACTTGGCAGAGTGTGAGTGGCAAAGAGATTATCCTTCTCGTAGAGGGCCAGCACACAAGATAGTTCCTTACATGAAAGGCGATAAAGATAATATTGTTCCTATTATGTCGAATTCTGAATCCATCTTACAGTTTGGTAACAATGCATATGGCAAGCCTGCAACAGCGTTGAACATCTTGAGAGAAACGATTATGGGAAGAGAGCTATTTGATCATGCTTTCAAGATATACGCAAATCGATGGAAATTTAAGCATCCAACTCCTGCAGACTTTTTCCGTACTATGGAAGATGCCTCTAGTGTAGATTTAGATTGGTTTTGGAGAGGATGGTTTTATAGTACAGACCATGTAGATATTGGATTAGCAGATGTAAAATGGTACAGAGTTAATACACATGATACAGAAGCTGAGTTATTAGAACTACAGAAATGGGATCAGAAACAGCCAAAGTATATTACAGATGTTCGTAATGAAAAAGCAGTTAAAGAAACCTTGATGGAGAAACAACCTGAGTTGCAAGATGAGCACAATAAACGTGATAAGTATAAACCAACAGAAAGAGCAAAAACAAGAGATAAGCGTTATTTGAGTCGTTTGGGAGAAGAAGAGAAGAAAATGTTAGAAGCTGGTTATAACTATTACGAATTAAATTTTGAGAACAAAGGTGGTTTAGTTATGCCTATTATTGTAGAATTAACTTATGCAGATGGTTCTACAGAACGCAAAGTCTATCCTGCGGAGATTTGGAAATTAAATAGTGAGAAAGTATCTAAAGTAATCTTAAGCAAGAAAGAACTTGTAAGTGTTAATTTAGATCCTAATTTAGAAACTGCAGATGTAGATCGTTCTAATAACTATTTTCCTCAAAAATCAGAGCCTACACGTTTTGAAATGTATTTAGGAAACTAATTACTTAAGCTAGAATAGATAGATCTATTCTTGTAAGCGAAATGTTAACTTGTAGGGTTAGCATTTCGCTTTTTTTCACTCTTATTAGAAGCACCGTTGTTATCATTGAACAGATGGGGACAACTTCTTCTGATAGAATACCTAGATAGTCTTATGTATACACCAAACTATTTTGCTCAGAAAGATCACCAAAAAATATTTGAGTTTATCAAAGCTTATCCTTTTGCCACTTTGGTGAGTTTAGACAATAGCCAAGAGATTATTGCTACTCACCTCCCCTTTCTAATTTTTAAAGAAGGAGAGCACTGGATTCTAAAAACACATATGTCAAAGTTTAATCCTCAGTGGAAAGAGCTAGTTGGACAAAAGTCCTTAATTATTTTTCAGGAACCACATGCTTATATCTCTCCTAGTTTGTATACTCTGAAGCGTAATGTACCTACTTGGAACTATATTGCCGTTCATATGTATGGAACAACAGAATTGATACAAAATAAAGAAGAAACAATGAACATATTAAAAGCTACTATTCAAGAATTTGAGCCTAAATTCGTGCCTAAATGGGAGGTTTTAGATGAAGACTATAAGAGTGCTCTAGAAGAGGAGTTAGTGGCTTTTGAGCTAAAAATAGAGCGTATAGAAGCTACTTTTAAGTTGAGTCAAAATAAGACAATAAAGGAACAGGAACGAATAGCTATTTATTTGTTAAATGAAGAGAAATCGGTTAAACGAGAGCTTGGAACATGGATGTTACAAAACAAAAAAGCTTGATATTTTATAAAAATAAAAGGGCTAAATTCCTCAAGAAGAATTCAGCCCTTTTGTCAATGACATCTGTACAGATTAGTAAATAGATTAGCCGAGTTCGCTATGAGATTTATCAATAGAGTTAAACATAGGAACAGCTTTTAGTGCCAAATCACTAGTTTTGTTTTGTGTATTGGCAAAACCATTTTTCATTGCATTAGAAGCACTTGTTTCTACAGGAGGAACAGGGCTATCTGTTGGGTTCTGTACTTTTTGTAATTTTTCTGCGTCTACTGCAAATTTATCAATATCCTTATCCTGTTGTTTCAGCTCTGTAAGGAGAGCTTCCGCCTTTTTCTTAACGTCATCTAGATCTTTGTTTGCCTTTGTTAAAGAAGGGTCAATACCTTTGATCCAAGCTTCAAAGGAGATTAGAAAGTCATCTAGAGCTAGACTAGCAATAGCCATTAGAGCTTGACCTGTTTCCTTGATCAAAGCATCACTAACTATAGTATCACTCAAATTACCCAATTGAGTACCAACACCTGTAAGTATCCCACTCAAGATATCACGAGAACTTTCTGCTTGAGCCAAGAAGTCTTGAGCTTCATCTAACAGAAGTTGAACAGTAGGACTATCAAATTCAGCATCATTTGCTTGGTCTTTGTCTTCTACTTCATCTACAGCAACTAGATCGCCCTCTACACTCTCAACGAATTGAGCTTTGGCAAAAGGTTTCAGTAAGTGTTTATTAACTAGTTTGAGAACAGGATTTTTACCACCCTTTCCTAGTTTGATCTCTAGGCTAAGTATTCCATCTTGGAATATACAACGTCCAGCTACAAGTGTCTTACTTGTCTTATTAGCCTTGACATATTTTTTCCATAAAGATGGAGCTACACCAATAAACATCAAGGGCATTTCCCCATCTACTCCCCCATAATCAAATGCACTATCATAGAAGAATGGTGTAACCTCCTCAATAGGTTCTTTCAGTAATTTTTTTAGTGTATTTCTAACATGTCCAAATCCTTTTTTCTTGGCTACTGTAGGATCTTTTAATTTTGCTTTCATCATAACAAGCTTATATTTTGAGTAGTTGGTTATCTAAGCCAAACTAACTTTAGAGTTAATAGATTTTATCAAAAATTATGTCTTTATTTATCGTGCTACAGCACTACCATCAACAGATGCATATCTAGCACGTAAAGCATTAACATCATCATCGGTTAGTTTAGCACCATGTGTGTGTTCTTCCCATTTCTCACGCTTACCTAGTTTATCACTAACACTTTCTTGAATTTCTTTACGTGCATTTGTAGTCAATCGGTAGGTACTAATTTCTGCGAGTAACTCTTTTACTTTCTTAAAGTCAAATTCAAATGCTTCGAACTTGATGGAGGTATTAAAGCTTTGACTTGTTTCTGCCTTAAATAGTTCAGCTTTAGCCAGTTCCCAAGTTGCTACAGGATCCTTGCCTGTGAACCATTTGACCAAGGTACGTAAGGTAGAAGTAAGCCCTACACTAAACTCTATCACACCTGTAAGTGTAAAACTTAGAGTACTATCCGCTTTTAGTTGGATCGCACCTTTTTTAGCATCACCAGATAGTTTGCGTAGTACATTTAATTTAGCTTCTGCTCTTTCAATAGCACCAACACCTGTCAATTTAGCTGTAGCCTTGGCTTCTACTATACCAACTAGGTTGACCCCTAGAGATACAGAGCCTGTGATAGAGATGGAACCACTAGATGTGAGGGTACCATCTAAAATCTTGAGTTCTTCAGGTTTGAAGGTATTGTAGAATGTAATAGATCCTGACAGCTTAAAGTCAACATCAGAACTTAAGCTTACACTTGCCGTTAAGTTAATCCAACCTAAGGATACAATTGGAACAGTTAAACTATAACTAAATAGATTTTTCTTCCAATCAATAAAGTCTTTAGAATAGGTTTTTGGTAGGTATTGGTCTAGACCTTCAGGGAATTTTTGAGCAGCAGCGATTGCTCCATCAGCCAGTTGATACGCTTTGATAAACTTACCAACAAGATCAAAAGCCTTACCCATAGGTTTGCTGATTGGATCAAGTAAGCTAGATGCCTGTTCTCCAGCACTCTCGGCTAAGTTGGCACTTAAGGTTTTCACTTGGTTCATAATTCCTACAGTAAGTGTCTCTTTGTCACCTGTATCAGTGAAGATATCCTGTAGAGAGTTTTTCATTTCCTCAATAGCAGTTACCAAACCCTCTACACGTTGCCAAGATCTAGAACGCTCTACATACTTGATGGCATCATTTAAAATACCCTCTAAATTGTCCGTAACACTTTTCTTAATTGCCTTTTTCAAGTCTTTGACTTGGCTCTCCCCTCCTGATGTCCACCAGTCATAATTCTCCATGACATCTTCAAACTTCTGAAGAAGTGTTTTTTTAACGCTTTCAGTCATTGTTGATAGATCCATAGTTCCTAGATCGTTCAATAGACCATCTAAGCCAGCTTTAGCTTCTCGATATTTATCTGTAGCCAATTTCTTACAAGTTGCTACAGCTTTGATGATTTCCATCTTAGCTTCTACAAGTTGCTCCTCAATCTCTTTTTTGATCTGTTCCCATTTCTTAAGTTCAGCTACAATGTATTTTAATGTATCTATAATCTCAACTATTTCATCTTTAATTTCTTTGGCATCATCATAGATTTTAAATACTTTATCTTTGGTTTCTTGAACATCATTAATAATCTGCTCAATAGCTGTTTTTGCTTCGATTGCAGCCATAATTTTAGAACCAATATCTCCTTCCCCTAAGTCTTGTTTTATTTTTTCATAATCTTGGGTAGCCTTTGTTATAATAGCTCTAGCATTTGTATAAACTTCTGTAATCTCTGTCCAAGTACCTTTGGCTTTTTCTGTTACTGCTTTCCCTTTTTCTATGGACTCTGTTGTCTTATTGACCAGTTCCGTTATTTTATCAATACCTTTACTCATAATATAAAAATTGCTTTAATAGGTTTAGAATTTTACTGAGAAGCACAAGCAAAATACTATGGACGTATTCTGCTTATGCATCACGGAGAGCTATTAATAGAAACTAAAGATAATTAGGTGTTTTAATAGCTAATTATTACACAGATTAGTGTAATGGTCTGATTTACAGTATTTTATTAAAGGTGTGCGCCTTGTGGGATTACGCACTTAGTGTCTTGATAGTAGATTCAATTGACTCAATATAATCAGTATCATATTGTTTTGTAGTCAATCGTGTCTTTTGCTCATCACTCAAGGATGTAACTGCTTGGAAGTATCTAGCAGGAACCTCTGTATCTTGTACAGGGTAGGTTAACATAAGACTTCCATCGTGGAAGGCAATGCGCATACCAACTGTCTCTCCACCTCTAGCAGGTTGTATTTCTAGCAAAATAGCATGTTCTGACTCTACCTCTACTTTATAGTAAGCTTCTAAAGGTGCTTGGGTTCCTTCGAATAACAAGAAGCCTTGTTCCGTCATTAAAAACATATCTTGAGCAACTTCGTCTAAAATCCGTTCTACAATTGAAGCAGAAAGTGTTTTGGCTTCATCGCCCATAGCCAAGATAAACTTGTTCATATCTGGTACCCACAGCTTACCAAATACTTGTTGTAAGATTGGAGATTTTGCATTTCTTGCAAATGCTGATTGAAATTTAGGTAAAAACTCTGCAGATGCTTTTGCACGCATTTGAGCAACCTGTTTTCCAAAATGTTTTGCCAAAACTTCCCCTGCTTTCAGGCTACCATAAATTTCAGCCTGTAGATACATTTTGAATGCTTTTCCGATTTCTTTTTTAGCTCTGAACGCTTCTCCCAAAGCTAAATAGCCATCAGAGTTAGTATTTTCCATCTTAACCAAACGCGTAAAATCAGCGACAGCTTTATCATAGGCTTTAGCCTTCATGTATAGTGTACCTCTTGCTTGTATGGTTGTGTAGAGAGGAGTATCTTGTAGTTCAACAGCTTTGTTATAATCAGCTAAAGCTTCTTTTGCTTTTTTGAGCTTGATATAGAGTTCTGCACGTTCTTGGTAATAATACCATTTTTCTTCTAGTGCTACTAAGTCTGTATAGTCTTGGATAGATGCTGTATAGTCTTCTAGATCTGTCTTTACTCTTGCCCTAGCATACAAGATTTCAATCTTACTAGCTTCCTCTAAGTTGGACAAGGATAAAATCTTGGTATAAATAGCGTCCACCTCTGCATATTGCTGTTTTACATATAATAGTTCGGCATACTCTATCGCATATTTGACATTATCAGGAACATTATTGTAAAGTATTTCTGTCTTATTAAATACTTCTTGCTCTTGATCACCTTTGGTTCTGTAAAGGTCGCGGAGTACTAAGGTTAGTCCCTCACTGAATCCTTCTGGCTGATATTTACCAATAAACTCAATACCTTCTTCAAGCATTCCTGCTTGTTGGTGTGCATGAGCTGCCTTAAAAATAAAGGTTTCTACTTCGGTTGGGTTTAATGCAGATCCTGCACCTGATTCTAGAGCCTTCGTATAATACTTGATAGCACCTATTTGATCTTGATCATAATAAGCACAGTCACCTAAACCAATAATAGCAACTAAATTACTAGCATCTTGTCGTAATACTCTGTTAAAATTGCTACTAGCAATATTGGTTGACTCTTGCATAAGTCCCAAACGTCCTAATGCTAGTAAAGCCTCAATTTTGCTACTGTCTAGGGTTTTTACCATAGTGAAAAAGTAGTTAGCTTGATCTAGATCCTCTACAGCCAAGGATGCTCTACCTCCATATAGAAAACCATCTATATCATCAGGGTAAGTGAAGGTGTAGCTTTCTGCTGCTTGTTTTGCATCCTCAAAGCGTTTTTCTTCTAAGGCTTGTTGGATTTCTGCTAACTTAATTGGATCACTCATACACAAGTTTTTTTGGGTTAAAAAAGTGGTTGTTTTTTGCTGGCAGTTTGTGATGTTTACAGGAGAACAAAACCTCATAAACTACCTTTTAGGTCATTATATAATTATAAAAACCTAATATGTACAAATGCCTAAATGCCCTAAAGTTAATGAAAAAAAATGAAAAAAAAAAGCATGAAAATAAATTGACTTAAGGGACTAAGCGAGTTTGTTTATAATTTAGAAAAGGATAAATAGTAAGTTTTTTTTAGCCATTTTTATCCTTTTTTAAGATCAAAAAATGGAACTAAGCCATTGGTTTTGTATTGTTTTAATTTTTGATTATCAGTTTGTTATTGAGGTTCGGTTGTACCTTTTCTTGTAGTGGAATACAGAGATGCTAAGTAGATGGACACAATTAAAGTATATGAATATTGGAGTATGTTTTTTATGTTACAATAGACTCAAAAAAGATCCCCAATTTTTCTATTATATAATTGTGGCTAGCTACTTTTATTCACTGTGTTTAGCTGTAGCTATCAAAATAGTTAAAACTCTCTATCAAAAATAAAGTATATTACTACATTATCTGGCTACAAGGCGGAGAGTACAGTGATTATCAAACTGAAAATTGCGAATAATGGTGCTATCAGATATTTGAGATTAGATGTTGGAGCTTGTCCAAATTTTCCAAATCGATTTATAGGTGGGACAGCAGGAACTGCATCATAAATTATGTTCGTTTCTGGGTTTTCAGCATCATAAAGAATAATTTCTTGTTCTTCATTTTCTACTAGATGATATTTATGTGTATTACATTTTGCCGTGAATGTTTGATTCTGTGCTTCAAATTGAAAAGTGTACTCCATTATAGGGCGATAATTAACACGGCCACGAGTAGGACGACTTTCTAGTAAGGTGCCTCTAGTAAATTTACCTTTTTTCAAGAGATCAAGTACCTTTTTGTTATTATAGAGTCCTCCAAATATCACTAATAGACCTATAAAAGGAAAGAGTAGAATAAATGCAATCCAGGTAGCAAATATTTCTCTATTCATTCCTTTAATTCTTGAGTTACTTGGAGCTTCACTTTTATATTCTACTTCTACAATAGTATTTACATCTAACATAGGATAAAGAGATCCATAAGAACTATTCTCTATAGCTTGTCCGTTGACATTGAAATTAAAGGTATATTTGAAAATAGGCTGTTCGTTCACTTCAGCACTAGTCTGTTCTATATATATAATTT
Organism: Saprospiraceae bacterium; assembly: GCA_022448995.1. Classification (GTDB taxonomy): domain Bacteria; phylum Bacteroidota; class Bacteroidia; order Chitinophagales; family Saprospiraceae; genus JAKVCT01. The sequence continues at coordinate 35,011 of JAKVCT010000004.1, forward strand.
TTCCTGTGGTTGTTTGCCACTCTCCATCAGAGGTAAACAAGTATTTTACTTCAGAATTAGGAATCACAAAAGCAGAAACTAGTAAGCCAATGAAAAGGAAAAGGGAACCTATTTGTGTCAATATTCCTCCACATAAAATTGTGATGTATGTAAATCGTGATAAAGCTCTAGGTGGGCTTTCTCTCAATACACGTTTAGAGGGGTTAGATGGGCTTGGTTGAGCTGTGTTCATTAGAATATGTTTATTGAATTAGAAGGGGGACAGAACTAAATAAATTCACTATTAAAAATAGAAGTTTTATATCAAATCTAATTATTGAACAGGTTTTTTCTTGTAAATAAGCTTTAATAGTCTGTGACTTTCTATGCTTTTTTACAAAACACAGAATTTTATGAAGTAGATATCTACTTATGTTCGTGTAATTATCAAGTGTTTTTGGATAGTTAACTGTGAAGTGCTCCGTAACATAAATCATCCTAATTAAAGCTTAATTTTATATAAGCTTGTAGGAAGATTAAACAATTAACGGGATTAAAGTTAGGAACCATATACATTGTAATTGATTCCTGACTTTAATCCCGTTAATTGTTTAATCGTTGCCTTAATTATATTGAAGTTGCTTATCCTCTTTCCCCTTGTTTACGTTTTTTAATTGCTGCTAAAACCTGCTTCTTAAAGGCACGTTCTACTTTTGGAAGCATGAGAATTTTACGAATAGAAACAACATCCTTAAGTTGGTTAAAATAGATTTTTTTACTTTCTAAAAGTTGTACATCATATTCGAAAATTTTTAAAGTTATTTCTTCTAGTTCTGCCTCAGTTTTATCATTTAGATCACCCCTAGTCAGAGAACGCTTAGCTCTAGTAAGTTTATGTTCTTGTGTTTTATATTCTTCATAGATTGGCCAAAAATCCTTGGATTCTTCTGCTGTTAATTCTAGTTCTTGAGTAATAAAAGCTACCCAAAGTGCTTTGATTCGTTCTCCTCTTTCTCCTTTTCCAAATCGTTGTGCCTGTGTGTTTTGTGTTATTAATAAACACAATAAACTAAGGAGTAGTGTTGGTTTAAATAAATGGATAATTTTCATTGTATATATATGTTTTTCTATTGTAATTTTGTTAACTACTTATTTTTCTTTCTTCAATAACAATCCCTCTAGAAGGTCTAAATCTTCGTTGGTAACATCTCCTAGAATATCATCCCATTCTGTATCATCTAAAACTTCTCTATCTAGATTATTAACTAGATCATTTTTCTTGTTTGAATTCATTTTAGGACTAGGAGAATCCTTTTTCTCATCCTCTACTTTGACTTCATTCTTAGGAGGATTAGGAGAGACGTTATCTTTAGGATCAGCAATAGGTTTTGTTGTATCTTGACTAGGTGGATACTGATGAATAACTGATAGATTATTTATACTTTCTTGTTCCAAAGATGCAGTGAGTTCTTCTGTATCAACCTCATCAATATGAGCGAGTAAATAGGCATTAGCATCTTCTACAGGAATCTCTTCTAATTGTGCAGGTACATTCAATCGAGCTACACTTTGATAATCAAAAGGATTATTTGAATTTTTATTATTTAGCATCCACATTAAACCTAATGCTCCAACTAATGTGACACTTGCAAAACCAACTGCATATTGAGGTTTGAATAGCTTGCTTAGGATCATCCAAAAAGAGGCTTTACGCGAATCTTTTTTTGTTTTAGGTGTTAGTGCTTTCTCCTCTCCTATCCTAGCCATTAGTCGGTCTTCAAAATTATTAAAGTAATTATCAGGAATTTTGAACGAGGATTTTTGTTTTTCCTCATCTCTAAGTCCTTTCAGGAACGGACTTAGATCCTCCAACTCTCTATTTATATTATCTTCTTCTTTCATTGCATTTGTCTATTTATATGTCTATAATGCATTTTTAACATAGGCTTCTATCTTTTTGACTGCATGATGATATGAAGCTTTCAAAGCTCCTACAGAGGTATCTAGTACTTCTGCAATCTCTTTGTAACTCATATCTTCAAAATAACGCATTGCAAAAACTTTTCCTTGTTTCTCAGGTAAGTTAGCAATCGCTTTTCTTAAGATGATTTGAGCTTGATCTCCATCAAAATAATTATCTGCTTTCAAAGTTTGAGCAAAATAATTGTCCTCTCCATCAATAGAATCAGTAGCATGTTTTTGTTGCTTTTTCATGAATGTAAAGGTTTCGTTTGATGCAATTCTGTAGAGCCAAGTGTAGAGTTTAGAATCTCCACGAAAATTCTTCAACCCTTTGTATACTTTTATAAATGTATTTTGCAAAATTTCATCTGCGAAATCGTGTACATTGACCCGTTGTCGGATATGCCAATACAAACGTTCTTGAAAGGTTTGTACAAGGAGTCGAAAACCTCTTTCGAACGTTCTAGTATTTCTGATTAGCCCTAAAATCGTCTTGTCTTGTTCTTTATCTGTATGTGAATATTTTTCAGACAAACTGTTTTACTTTTTTAGTGAGACTATGATTTCTGCAAAAGGTTTAAGTTCTTTTTGAAAGAATTAGAGTATTCTGTAGAACTTCTTTCGTTGCAGACCAAAAATTAACATTTTTTAACATCAAAGTTGCATCTAAAACCTGTATTTTTCTGTTACACCAACGTAATGTCACATATATGGTCTGTAATAATAGGATGAAATTATAGTATATTTGTGCTACAAAAGATGTTTCGATCCCTTTATTTCTTTTGAAAGCTCTCTAACAAAAGAAATAATATGGATCAATTTTTTCTACAAAATTATATAATTGTATGCTCAATGCATATAGTTATGTCCCTTATCCATTTAATTGTTGGCTTAATTAATTACCTCTTATGTTTGCTTTGTGTTCTGTTGGACTTAGTAAGAAAATATTAAATATTGGTGAAAAAAATATAGAAACCTATGCATTACCAACTGAAGGTTATTCAGTGCATGTCACACATTCTATAAAAAGTATCCAAAAGATTTGGGATGCATTAGCACCCAAACATAATTTATTCTTACAAAGTGATTATCTAAATGCACTGGAAGATTTTCCTCCAGCAAAGATGTCTTTCAATTATCTAATATTTTATTTCAATCAAAAACCAATAGGTATAGGATATACCCAAAACTTCAAAGTAAAGGTAGAGGAGAGTATAAATCAAAAAGAAGAACCAAAGAAATCTGGTTGTATGTTGAAGGGCATTGTTAGTGCATTCAAGAATTGGTTGACCAAGAGGGTTGAATTCAATATACTTATTGCTGGGAATCTTTTATTAACAGGTGAATATGGACATTATTTTCCAGGAATGAAAGAAGAACAAGCTATAGAAGTTATGCGTGAAGGGGTCAGTCTACTACACAAAAAGCTGGAGAAAGAAGGCTCAAAGATTCAATTACTTTTATTTAAAGATTTCTTGATCCAATCCAAATCTACTACACAAGATTTAGTTGCAAATGCTTATCATAAATTCAAGATTCAGCCTTGTATGTACTTGCCGCTACCTTCTGAATGGAAGACAGAAGAGGATTACTTATCAGCAATGAGTTCTAAGTATAGAGTTCGTGCACGTAGAGCAGCCAAGAAAGGTAAAAATATTATTAAAAAGGAATTAACCTTAGATGATATTGCTGTCAATCAAGAACGTATTTTTGAATTGTATAAATCAGTGGCAGATAATGCGGGTTTTAATGCTTTTCTACTGCACAAAGATTATTTTTGGGCACTGAAAAAGTACTTGGGGGATCGTTATAAACTAATTGCTTATTATCTAGATGGTAAACTAGTTGCTTTTTATACTGCTATTTTTAGTGGAGATGAAATGGAAGCACATTTCTTGGGCGTTGATGAAGCTTTTAATCGTCCTAATCAAATATACTTGAATATTTTATATGATTTAGTGCGCATGGGGATTTATCATCAGGTCAAATTAGTTGATTTTGCACGTACTGCATTAGAAATCAAAAGCTCTGTAGGGGCTATTCCTAGAGATATGCATTGTTTTATCAAACACAGAAGTAGTTTTTCGAGTACTGTCATTAAGTTGTTGTTTAAGTATCTCAATCCTGAGGAAAAATGGGAACAGCGTAGACCATTCAAGGATAAGAGCTTATTGGAAGCTCAAGTACAGATAAATTCCTAAATAGGTTGTTTTTTGGGGAGAACCCTTTTTATTTAGCTAAATTCAAAGGGCTTTCTAAAAGCGTGTGACCTTGACTTCTCGCCATAAAGGCAAAAATGAACCCAAATATGATTTTGAGTCCATTTTTGCAAATTACTTCTTTAGATAGGGAGTTTAGTTTCGCGCTGAGTCCTTCGGGGTTGTCTGATGTTCCCAAATTGGTCATAGCTTCGAAAATTACGGAGTAATTTGAATTGAGCTTAAGAAGATGTTTTCTTAACGCTGAAAATCCCTACTTAAGACTTATTGATCTATTTCTTACAGTCCAGCTTTTGCCGAAACGTCTAGCATTCTATCAATACAAAGTCTCCCCTCTTTAATTACACGCTCTGACAAATGGATTTCAGGAAGCTCATACTTCATACATAAATAAAGCTTTTCCATTGTGTTGAGTCTCATATGTGGACACTCATTACATGCACAAGTATTATTAGGAGGTGCTGGATAAAAGATTTTGTTAGGAGACGCTTTTTCCATTTGGTGAATAATGCCAGGTTCTGTAGCTACAATAAATTCAGTGTAAGTACTTTCCTTAGTGTAACGCAATAAGGAACTGGTAGAACCTACATGGTCAGCAATATCTAGTAAATGTGCTTCACATTCTGGATGGGCAATGAGCTGAGCTTTTGGATGGCGATTCTGTAACTTAACAATTTTTTCTTTCGAGAAAATTTCATGTACCATACAGGCTCCATTCCACAAAATCATATCTCGTCCTGTTTTTTTCTGTAGGTAGGCACCTAGGTTTTTATCTGGTGCAAAAATGATAGGCTTATCTTTTGGTATACTCTCGATAATAGCCTCTGCATTAGTAGATGTACAACAGATATCGGTCATTGTTTTTAGATCTGCAGTACAATTGATATAACTGACAACTACATGATCCGGATACTTTTCCTTAAATTTCCTGAATACTGGTGCAGGACAGGAATCGGCTAATGAACAACCTGCTTTCAGATCTGGTAACAAGACTTTTTTTCCAGGATTTAACATTTTTGCTGTTTCTGCCATAAAATGGACTCCTGCAAATACTATAATATCGGCGTCTGTAGATGCTGCTTTTTGAGCCAAACCTAGACTATCTCCAATATAATCTGCAATATCTTGAATCTCACTCTCTTGATAATAATGAGCTAATAAAATTGCATTTTTTTCTTTCTTCAGTTTTTGGATTTCTTCATATAGATCAAGTGTTGGATCTAGATCAATATCTAAAAAACCTTTGTTATTGAGTTTATCTTTTGCTGCTATTAGTGCATCCATAATATTTCTTAGATTAGATGATATAATATGATGTTTATATCAGTTTTATTTTGCTTCACTATTTTTATTATTGCGAATAAACATCATTCTACAATGAGTACTGTTGGGAACTAATATAGCTTTGTTTGATTTTAAAACAAAGCTTTGTTTGTTATCTAAACTAAGGTAAGTTAAAAAAAGTTTACTCTATTGCCAATAATAGTTTATGACTTTTTTGTTTTTACTTCCAAAGAGTGCTTCAAAGTAGATATAAAATGTATAAATAGCATGGTCTATTTGTTTTTAAATTATTGATTAACAGTGGTATAATTGAATTATTCTTGTTTGTTACTTTTTTTAAGTAAAGTGATAATTTTTTATTTATAAATTGATACTACTTTATGAAAAAAAGCTTTGTAGGAGAAAAAATGAATTTGTCCTTAGAGAGATAATAAATTGATTTTGGTCACATTATTTATCCTTTAATGCTTGTGGTTGTCTTGTAAATAGTTTTCTAGAACTTCCCATACTAGCCAGGATTCAAAACCTCGATTTATAGCATATTTTGCTAGTTTTTGTTTCAACTCCCAAAGATTTTTAGCAGCTATGAGCTTATCTTTCTTTTCTATTACCTCATAGAGCGCAGCCTGATAAGCTTCATCGGTGATCTCATTTTTAAATCCCTTTTTTATACAATATGCAGAGACTCCCTTTGCCTTAATTGCTTGCATAATCTTTATCTTACCCCAGCGTTTTTGCCTAAATTTGCTTCCAATGAAAAGATTGGCAAACCGTTGTTCATCCAAAAACTTTTGTTCAATAAGGTCTACAATAATATTATCTAGATCATCACCATAGATGCCTAGTGCAATTAATTTTTCTTTTACTTCTTTGTGACAGCGTTCTTGATAAGCACAATAAGCCTGCATTTTTCGTAGAGCTTCATCATAACTCAAATATTTTTTCATAAAATTGAACTTTTTTTATTTCTTTAGGGTTATGCAAACATTATCTAAAGGTAAAACAAGATTTAAACTAAAAAAGAAAAGCCAAAAATGAAGTAACTCTATATTTTTTGTGAAATATAATTTAATATTGTTATATTTGCGCTACAATGCAAAGGTATAGAGGGAACTATATGTTCCCTTTTTTGTTGGCTATAACAATCATTATGGCATTATTAGAAGAAAAATTAGAGGAACTTCTCTTACAAAAGTTTACAGAAGAAGATTTTAAGGATTTATTCATTGTTGAAATAAAAAGGAAAGCTAATGAAAAAATCCAAGTGTTCATTGACAGTGATACAAACTTACAATTAAGCCATTGTGCCAGAATTTCTAGATATTTGGAAAAACAAATTGAAGAAAATGCTTGGTTGGGAGAAAAATATACATTGGATGTTTCTTCTCCAGGTGTTGGAACACCCTTGAAACTAAGAAGGCAATACAATAAAAATATAGGTCGTCTGGTAAATGTGCAATTAAAAAAGGATCATAAGCATGTAGAAGGTACTTTGACAGGAGTTAATGAAAACTCTATCCTTGTTGAATATACTGAACGTGTTAGGATAGAAGGAAGAAAGAAAAAGGAGACAATTACCATCAAGAAAGAACTTTTGTTTGATGACATCCTACAGACTGTCGTTAAAATTTCATTCAAATAATTATATAATCTTTGATTTGCACAGTAGTATGAGAAAGCATAAGATAAGCTGTGCGATTTCATAGATTGGGGGGTGTTGGTTTTTCACCGCAGAGAAAATGTAAGTAAAGCATGGCTAAAAAGAAGAAAACTGAAAAGGTAGATCCTTCAAAAGCTTTTCAGCAACAATTGATTCAATCGTTTTTGGAATTTGAAGGGATTAAATCAATGGATCGCCCAACTACACTTCGTATCTTAGAAGATGTTTTTAGAACATTAATTCGTAAGAAATATGGTTCTGATGATAACTTTGATATCATCGTGAATGCCAGCGAAGGTGATTTAGAAATTTGGCGTAAGCGAGAAATTGTTCCTGATGGGGAAGTGGAGGATTCTAGGTTTCAGATTGCTGTATCTGAAGCACTAGTTATCGAAGATGAATATGAAATTGGTGAGGAATGTTATGAGCGTGTAGGTATCAACTTCTTCGGACGAAGAGCTATTATGGCTGCACGTCAAACCCTAATTTCTAGAATTTTAGAGTTAGAGAAAGATAAAGTTTATAAGATGTATGTAGATCGTGTGGGGGATATTATTATTGGAGAGATACATCAAGTACTGAAAAGAGAATTGGTAGTAGTAGACGATGAGACCAAAGCAGAGCTATTATTACCTAAAACAGAAATGATTAGAGGTGATTTCTTCAGAAAAGGAGACATTGTTCGAGCTGTGATTAGCAAGGTGGAGATGAAGAATAACAACCCCCTAGTGATATTGTCTCGTACAGATAATACGTTTTTAGAGAAATTACTAGATCAGGAGGTTCCTGAGATAGAAGATGGATTAATCACCATACGAAAAATTGTACGAGTACCAGGTGAACGCGCCAAAGTAGCAGTAGAGTCTTATGATGAGCGAATAGATCCTGTTGGAGCTTGTGTTGGAATGAAAGGATCTAGAATTCATGGGATTGTACGAGAGTTGAAAAATGAAAATATTGATATCATCAACTTTACGAACAACCATAGTCTATTGGTACAAAGAGCACTAACACCAGCTAGAATTAATTACATTGAAATTGATGAAGAGCAAAAACGTGCATCGGTTTATCTAGAACCTGCCGAGATTTCAAAGGCAATTGGTAAAAAAGGAATCAATATAAAACTAGCAAGTCGGTTGACTGATTTTACCATTGATGTGTTTAGAGATGCTGAAGAAGAAGAAGAAGATTTTGATATAGAATTAGATGAGTTTAGAGACGAAATCGAAGATTGGGTGATTGACGAATTCAAGGGAATTGGTTGTGATACCGCTTTGAGTGTTTTGCATCTTGGTGTAGATGAGTTACTTCGTAGAACTGATCTTGAAGAAGAGACCATTCTTGCTGTTCGTTCAGTACTTGAGGCAGAATTTTCTACAGATGGTGAAGAATAAGCACATTCTGATTCTGAATAGTATGAAGATTTCATTTTTTTCTTCTACCTTTGCAAAAAATGTAAAGAATTGGGCCATGAAGCCCCTTACTGTATTGTTTATATATTTAGATATTATTAGGTAATTGACTCATAGTTTAAGTTTTGATTTATCGAGATTTGATCAATTACTTTTTAATATAAAGTATTGTGGAAAATTCCACGATACTATATTTTAGTAACTGGTAAATTATTGGGATGTCAAAACGTTTAGTCAAAGTAGCCAAAGAACTCAATGTAGGTACTAAAACAATCGTTGAATTTCTGAATAGTAACGGCTTTCAGATGAGCAATAAGCCTACTGCCAAAATATCGGCAGAGATGTATGATTTGCTCGCTAAGAATTTCCAAAAGTCGATCGCTATCAAGGAAAGAGCAGATAAAATAACGATTGGTACACGCAAAAAGGAGGAAAAACCTAAGGATAATGTAAAGCCTTGGGAACGCCCTACGCTTGCCAGTAAAGAACCTAAGAGTTTATCTTTGGATAATAATAAAAGTGTCCAACCAGAGGAAAATGTTGAAGAAACATCTTCTGCTCAACATACACCTAAAGATGAGGTAACCAAACCTAATCCCCCTGTAGCTAAAGAAGAAACAAAAAAAGAATCACCTGCAACTAAACAAGTCGATTCACAAGTTAAAGGACCTAAGATTTTAGGTAAAATCAATTTAGATACTATAAGTGGTGGAAATCGAGGCTCCAAGAGAAAGCAACAGAAGGAGAAAGAAAGTCCTAAAAATAAGGATCAAAAGAAAGAAACTGTTGCTAAAAAAGCTCAAGAGCCTGAGAAGAAAGTCGTTAATACTGCACCTAAAGAAGTTGTTTCTAAACCAGAAGCAAAAGAAATTAAGGTGGATCAGCAAAATAAGAACGCATCTCAAGACGTGAAGAAAGAAATAAAATCCATTCCTAAACAGGAGCAAAAGAAGGAAAATCCAGTTGCTGATAACAAAGGGAATGTAGAGAAGAAAGAAGCAGAGGTGCCTAATCAAAAGAAAGAAGTGAAAAATCCTGACAAAGGTAAGCAAACCCCTCCTATCAAGGCTAAGGATAAGCCAACGAAAAGCGATGAACCTAAGCCTGAAAGTAAAGATGAAAATATCAAGACCCCACCCCAAGATAAAGACGCAAGTGCTGAGGGTAAAGAAGAGGGTGTAGATATAAAAGTAAAAGCACCTCAGCTGAAAGGGCTAAAGATTTTAGGTAAGATTAATGTGGATAGAGGTTCTCGAAAGAAGAGAAGAAGAAGTAGTAACAATACTAATCGCCAAAATCAGCAATCAAGTGATTCTAAATCTCAAAATAGAGATAGAAACGCAGGTGCAGGAGGCGAGCAAGGAAATAGAGGTGGTGGAAACAGAAGAGAAAGAGGCGACAGAGGAAATAATCAGCAAAGAAATAGAAATCAAGGACAAAACCGCGATAGAAGAGGTGGCAACAATGATAATAAACAAAATGCAAACTCTTCGAATAACAGAGATAGAGTAGGATCTAATAATAACAGAAATTCTGGTAATAGAGGTAATTATTCTGACTCTTCAAGAAATAGAGATAATAACCGAAACCAAAATACTCAAGGTTCTAATAGTGGTGGAGGTAATGGAGGTGATAACAAGCGACCTCGTAAGAAAATTACTAGAGGCAACAATGACCAAGGGAGAGAAAACTCTGGACCACCTAAGACAGACAATAATGATAATAACAAGTCTGGAGGACGTGGAGGCAGAGGAAGAGACAAGAATCGCAGAGGAAAAGATAACTCTAGAGATCGAGATAAAAAGAAGAGAAAAGAGCCTTCTCAAAAGGATGTCAATGAGAAGCTAAAGCAAACTATGGCACGCCTACAGGGAGGAAAAAGTAAACGTAGTCGTAAGCATGGTACCCGCCGCGAAAGAGACGAGAAAAAAGAGAGACAACGCGAGCAGAATTTACCGGAAGAGACTAAACCATTACAGGTAACGGAGTTTATTTCTGTTTCTGAATTAGCTGGTCTGATGGACATTTCTCCTACAGAAATTATCATGCTCTGTATGAAGGAAAAAATATATGTGTCCATCAATCAACGTCTAGATGCTGACGTAATTGAATTGATTGGTGTCGAATTTGGCCATGAAATTGAATTTATCTCTGCAGAGGATCAGATCGCAGCTACGGAAGAAGAGGAGGAAGAAGTAAACGAAGAAGCGCTTGAAGACAGAGCTCCTATTGTAACTGTGATGGGACACGTAGATCATGGTAAAACTTCATTGTTGGATAGAATTAGAAAAACCAATGTAGCAGATGGTGAAGCAGGTGGAATTACACAGCATATTGGTGCATATGAAGTAAGAGTTGCTGACCCAGAAGGAGGAAGTGATCTCAAGAGTATTACATTCTTGGATACTCCTGGACACGAAGCCTTTACTGCAATGCGTGCACGTGGTGCAAAAGTAACAGATGTCGCTGTTATCATTATTGCAGCAGACGATAATGTCATGCCACAAACGAAAGAAGCCATCAGTCACGCACAGGCAGCCGGTGTACCTATTGTATTTGCTATTAATAAGATTGATAAGGATGGTGCAAGTCCTGACCGAATCAAAGAAGAATTATCTCGCATGAATCTATTGGTAGAGGATTGGGGTGGTTCGTTTCAATCTCAGGAAATATCTGCTAAGAAAGGACTTAATATTGAAGATTTATTAGAGAAAATCTTGCTAGAGGCAGAGATGTTAGAGCTAAAAGCTGATCCTACACGCAAGGCAACGGGAACAGTGTTAGAAGCTTCTATGGAGAAAGGTAGAGGTTTTGTAACCAAGATCTTGGTACAAAGTGGAACTTTGAAAATTGGAGATACTTTAGTTGCTGGACATCACTACGGTAAAATCCGAGCAATGTTTAATGAACGTGGTCAGCGCATTAAAAAGGCAGGACCTTCTACTCCAGTATTAATTTTAGGAATGCAAGGTGCTCCTCAAGCAGGTGAGAAATTTAAGGTTATGTCTTCTGAAAAAGAAGCAAAATCTCTTGCCAATAAACGTGCACAAATTGTTCGTCAACAGCAAATTAGAGCAACTCGTCGTATTACGTTGAAGGATATTACAGATCGTCTGAAAGTGGGTAACTTCCAAGAATTGAAGTTAATTGTGAAAGGAGATATGGATGGTTCTGTTGAGGCATTAGCTGATTCATTACTAAAATTGAAGACGGATCAGATCCAGACAACAGTCGTACACAAAGCTGTAGGTCAAATTACAGAATCAGATGTGAACCTAGCTGCTGCTTCTGATGCAATTATTATTGGTTTCCAGGTACGTCCTAACCCAATGGCACGCAAGTTAGCAGAACAAGAAGGCATTGAAATCAAGACTTACTCTGTTATCTATGATGCAATTGAGGAAATTAAGTCTGCTCTAGAGGGAATGTTAGAACCTAAACAGGTAGAGGAACAAGTTGCTTTGATTGATATACTTCAAGTATTCAAGATTTCTAAAGTGGGAGCTGTTGCTGGTTGTATGGTAAGAGAAGGTAAGGTGACTAGAAATGATTTTGTACGTGTAATTCGTGACGGAATTGTTATGTATCCTAAAAAAGAAGGTGTACATGGAAAATTAGGTTCTTTGAAGCGCTTTAAGGATAATGTCTCTGAAGTGAAGTTTGGAACTGAGTGTGGTATTACCATTGATGGTTATGATCATATGAGAGAGGGAGATGTATTAGAGATCTATAACTTGAAGGAAGTTAAACAAAAATTGAATTTGAATAAGGGAGAATCAGATGTTTAATTCTTAATACTTATTCTATAGAATAAAACTACCTTCTAACATGTGTTTTGCACCTGTTAGGAGGTTTTTTTTTGGAGCTAAGTTCAAAAGGGTTAGTTGTGCTGAGTTCTTTAGGGTTGTCTCACTTTGGATGCTATATTTGACCTTGAAGTGCTCAACGCAGTTAACCCTAAAAGGCTCTGCGAAGTAAAAATTAAACAATTAACGAACTATCAATACAATAGATACACTAATTTTAGACATGCTCTAAAACTCATTACATTCATTTACTCACTTATGTATTTTATTATTTGTTTTTTATGCCAAAAATAACAGCCATCATACCTACCTATAACGAAGCAACTAATATGAGACCCTTACTTAGTTCTTTGGAATGGGCTGACGAAATTATAGTGATAGATTCTTTTAGTACAGATGCTACAGTAGAGATTGCAAAAGAATTTGATGTTCAGTTATATCAACGAAATTATGTGAATTCAGCAAACCAAAAAAACTGGGTGATCCCCAAAGCAAGCCATGAGTGGATCTTTTTAGTAGACGCAGATGAACGATTAACTACAGATTTAGTAGAAGAGCTAAGAGATTTTCAAAAAAATGGAAACTCTCAAAGCAAAGATGCTTATTGGATAGGTCGTCAGAATTTTTTTATGAATCAACGAATTAAATACAGTGGTTGGAGAGGAGATGCTGTCATTCGTTTATTCAAGAAAGAGTGCAGATATGAGGATAAACATGTACATGCAGAAATCATTACTACAGATAAACAGATAGGGTACTTGAATGGTAAATTAGAACATCACACTTATCGTAATTTAAATCACTTTTTACGAAAGATGGAGCGATATTCTGATTGGGCAGCTCAAGATTATTTAGCAAAAGTAAAACAAGTAGGTCTGTATCACTTATTTCTAAAACCTGCTTTTCGATTTTTTAAGCATTATATTTGGCAAAGAGGGATCTTTGATGGTCGTGTAGGCTTTATTATTAGTGCACTAATGGCTTGGGGAGTATTTTTACGTTATGCCAAAATCAAAGAGCTAAAACTAAAGCGCTCTACCAAAAAATAACTAATTATCAAGGGAATATGTAGGTTAACTATTAAAAAATAGCTGTATTTTTGTACTGGCATTAGTTGTTGAGCTAATGTGCTTTATAAGTTTTATACTAGTTCATTTAGTATCTCCGTATTTGATATTGATAGTTCGTTGATTTTTTAATTTTCTAACAAACCCTAAAAGGCTCAACGAAGTTAAAATTGAAAAATATTTGTAAGTTAAATAACTTATATTACAGAGTGCTTAATGAATTATAAATTAAATATTCCAAGATTATATGAAAATATTCTGTTCTAAATTACTAGTTATTACACTTCTTCTTTTGTTTGGTTTAGGTATATCTATTGCACAAGATCGAAAGAAGAAGACTGTGGAGGAAAAGAAAATAAAACTAGAAACAAGATGGAACTATCAGATAGAATCAGGAACACCTTCTAATACAGGGATCAAAGCCTCAACAATTCAATACAATCAAGATACTCAACGAAAAAATTGGATTTTGTTTGATAAAGAGGGGCGTGAAAAATATGTCTATACTTATGAATATTCTAAAAATACGACCAACTGTTATCGTACAGATAATAACGGTAAAAAAGTACTAGACTATGTTCAAGAATATGACAATGCAGGACATTTGATTAAAGAAATACGCTATACTGGAAATGGGGAACTCAAGGATATCTTACAAATTACTCTAGATGATACAGGGGTTCCGATCAAAGAAGAGCGTTTGAATGCAAAAAAGGAGAAAACTCTAGAGGTTAGTTACATTTATGATAGAAATAATAACAAAGTATACAAAACCTTGAAGGATTACCAAGCCAATAAATTTTTTGAGATTGTTCTGGAGAAAGATGCTCAAGGAAAAGTAATTGTACGAAAATTATACGATGCTTCAGGGCCTCTAATGGAACATACAGTGCAGGTTTGGGATGACAAAGGGATTATAAAACAACGAATTTCCTATGATAACAATGGAGATTTACTCCGAAAGGAGGTATACTCTCTAGATGAAATAACACAAAGCCGGACAGAGAGTATTTTTATGGGTAAAACCTCTAATTTAGTTAGTTTTGTGGTCTATACTTATGAGTATTATTAGGCTATTTCTTGACTTATTGCAGAGCCTTTTAGGAGGAGTTGAATAGAGTTCTTTGGGGTTTCAGAATGAAGGTTTAAGTTTTTCAATCCAATATTTTTACAGAGATTTAGGGAGATTATTGTGCTTACTCACGAAAAAGAATAAACTAAGGACTAAGATTTTTACTATTTATTCTGAATAGACTTATCTTTGCTGAGGTTTTTGTTGCATAGATTAGGTTTGTATCGTCAAGCGGTCAACAAGCCTAATTCATTCTTTTTTCTTAACCAAACAGGGTGTATCTAAACAAGTTAACTGTTTAAGTAGTGTGTAATATAAAATTCTTTGCTTATTTATGTTACAGAGTACTTAAGCACTTGTTTTATCCTTGGTCATTATCTTTATCATATGTTATACACAGAAAATGCCTCAAGCTTTCAGTTAACAACTTCTCAAAAACAATACAATTTTAGTGCAGGTCCTGGTATCCTTCCACAAGAGGTTATGGAACAGGCTGCACAAGCTGCATTAGATTATGAAGGCTTAGGGCTTTCTTTATTAGAGATGTCACATCGTAGCCAACCTGTAGTAGAACTTATGGCAGAAGCAGAACAGTTGGTTGCAGAATTGTTAGGTTTGAATGATGAGTATAAAGTATTATTCCTAACAGGGGGGGCTAGCTCGCAGTTTTATATGGTACCCATGAACTTACTCAATGCTGAGGAGACAGCATGTTATGTAGACACAGGATCATGGTCGACAAAGGCTATCAAGGAAGCTAAAAACTTTGGTAATGTAGCTGTTCTTGGATCATCTAAGGAAAGTAACTTCAATTATATCCCAAAGGGCTATACTATTCCAGAAGATGCTAAATACCTACATATTACTAGCAATAATACAATCTACGGAACACAATATCATAGTTTTCCTAAATCAGATGCTATGTTAGTAGCTGATATGTCTTCAGATATTTTTAGCAGAGTGTTTGATGCACAACAATTTGACCTAATCTATGCTGGTGCACAGAAAAATCTAGGTCCTGCAGGTACAACTTTGTTAATTGTTCGTAAGTCTATTTTGGGAAAGGTGGAACGTAGCATACCTACTATGTTAGATTACCAGACACATGTCAAGAAAAATTCTGCATTTAACACACCTCCTGTTTATCCGATTTATGTCTGCTTGTTAACCCTTCGTTGGTTGAAGAAGAATGGTGGGGTAACTGCTATGGAAAAAATAAACAGAGATAAAGCTCAGCTTTTATATAATGCAATTGATACTAGTGAATATTTTGAAGGTACTGCTGCTAAGGAAGATCGTTCGATTATGAATGTTCCCTTTGTTATGAAGGAGGATCAGTATACCAAGAAGTTTATGGAATATTGTGCTAAACACAAGGTATCAGGAATCAAAGGGCATCGTTCTGTGGGGGGATTCCGTGCTTCTATTTATAATGCAATGCCAAAAACAGGCGTGGAATATTTGGTAGATTTGATGAATAATTTCAAGTTGTAAGCTAAGACAAGTTGTTCTGTAGAGCCTTTTTAGCGCTACAGAACAACTCTATCCCAGTTATTTTCTTTTTCTAGAGTATTTTCCACCACTGTTATTGTTACGCTTATTGGTATTATTATTTTGACGGCGTGGTCTAGGATTGATTAAACCATCCAAATAGAACTGTTCAGGGATAGACAGACGACCTTCTGTCATACGCTCAAAATCTTCTCTAATTTGCTCATCATTGATATGATCTCTATTGGCAGCCTTCTGAGTCATCTTCATATAAGAACCAATTATACCCAAAAACTCCTGTCTTTTAGGACTATCTTCCATATGTAGGGCTTTGTCAATAAGATCTTGGACATTACTTCCATAATGTCTAAACCTCCAGTTGCGTTTTGGATAAGGAACCGCCTCTGGATGTCTTCTGTATCTCGCTGAAGGAATATCTTGAGGTACTTCTACATCCAACTCATAGTTACTCATCATCAGTACATGAGACCAAATCTTTAATCTATAATCTTCTACATTTCTAGTATGTGGATACATTTCCATAATCAACTCTATGATACGTTCCACAAATGCCTGACGGTGTACAGGATCCTGTATAGTTTTTGCATAATCGACCAATCGTTGAGCATTACGTCCATACTCTCTGATAATCAATGGTTTTCTATCTGTATTATACATGTATTATATTTGATATTTCTAGTATTCTTTAATCAACTGTTGGTAGATTAGCTAGCAAATAATTTAGGGTAATATAAACTGTCTGAAAAGTTAGTTTGAGCAAAATGAGTCAAAACAAATCATTTAGAAAACCTCTACGAACTTTTCTGACAGTTTTAGGCTATTTTCTATATTATTCTACTGTAACCGACTTTGCTAAATTTCTAGGCTGGTCAACATTACATCCTCTTAATACAGCAATATGATAGGCTAAGAGTTGCAATGGAATAACAGATAACAAAGGTGTTAAAGGTTCTGCGGTTGGTGGCAATTCTACATAATGATCTACCATTTTTTGGATTTGAGTATCCCCTTCATTGATGATTGCCAAGACTTTTCCTTTTCTTGCTTTGACCTCTTGAATATTGCTGATCAGTTTTTCACGGACACTATCATTAGTAGCAATAATAATCACCGGCATGTTTTCATCAATCAATGCAATTGGTCCATGCTTCATCTCTGCTGCTGGATAACCTTCTGCATGAATGTAGGATATTTCTTTGAGCTTGAGAGCACCTTCAAGGGCAATAGGGAAATTATATCCACGACCCAAATAAAGTGCATTGCTAGAATCTTTCCACAGATTAGCAATATATCTAATTTTAGAATCATTTCCTAATACTTTAGTCACTTTCTGTGGGATATTCTCCAACTCGTTTAATAACTGGAAGTAATAAGACGCAGATATGGTTCCTTTGCGATATGCTAGTTGTAAGGCCATGAGTATCAATAGAGTTAGCTGACCTGTAAAGGCCTTGGTAGAAGCAACTCCAATTTCTGGTCCTGCATGAATATAAGATCCTGCATTGGTTACTCTAGCAATAGAAGAGCCTACTACATTACACAAACCGTAGGTTAAGGCATCTTTTTCTCTAGCTAGTTCTAAGGCTGCCAGAGTATCTGCTGTCTCACCTGATTGAGAGATGGCAATGACAATGTCTTTATTAGAAATAATTGGATTTCTATATCTAAATTCTGAGGCATATTCTACTTCTGTTGGAATTCGAGCTAGATCCTCAAATAAATACTCTCCAATAGAGCCTGCAATCCAAGATGTTCCACAAGCAACAATAATTAAGCGGTCGGCATTTCGAATCCGATTCTCAAATTCATTGATCCCCCCCAAGGTAATAATACCCTGCTTAGCATTCAAACGACCACGCATGGCATCTGCAATTGTCGTAGATTGCTGATGAATCTCTTTTAGCATATAATGCTCATATCCTCCTTTCTCAATCATCTCTATTTCCATATCCAGTTTTTGGATAAAAGGAGTTTGAATCTCGTTATCAATAGTCTTGATAGTAAACGAACCATCTGTACTGATCGAAACGAGTTCTTCATCATTAATATAGATTACATTCTTGGTATATTCTATGATAGGAGAAGCATCAGAAGCTAAGAAAAACTCATTTTCACCTAATCCTAACACTAGTGGACTACCTTTTCGTGCAGCAATAATTTTGTTGGGAGCAGTCTTATCTATAACTACAATAGCATATGCTCCAACAACTTGTCCTAATGCTAGACGAACAGCTTCTTCAATACTCACTGCTTCTTTATACTGGATCTCTTCAATCAAATGTGTAAGAATCTCGGTATCTGTTTCACTCTCAAATTGGTGTCCTTTTTTAGATAGGGCATATTTTATAGCTTCATAATTTTCGATAATTCCGTTATGAATCAACGCTATATTACCATTACCAGATACATGAGGGTGAGCATTTGTATGGTTGGGTTCTCCGTGTGTAGCCCAGCGCGTATGTCCCATACCAATAGTCGCAGAAATATCTTTGTCTTTGGTATACTTTTCTAAGTCTTTTACCTTACCTTGACGTTTATATATATTGAGTTTATCATTCTCTAGCAGGGCAATTCCTGCACTATCATACCCTCTATACTCTAAACGTTGTAAGCCTTTGATCAAAATAGGATAAGCCTTTTTTGCGCCAACATAAGCGACTATTCCACACATAGATTATTGAAGTTTAGTATAAGTTAAGAAAAGTTTACTGTTATATTTTGTACTATTATGGTTACCCAAACGAACTCGAGATGGGTCAATAACAGCTACAGTTTGTAGATATAGCTTATTGTTACTAGTTTCAGCATTAACAACACGTTGTAAATACTCTGAGATATTCATTTTATAGAAATTGTTGTTACTATCTTGTTTATCCAAGATTCCTCCAAATAGATCATACGTTCCTAATCTAGAGAAAGAGGTATAAATATCATCTATGAAATCTAGACTTCCATCTGCCAATTCATATTTACAAACCAATTGTGAAGGAATGGGAAATTCATCCGTATCACCATCCACAGGATAAACATAGAGTTCTGCTTTGTTTACACTAATGGAACCTAGGTCTAAAAGACTGCTAAAATCAATACTAACTCCCACACCATCTGCTCCTTGTACATAAACGATAGTATCTGTTGTATTATTATCTAAGATATTAGATGTTGTATAATCGTGTTGAATACCTATCACAGATTCTGCATCACTAGCCGAAGAGTAAACATACGTTTTAGGAACAGAATTTACTACACCATTACTATCTGTTTCTGTTTCAGAATAGTAGAGGGTTAGACGAGTGTATATATCATTAGAACTTGACCTAAACCGAAGCAAACTATTATTATTTGCATTGGCTACTGGTTGGATTAATAAACCCTTGAAGAAGTTCTTGAAATTTTCATTAGAGCTATATATGTTCGGGTCAGTAGGATTAAGCAATTCCTGACCAAAATTGTCATCCAAACGAATGCGAAGTTGAGCAGCTCTTAGCTTGCTAGAACCATCTTCTTCTATTTGTATAGAATCGCTATAATTTGGGTAGAAACTAAACCCACTACCAAGCAACTGTCCCGTAGAAAATGTTGCATCCGAATTATAGTCAGTATTAATCTCTATAGACGATTCCATACGGTAAACTTCCCATGTTTGGTTTGTAGGGTTACTTAAGACTTCACCATAATGTCCTGTTGTGTCAAACTCCAAAGATAATACCAAGGAATCATATGTTGTATTAGGAAAACTGACATTGGTGCTTGGTAAGCTAAAGTTGAGATATGCACTTGAGGTGGTTTTACCAAAAATGGGATCATCGTATTCTCCTATAAGCAAGCGTACCTCATTCAAGGTATTCTGGGTAGGAGTCGTAACTGTTTGTAAGGTTAGTCCGATAGAATCGGTAAATAAAATAGAAGATTGTTCTTGTTCCACTAATGTCAATCCTAACTCTGAAGGCTTACTACAGCCAGTAGTCATGATGACAGCCAGTAACAAGCTATATTGTATGAATAGCCTAGTCTGAAATCTCATAAAATCGTAGTATAAAGTTCTTTACTTGAAATGAAAAATTGTATTTGAGCACAAATGTACAGAAGCATATTGATACTTGCTAATGTCTGATAGAAATAGATGATGCTTTAGCAGAATAAAGTATCTTCTGTGCGATTCTCAAATCATTCAGAACCAACTTGCTTCTACTTCTTTATCGATGTGGGGAAGGGATTTGGTTGGAAAAGTGGAAGACTTATTTAAAGAAAAGCACTAAGTACATTGATTCAAACTTTTGATATTGCTCTTAGTGCTTTTCCATTTAGGCATGGATAAGTTATTAGAATTTAGGCTTCTGTTGTTACAAACAATTCTTTGAAAAACTCTAAATAAGCAGCGGTTGCTTCATCATCATGTGTGATATTAGGTGCTCCGTTAAGATCCAATTCAATTGAATCGTTTAGAACAACACCATCTGCATGTAAAGCAGCTCCTTTATTCAAATCCAAAGTATTATTCGCGTTAGTATAACTCTCCACTACCGTATCTAATAAATTTTTCTTTGCTTGTGCATTAAAATCAGTATTGAATGCCTCATTGATTTCTCCACATTCATAAGCAGAATGAACAACTTGTGCATTTTGGAAGATCGGCTCGTTACAATAATGTGTCTTTAGATATGCTGGCAACAAACTTGTCATCCAACCGTGACAGTGCACTATATCTGGAGACCATCCAAATTTCTTGACTGTCTCTATAACCCCTTTGCAGAAGAAAACCGTTCTATCTAGATTATCCTTGTGCAATTCGCCACTATCTGTTTTAAATACTGTTTTACGCTTGAAGAATTCTTCATTATCCAAGAAATAAACCTGCATACGAGTACCTGGAAGAGATGCTACTTTTATAATTAATGGATAATCCTCGTCATTGACGTTGATGTTCATCCCTGACAAACGAACTACCTCGTGTAAGCGGTGTCTACGCTCATTGATAGTTCCAAAACGTGGCATCAAAATTCTGATCTCCATTCCATTCTCTTGCAAATATTGAGAGTAAGTCCGTACAATTTCCGACATTTTTGAAATGTTGGTATAAGGTTTCATTTCCTGAGTAACAATCAAAATTCTTTTCTTATCAGCCATAGATGGTAGTTGAATAATATGTGAATTAAAAATTAGTATTATCTATTCGATGCACAAAGGTACAAAAAAAGTAGATATTTTTTTGCAAAAAACCTAAATATGTGAAACAAATACCCTAAATTGCTGGCTTAATCTGTAAAAGCTTCACTTTTGGAAGCTATTCCTTAGTGTTTAATTTCTAGAGATGTATCTCTTCAAAAAAAATCAAGACCTACAGACATATTTAAATCAAGCACGGAATCAGGGCAAACAAGTTGGTTTTGTGCCAACTATGGGAGCTTTACACAAAGGACATCTATCCTTGATTGAACAAGCTCTTCAGGAAAATGATTTAGTGGTCTGCTCTATTTTTGTTAATCCTACCCAATTTGATGATAAAACAGATTTGGTGAATTATCCCAAACCTGTAGAGAAAGACATCAACCTATTACAACAGGTTGGATGCCAAGTTCTGTACTTGCCTGATGCGAACGAAGTATATCCTGAAAATATCAAATTAATAGATTTAGATCTAAATGGTTTAGATAAGACGATGGAAGGTGCTCACCGAGACGGTCATTTTAGAGGTGTTGTCCAAGTGGTACATCGTTTGTTAGATATTGTACAACCTAATGCTCTGTATATGGGGCAAAAGGATTTTCAACAATATACTATCATCAAGTATATGATCCAACAGCTTCAGCTAACTGTACGGTTAGTACGTGTACCTATTATGCGAGAAGCAGACGGTTTGGCAATGAGTTCTCGAAATATCCGCTTAGGAAAACAGGGACGTACTAAGGCAGCATTAATCTCTACTATTCTTTTTGAGATTAAAGAACGAGCCAAAGAACAGCAAGATCTTCTAAAACTCAAACAAGAGGCACTCCTAAAATTTCAGGCAGCAGATATGTCGGTGGATTATTTTGAAATTGTGGATGCCAATACCTTGCAAGATCTCAAACACTGGAAAGAAGCAGAAGAAATTGTTGCTTGTACAACAGTTCGAGTAGATGGTGTACGTTTATTAGACAATATCTTACTCAAATCATAATAAATTTTACTAAGCTTATTTTTTAATTTATGTGTTGATAAGACTTGTTGTTTTGTCAAAAAAAAAATCATATTATTGCAATAAGCTGATAGTCAGATCTTAAAACGTTTTCTTAGAGCTTTGGAGCTAGAGTAAGCTTTCTAAAGAAGAGAAAATCTAGAGTTAGAATCTATAGCAATTTTTGTAACAAAAAACTTGTTTGAGAAATAAAAGTATATCTATCAAAAATAAGTAAATAAAAGATTGTAATTTTGTCTGTCCTACAAATTATAAGGCTCTTAAGTAATTGATAATTAGAGTATATTTGAAATTAGTGTATTTGTTAATATGAGTACAACTTTAGTTCCACTGAGCATTTAGTGCTTTGTGAAAAAGTATAAAATATTACAAACTACTATCTTTTCTTTAAGAACTTTAAAGCAAGAAACTCATAATCTAGCGACTTGGACAAGTTTAAATTATTAAATCTCATTGTATCGTAAAAAACTGATAAGATTGAATATTATTATGGAGAATGAAAGAATAAAACAAATTTGGCAAAAACTTAATCTACGTTATAAAGCACATCCTTGGCACGGAATCTCTCCTGGAGAAAACGCACCAGAAATTGTTCGTTGTTATGTAGAAATCGTTCCTGGAGATGAAATGAAATATGAGATTGACAAAGAATCAGGATATTTGATGGTTGATCGTCCGAATAAGTTCTCCAATACAATGCCTTGTATGTATGGATTTGTTCCACGGACTTATTCTGCAGAAGCAATGGCAAACTTTTGTATGGAGAAAACAGGTTTAGAGAATCTTGAGGGAGATGGAGATCCATTAGACATCTGTATTCTAACAGATCGTAAAATTCCAAGAGGAGATCTTTTGGCTGATGTTAAAATCATTGGAGGTTTCAGAATGGTAGATAAAGGTGAAGCGGATGACAAATTAATAGGAGTATTGACTGGAGATCATACCTATGGGGATTGTAATGATGTAACAGATTGTCCTCCCAAGCTAATCAAACGAATTAAGCATTATTTCATGACTTATAAGGAAGATCCAGATGCAGATGCTGGACAAAAGTCCAAGGTTATGATCACTCATACTTATGGTAGAGAGGAAGCTATTGAGGTAACAAAATGTAGCTTTAGAGATTACCAAAAACATTATGGTAATTTAGATGCTGAATTGATCAATGCTTTTGCAGAAGCAACAAAAGTAGAAGCTTAGTATTTTTTAGGCTCTATTTCAACCATTTTGTGATGGAGTAATAAGCTCCAAAGGACATACTATGTTGATAATAAAACGAAAAACGGAAAACTCTTTTAGAGAGCTTTCCGTTTTTTTATAAAAAGAAGTTGTCCTAGAATAGCTAACTAACGATCGCACACTAGAGTTTCTATACTTTTTGTGACTGGTTTGCACAGATTGAAAGCCAAGGTTTACAGCTCCTTTTAAAGTTCAACGTGGAACTATAAGAATAGAAAAAAGCTTTGTTCTATCTACTTATTTATCTATCCACTGTTTATTCTTAAATAACTTGCAAAAACAAATATATGCAACGGGTTTTTATTTCTAGGAAAATAAAACAAAATAGTGTATTTTTGTCTTGGGTTGAATCCAATATTAAAGAAATTGAGTTAATAGATTATTCCTTAATAGATTTTAAACCTGTTCATTTTACCAAGATTCTCAAGGGGGATTGGTATTTCTTTTATTCAAGTCGAGGTGTAGACTATTTCTTTCAAGGTATCAAAGAAATAAGGTTAGAGGCAAAGCTTGCAACCATTGGAGCTCAAACTACCAAAAGTTTGGCTAAATATGGATACCATGCTGATTTTACAGGCTCAGGAGAGCCCATAAGCACGAGTATAGCGTTTGAAAAAGTTGTTCAGGAAGAGCAAATTGTTTTTGTACAAGCCAAAAAATCCAGAGAATCTGTTCAGAAACTTTTGAAAGATAGATTCCAGACCAAATCTTTGGTGGTGTATGCCAATGAAGCTAAAAAAGAGTTTCCAAACCCAGAAGCTGATATACTTGTATTTACAAGTCCTCTAAATGTAAATGCTTATTTTGAGTTGTATTCTCTAGAATCTGGACAAACAGTGGTTGCTATAGGAAAAACAACTGCTCGTGAATTAGAAAAATATGATATTTCTAAGTATAAAATAGCTAAACAACCCAGTGAAAAGGGCTTGTTAGATTGTGTAAAGTCAATTTTAGACAAAAAAAGCTTTAGTTAGCAAATTAATGACATTAATTTAGTTTTTTTTCAGTTTTTTTTAAAATAAACTTGCATTATTTCACTTAATAGCTTATATTTGTACTGTTGCTATAAACAATTAGTGTATATAAAATTTTAGAAACAAATGGCTAAATCTAAAAAAACAGATTCCGAACAGCAAAATAAGCTGAAAGCATTACAAGGTACATTAGATCGCTTGAAAAAAAGCTATGGTAAAGGTGCAGTAATGCGTTTGGGAGACAAAACAGTTGAGAAAGTAGAGGCAATTTCAACAGGATCTTTGGGCTTAGATGTTGCTCTAGGAACCAATGGTTTTGCAAGAGGACGTGTAATTGAAATTTATGGTCCAGAATCTTCTGGTAAAACGACTGTGGCAATTCATGCTATCGCAGAATGTCAAAAAGCAGGAGGAATTGCTGCTTTTGTTGATGCGGAACATGCTTTTGATCGTTATTATGCAGAGAAATTAGGTGTGAATGTTAATGAACTAATCTTCTCACAGCCTGATCATGGTGAACAAGCTCTAGAAATTGCAGAAAATTTGATCCGTTCAGGGGCTATTGATATTATTGTTATTGATTCTGTTGCTGCATTAGTACCTCGTAGCGAGATTGAAGGAGAAATGGGAGACTCTAAAATGGGTTTACAAGCTCGTTTGATGTCTCAAGCGATGCGTAAACTAACTGCTGCTATTGGAAAAACAAACTGTTGCTGTATTTTCATCAACCAGTTACGTGAGAAAATTGGTGTGATGTTCGGAAATCCTGAAACTACTACAGGTGGTAATGCATTAAAATTCTACGCTTCACAACGTTTAGATATTCGCCGTTCTGGTCAGGCAATCAAGGATCGCCAAGGGAACGTAATGGGGAACCATGTGAAGGTCAAAGTTATCAAAAATAAATTAGCGCCTCCATTCCGTATTGCGGAGTTTGATATTATGTATGGAGAAGGTATTTCTAAGGTAGGGGAGATTGTTGATTTGGGAGCTGAGTATGATGTCTTATCTAAGAGTGGTGCTTGGTATGGTTATGGTCCTAATAAAATTGCTCAAGGTAGAGAAGCCGCCAAGCAATTTATGTTAAATAACCCAGAAGTAGCAGCTGAAATTGAAGCAAAAATCAAAAAACTTTTGCTAAATAATGGAGAAGAGGAAGATGCTAAAGAAAGTACAAAGAAGCAAGAAGAAAAAGAAGAAAAAGAAGAACTAAAAGCTTAGCCTTAGTTTCTTGTGGTAGAATGAAAAAAGCCCCTCAATATGTATTGAGGGGCTTCGTGCTTTAACGGAATCACGAAGCGATCTGCAAGACTAGTGCCCCTATTCAAGGAGTAAAAGATCACTGTAAGAAACAGTTACTAAATCTTGAGATTGTATATTTAAATATTCTATATAATACTCACATTGTTTTTGCAACGTTTCCTCACCAATATCATTATTATAATCTATTGCTTCTATCTCCACAAAGCTACCTAAACCCATCACCTCATCGATATGAAATTTAACATTATCAATAAAAAAGATTTTTCGTTGTTTATCTACGATCACTTTGGTAGATAGTGCATCGTTAAGGACAGATTTTAAGGAGTTTGCTTCTTGAGAAGTTTTATGGTAGGTAATTAAGGAAGGTTTAGCTGTTTTTTGATTAGGACGTTGGTAGAAGATTAGTGCATTTTCAATAGCTCCTTCTCGGAGTTTTAATCGGCCTTCAGGAATGTGAAAATAAGTATCTATTTGATGATCTATTCCTTTATAGTCAGCTTTTGCTTTGAGTAGTTGCTGTTCAACCCATTGTGGTTGATTACAATGGGCTTTAATTTCTACGTTTAAAAACTTCATGTAGTTAAAATTATGATTAATTGTTTGTAGGAGAATCGTCTAAATTTATATTTCTGCCTCTAATAATTAGATTGGCTCTTTTGATTACTTCTCTATGGTCTATGTTTTCTGCAAAAGGGAGTTCTATTTGTTCTGCGGCATACTGTTCTACGTCAAAGATCCAACGTAAGTGTTCACCATCCCAACAGGTAATACAAATGTCTCGAATACCCGACCAATTATATTCAGGAATATAACCTGCGATCAATAAGGTGGGCTCCTCAGGAAAACCAGGAATGGAAAGTTGACGCAAATAATCTTTGGCCTGTTTGGTCATATAACTTGTGATCGAATAATCTGGATTCAGTTTTTTGACCCTTAGGAATAAATCGTTCTTTATTTTTAATCCAAATATATTATTCCATTCTTTGGCAGTGACATCAGGATATTTCTGAAAGTTAGCACTTAGATGCCCTGAGATATGTTCATGAATAATAGAGGCTTTTGTTCTTACTTTATAACTTATTTTATTTTCAAAGGATTGAGCATATTGGCTGATTTTTAGATAATCTTCAAAGCCATTACGAATGGAAGCTACTAAATCTTCTAAATAAGGTTCTAGAATATTGTGTGCTGATTCTAAAGACAGGATTTTACGTCTCATTTCAAAATAGGTTAGAGTATTACTGATGATACAAGTATATAACTAAGAGCATGTCTAAAATTAGGTCAATCTACTTAAATAAGCAGATTGACCTAATTTTTATATAATGGAATCAGTCAATAGATCTTGAATAAGAAAAAGTTACTTAACGATAGACTCAAAATTTATTGTTGAGTTTCTCGAATTCGTTACTTATTTACAAAATAATATACGCATATTTTTGATAAGTGTTTAGTTTTTAGTCTTTTAATCACCTTTTTATTGATGCTTTTTGCTGTTTTATTCTCAATAACTTCTATTTACCCAAAAAAGGACATTCCATCTTTAAAGATAGAATGTCCTTTTTGAGATATTAGATAGTGTCACCAATAGATTTGTACCAGGCATAAGTAGTTAGTTTATGCAACTAGTCAAGATTATAAGAAGTTATTCTGAGTACAAAACTATTTGTGATAGACTCTATTGTTGATGATTATTTTTTCTTGTTTTGAGACTGTGCACTCATCTGCTCATTAAATTGATAAACTTTTAAGTGTTCGGCTTTATCTGAATTTCGGTTAGAGGTAAAGAACCCATTACCATTATTATCTAAGATAAAATAACAATCATCACCATGAGAATTGATTGGTTTAGGTAGATGTGTAGCTTCATCATTTACCCAATATTTTTTATTTCCAGTCATTTTGTATACATCATACCCTCCATATCCCTTAGGAATATTAGAACTATAATATAACTCTTTATTGGTTTGATTGTAGAAAGGTGTGATCTCATTGTCATTAGAATTGATTCGGCGACCTAGGTTGTAGGCCATTGTAAATTTTCCATTGGACATCTTGACAGAGTACCAAATATCATAACCTCCATATCCACCAGGTAAAGTTGAAGTAAAATACAAGATTTCTTGACCATACTCAGTATAAGCAAGAGTAGGAGATAAACTGGAATATCCCATACGATTAATTCCTGAACCTAGTTTCCTGATAGAGCCAATTTCACCTTCTGAATCAATTGTACCTACATAGATCTTTGCTTCTAACTCACCTTTTGAATTAGGTCTATTTTGTGTAAAATATACAGTTTGTCCATCTTTAGCAACATATGGTGATCCAACATTAAAGTCTGGATCTCCAGCAATACCTTTCATCTCTTTGATTTCCATATTAGGCATTACTTTTTTTAGGCAAGACCCTTTTTCATCTCTATATTCAACATAGCGAATACCTTGTTGAGTGGTTTGAGACAGCGCTACCACATTTTTACCAAAACCTAGAGCAGCAGAACCTAAGTTCCTTACACCAATTTTAGCATCTAGAGGGGTACGCATTGCCTTAGAGCAAGATCTAACATTAGTTCTTGCTAGTTTTAGATATTCGTTGTGCTTTTCATAAAGATGATCTTGAATATATTGATGATAGAAAGCAATTGCTGATTGATAGTCCCCCATTCGCTTGAGTACATTGGCATACTCAAAATTAATTTCTGGAAACTTCTTTCCTTTATTCAGCAATTTACGAAAGCTTTCTTTTGCTGTAGCATAGTGTCCATATTCAACCGCAGTTTTTCCTAAACGGTAAATATTTTCAGCCGATTGACGTACATTTAGTTGTTTGAGTGCTAGGTAATGCATGTACGCACCAGAGTAGTTACCAGAATTGTATAATTGATCTGCTTTATACTCAATATTTTTGGGATGCTGCTTTTTGATCTCAGATATTTTCGGGGTATTTCCAAAATAAATAGTTGTATCAGCAGAAGTTAAGGAGAAACAAAAAATACAAGTAACTGAAAATAAGATAATTGTTTTCATAATAATAATGCTAGTTACATAATGCCTTGTTCACATAAAGGTAGTAAAAAAAACTCAAGATTCTATCAGAAATAAAAAAAGTTCTTTTGGACCATGTGCACCCATTACCAAAGTTTTTTCGATATCTGCAGTACGGCTTGGACCAGAGATAATACTAATCATTGAATTCATTTTTTTTTCTTTTCTAAAGAAAAATCTTTAGGCCCATTTATTATTAAAAATAACAAACCACCAGCTAGACCAATATTCTTTAAAAAGGCTATAAGCTGCATTTGATTTGAAAAGTCAAAATGAAATAAAAAAGCG